>CAIMSP010000080.1 GCA_903844215.1 uncultured beta proteobacterium | reverse complement strand
GAGTTGCAAGCCGTAATCCGTGGCGGCGAAACTGATCTGTGGCTGGTCAAATTCGCGCAGCACCCGGGTCATGGGCAGACGCTCACCGTCCAGCGTGCCGACGCTGGCGCCGCGGAATTGGCGGCCATAGGAGCCCTCGAGCGACTGGTCCTCAAAGAATCGGTGCAGAAACGAGGCATGCGCCGGGTCGATGCCGACCTCAAAGGCCTGCAGCCAATTGCAAGCCCACAGTCCCTTGAACGCGAAGGTGTGGCTGCTCGGGGCCGTCAAACAATCAAAGGACGCCAGCGCAGGCGGCGTCGCGGTTTCCGGTCCCATCCAGGCAAACAGCACGCCGCTGCGTTCCTGCACCAGGTAGCTGCGCTGCTTCACATGCTCGCACAGGTGGCTGCCGGGCGGCTCTGCGGGGGTTTCCAGGCACTTCCCTGTGGCGTCAAACTGCCAGCCATGAAAGGGGCAGCGCAGGCTGGCGCCGTTGGCGCTTTGCTCAAACCGGCCAAATGCCAGGTCGGCGCCGCGGTGCGGACAGTCGCGATCGAGCAGCCCCCAGGAGGCCGGCACGGCGGCGCCCGGCATCGAGGGTGAATTCTTGAACAGCACCAGATCCTGTCCCAGCAGTCGTACCGCCTTGACCGGGCGCAGCGCCATGGCGGGATCTAAAGCGGGGTTGAACTCGTCAACCAGCGCCACCGGCTGCCAGTAATGGCGCAGCAGATTGCCGCAGGGCGTGTTCGGACCGATGCGGGTGATGAGTTCGTTGTGCTCTGCTTTCATGGGTTCCTGTCGTGGTTGGGGCGTCTTCGATGATTAACGGTATACCGTAATGAGTTTTCAGTGTACAGTCGCTGGCATGAACTTGCAAGAGACGGTTTTGATGCAAATGCGTGAGCTGATTCTGCGCGGCGAATTTGCGCCCGGCCAGCGGCTGGCCGAGCAACAACTGGCCCAGCGCCTGGGTGCCTCGCGCACGCCGGTGCGTGCCGCACTGGTCACGCTGGAGCAGGAATGCCTGGTCCAGGCGAGCGAAAGCGGGGGCTATCAGGTGCGCCAGTTCACGCCGCGCGAGGTCGCCGACGCGATCGCCGTGCGCGGGCAACTCGAGGGCATGGCGGCACGACTCGTGGCCGAGCACGGGGTCTCGCGCCAACTGCAGCTTGACCTGCAAGCCGGTCTGGACGAAGGCGATCGACTGCTCAGCGCGCCCAAGCTGACCCATGAAATTTATGCGCAGTACGCGTCGATGAACGACCGCTTTCACGACTGCATCTTGCAGGCCAGCGGCAACAGCGCCTTGATGCGCGCCGTTGCCCTGAACAATAAACTGCCCTTTGCGCCCGCCTCGGCCACTTTGCCGATGCAGTCAAACCAGGTGCAAGACCACGACTGGATGCGTTATGCGCACCGACAACACCATATGCTGTTCGAAGCCCTCAAACGCGGCGAGGGCGCGCGCGCCCAGGCGCTGGCCATCGAGCACACCGAAGTGGCGCAGACGAATATGCGTGCCGCGCTGGCGCAACGGGATGGGTCCGCCCCCCCTCTTTCCGCGATCCGCCTGGTGGTCGGAGGCTAGCATCCATCCCCGTTGGGCTCCAACGCGTCCCGCGCGCAAAGTCCGACAGGCTGCTAGCCTCTCGCGCCCAGGCAAGAAGCGCCACACGGCTTGACTCCCTCGGCGCTGAATTCAGTGCTGAAGTCGCTTTGACTCGGGCTGTAATACCTTGATGGCTGCGGCGATGAGCGCAGCGTTCTCGTCCCGAGAACCGGTGCTCGCAAAATCCAGCGCAGTCAACTGCAATTGGTTCCGCAGCAGCGGATCGGCACCCGCATCCAGCAGCAGTTGCACCGCCTCGCGACTCCCATAGCGCGCCGCCATCATCAGGGGTGTGCTGCCGTTGGGCGACTCGGCGTCGATGTAGGCGTGGTGCTCCAGCAGCAGTCGCATCAGGCTCAGGTGGCCGCGGGTCGCGGCGTAGTGCAGCGGTGTCCAGCCGGTCTTGTTGACGTCGGCATCCTTGGCCAGCAGCGCTTGCGCGGCCGCTAAATTGCCGTGCAACGCGGCCATCATCAGCGGCGTTTCGTCGTTCTCGTTGCGCTCGTCAATCCGGGTCTGGGGCCAGCCCAACAGCAACTGCAAGACCCGAGGCGATGGCTCGATCAACGCCAGGCTGAGCGCGGAGCGGGACTGCGGGTCCAGGCTGTTGACGTCAAATCCGCGCCGCAACAGGGCAGAAACCGTGGCGGCGTCGTCTTGCCTGACGGCGCGGAAAAAATCCTCATAGGATCCTGCGATGGCCAGACCATATCCAATTAAAACATATAGATACAGCGTATATCTAAAGTACTTTATCAAGAGTAACCCCGGAAAAAAGGCGTTCAAAGTTGCGACTCGTGGCTTGCGCGATCAACTCCAGCGGGCAGCCCCGCAACTCGGCCAGTTGTTGGGCAACCCAGGGCACATAGGACGGATTATTGGTTTTTCCCCGGTACGGAACCGGCGCCAGATAGGGGCTGTCGGTCTCGATCAGCATCCGGTCCAGCGGAACAAAGCGGGCGACTTCGTGCAAATCGCGGGCACTCTTGAAGGTCAGAATGCCGGAAAACGAGATGTAAAAACCCAGGTCCAAGGCGGCTTTGGCAACCTCCATGCGCTCGGTAAAACAGTGGAAAACACCGCCGGCCGACCCGCTCGCGCCGTCCTCGCCTTCTTCGCGCAGCAGTGCCAGCGTGTCCTCGGAGGCGCTTCGGGTGTGGATCACCAGGGGCTTGGCAAGCTGTCGCGCGGCGCGAATGTGGATGCGAAAGCGCTCGCGCTGCCACTCCATGTCGGCCACGCTGCGCCCGGCCAGACGGAAATAGTCCAGGCCGGTTTCGCCGATGCCGACCACGCGGGGTCGCAGTCCGCGCTCGACCAGGTCGTCCAAGCGGGGCTCGGTCACACCTTCGTTGTCAGGATGCACGCCCACCGTGGCCCAGAAATTGTCGTAGCCCAGGGCCAGCGCGTGCACGCGGTCGAACTCCTCCAGCGTGGTGCAAATGCACAAGGCGCGCTCGACCTGGGCCAGCGCCATCGCTTGGCGAATCTGTGGCAGCTGCGCCGCCAGCTCGGGAAAGGTTAAATGGCAGTGGGAGTCGGTGAACATGGTTTAGCCGCTTGGAGCTCGAGCCCAGGCGCCGCAGTCAAGATGGAGGGGCGAGGCGAGCCGCAGACGGGGAGCGGCGCTCAGATGGTTTGCGTGCTTCGATCGGAGGTCAGGTGCTTGCCCAGGATCATTTCGATCTTGGCCCTGAGCTCCAGGGACTTGTCTTCTTTGGGGAAATGGATGCCAACCCCCTGCTTTCGGTCGCCGCCGGCGTGCGGCGGATTGACCCAGGCGACCTTGCCCGCAATCGGGTAGCGCTGCGCGTCGTCGGGCAGAGACAGCAGCAGGTACACATCCTCACCGAGCCGGTAATCGCGTGTCGTCGGGACAAAGATGCCGCCGTTGGTGAACGCCGGTATATAGGCGGCAAACAAGGCGGCCCGCTCCTTGATGGCCAATTGGATGACACTGGGACGCGGCGTGGGCGCTGGCGCTGGATCAGACATGGATGAGGGCGTGCGGCGATTTCATCGGCCCGAGTTTAGAGCGTTTTGCGCCTGGCTCACAAGGGATTCCAGCATCAGCCCAGGGTTGAAGGGATGCTCTGCCGTTCTGGCCGTTCCCATCAGCGCTTTCGACCAGGGTGCCAGCGCGCTCAAGGCGGCGGGTTTGGGCAGGTCGGCGGCTTGAAAGAACCGTGGTGAGGCCTGGCTTGCCGTGGCCATCAAGTCATGGCAAAGCTTTTGCAGCGCGTCCACCAGTTCGGGCGGCGACCAGGACTGCACCGCGCTCACGTCGCCCTGCGCCATGGCTTTGGGAAAGTGCGCCCAGGACCGGGGGTCGCGCCCCGAGCGCGCCAGATTCAGCGCGTCCGATGGGCGCCCACCGGCGGCGCGCAGCCAGACCTGGGCGTCGGTCGAACTCAGCCCCTGAGCCTGCAACCAGGCCATGCTGGCCGCGTCACTCGGCCAGAGCATGCTGTGGCCCAGGCATCGGCTGCGAATGGTGGGCAGGAGTTGGTGCGCCGCCTCGCTCGCCAGCACAAACTTCACGTCGCCTGGCGGTTCTTCCAGGGTCTTGAGCAGTGCGTTGGCGGTGATGTGGTTCATGCGCTCGGCCGGAAAGACCAGCACCGCCTTGCCACGGCCGCGCGCGCTGGTGCGCTGAGAAAATTCGACCGCATCGCGCATCGCGTCGACCCGGATCTCCTTGCTCGGTTTGCGTTTCTTGTCATCGACCTCGGCCTGCGCCTTTTCGCTCAGTGGCCAGCCCAGCGCCAGCATCTCGGTCTCGGGCATGAGCACACACAGGTCGGCGTGGGTGCGCACCTCGATCGCGTGACAACTGGCGCAGCGCCCACAGCCGCCCTGCGCCGTCGGCTGCTCGCACAGCCAGGCCTGCACCAGGGCCAGGGCCAGAGGATATTGACCCAGACCCGACGGCCCCTGCAGCAGCCAGGCGTGTCCGCGCTGCGCCAGCAGGCTTTGCGTCTGCGCGGCAATCCAGGGCGCGCTGGCATCGACGCTGGCATCCATTTCACTCATGCGAGCCAGCCTCTGGAACGAACCGCAGCCAACACCTCCTGGCGCACCTGCTCCAGGCCCTGGTTCGCGTCGATGCGGGCAAAGCGTGGCGGATTCTCCTGCATGCGCTGCGCGTAGCCGGCGGCGACACGCCGAAAGAACTCTGCCGGCTGGGCTTCAAACTTGTCCGGCACGCGCGTCCCTGCCAGGCGCTGCGCGGCGATCTCGGGCGGCAGGTCAAACCAGATCGTCAGCCCGGGCTCGCGCAGCAGCGGCGCGCCCCGCTGCGCCACCGTTTGCACTTCCCGCTCCAGATAGGACAGCACCTGCAGATCGAAGCCACGACCCGCGCCCTGATAGGCGAAGGTGGCATCGGTGAAGCGGTCGCACAGCACCACCTCGCCGCGCGCCAGCGCCGGCTCGATCACCAGGCGCAGATGGTCGCGCCGCGCGGCAAACACCAGCAGCGCCTCGGTCAGTCCATCCATGGGGTCATGCAGGAAAATCGCCCGCAGCTTTTCCGCCAGTGGCGTGCCGCCGGGCTCGCGCGTCAGGCAGATGGCCCTGCCCTGCCCGCGAAAGGCCTGGGCCAGCGCGTCGATGTGCGTGCTCTTGCCCGCGCCGTCGATGCCCTCAAAGCTGATGAATCGCCCCGATGTCGTCATGAATTCATTGCCCTCGAATGTATTTGTTGACCGCGCGATTGTGCTCTTCCAGGGTGGCGCTGAACTGGCTGCTGCCGTCACCGCGCGACACGAAATACAAGGCCTTGGTGGGCGCGGGCAGCACCGCCGCCAGCAGCGCTGCCCGGCCGGGCATGGCGATGGGCGTAGGCGGCAGTCCGCTGCGGGTGTAGGTGTTGTAGGGCGTGTCGGCCAGCAGGTCGCGCCGATGCAGGCGGCCGTCATAGTTGGCGCCCAGACCATAAATCACCGTCGGGTCGGTTTGCAGCGGCATGCCCAGGCGCAGGCGATTCACAAACACGCCCGCCACCTGGGCGCGGTCGCTGGCGCGTCCGGTTTCCTTCTCCACGATGCTCGCCAGGATCAGCGCTTCTTGCGGCGTTTTCAGTGGGCTGTCGGGGCGGCGCTGATCCCACGCGGCCTGCAGGTGCTGGGCTTGGGCGCGCTGCGCGCGTTTGAGCAAAGCCAGGTCGCTGCTGCCCTTGGAGTAGCTGTAGGTGTCGGGAAAGAAACGCCCTTCGGGATGCGTTCCCGGCAGGCCCAGCGCGCCCATCAGCGCGTCGTCCGTGAGATCCTTCGAGGCCGGCTTGAGCGCATCGGCCTTGGCCAGTGCGTCGCGCACCTGACGTATGTTCCAGCCCTCGACCAGAGTCAGCGAGCGCAGCGCCTCGTCGCCTTGCACCAGCTTTTGCATCAAGCGCCAGGGCGTGATGCCAGCCTCGATTTCATAGCTTCCGGCCTTGATCTGGCGCGCTTGTCCGGACAGGCGAAAGCACCAGTACAACAGCGTGGGATGGACCCTCACGCCGGCTTGACTGACCGACTGCGCCACCGAGCGGGCCGAACTTGCGGGCTCGATCGACAAGTCCAGCGGCGCCTCGCCCACCAGTTCCAGCGGCTGTTGCAGCCAGAAATAGCCACCGGCACCCAGCGACGCCAGGACCAGCAACAGCAATACAACGAGTCGGCGCACGGGCTTCCATCCTTCAAGGCTGATTGAATTTGACGGGGGATGATAATTCACCCATGAACACCGGACTCCATGGCATGGCCAAACTGAGCTCTCTGGGCGTGATCCGCGCACAGGGGGACGACGCAGCCCAATTCCTGCAAGGGCAATTGACCCAGGACTTCGCCTTGCTGGATACGACGCATGCGCGCCTGGCCGGCTACTGCACCGCCAAGGGGCGCCTGCTCGCGAGCTTCATCGGTTTCAAGTCCGCGCCCGGCGAAATCCTGCTGCTGTGCAGCCGCGACATCCTCGCCACCACACTCAAGCGGCTGTCGATGTTTGTGCTGCGCGCCAAGGTGAAATTGAGCGACGCCAGTGACGAGTTCATGCTGCGCGGACTGGTGGGCGACGCGGCCAGCGCGCTCATCGACCCCGCGCTTCCCCCTTGGACCAGGATCGAATCGGGAGCGGCCAGCCTGGTGCAGTTGTATCCGGCGCTGGGCCAGGTCCGCGCCTTGTGGATCGCCCCGCTGGGCACGCCCGAACCGGTCGCGCCCGAGCTAGAGTCCGAGCTCTGGCAGTGGAGCGAGGTGCGCAGCGGCATCGCCACGGTCACGCTGCCGATCGTGGAAGCCTTTGTGCCGCAGATGCTGAACTACGAATCGGTGGGCGGCGTGAGCTTCAAGAAGGGCTGCTATCCGGGCCAGGAAGTGGTGGCGCGCAGCCAGTTTCGCGGCACCCTCAAGCGCCGCGTCTATCTGCTGCATGGCGCGGCCGCCATGACCGCTGGGCAGGAGGTGTTTCACAGTTCCGACCCCGATCAGCCCTGCGGCAGCGTGGCGCAAGCGGCCCGCGCGGCGGAGGGTGGCTTTGATGCACTGGTGTCGATGCAGACCAGCGCTGCCGACTCCGGAGCACTGCGCCTGGCCAGCGGCGAGGCCTTGCAGTTGCTGGAACTGCCCTACCCTTTGCTGGCCGATATCTGAGCTTCATGCCACGGGCGCGCAGTGCCCCGGCGCATGAGATTTTGTTCGTTCACGCCGCGCCGGTGGGCGCGGTCATTTCGATGTGGGCGATGCCAGCTTCTTCGAACGGCTCGCCCTGCACGCTAAAACCCAGGCCGGCATAAAAGCCTTCAGCGCTGCGTTGCGCATGCAGCATCACCTGGCGGTCGCCGCGCTCGCGCGCCGCCGCCATGAGGGTGAGCAGCACCGCTTTGCCCAGCCCCGCGCCGCGCAGCACCCGACTCGCCGCCATGCGGCCGATGCGCCCCACGCCGGGTGCGTGGCGCAGCAAACGCCCGGTGGCCACGGCCTGACCCAGTCGGTTGTAGGCCACGGCGTGGGTGGCGCTGGCGTCGGCATCGTCCCACTCCATTTCCTGGGGAACCTTCTGTTCCTGCACGAACACTTCGGTGCGCAAGCGCGAAGCGTCGGTGCCCAGTTCGCTCCACGCGCCACAGCGCAGCTGGATCATTGGGTCCCCGGCTTCATAGGCCTGCAGCCACTCGCGCAGCGCGACCGGGATCGGCTTGGAGGTCTGGCTTTGGGGGTCGGCAAAAACATACAGCAGTTCGCCCGTCACCAGAGCGTCGTTAGCGCGAAAAACGCCTGCGCTAAACAACATCGAGCTATGGCCCAGGCGCGAACATTTCAGGCCGATCTCCAGCGAGTCGTCGTAGCGCGCCGAGGCCTTGTATTCCAGCGTGGATTTCTTCACATACAGGTCGCCGCCGAACTGCGCCATGCAGGGCTCGTAGGCCATGGCCATGGCGCGCCAGTAGTCGGCGATGGCGGTGTCCATGTACATCAGATAGTGGCTGTTGAACACGATCTTTTGCATGTCCACCTCGCACCAGCGCACGCGCAAACGGTGCAGAAAACGAAAGTCCTGACGGTTCATGGTGAAGTCTCGATCGGTTGTTGCAGACCACAGGATAGCGGACGGCGCGGCCCTCAGTTCACGACCCAGACCACGGCGCTGCGCGCGGGCACGGTGAATTTCCCGGAGTCCCCGGCATAGGCGGCCTGCCGCGCCAGGCGTTGATCGGCCGCGCCCAGCGCGCGCTGCACCGGGTGCAGCACATAGGCCTTGCCCTGTTCCGCAGGCAGCTCGATGGCGTGCGCATGCAGGTCCACGTTCACCAGGTAGAGCAGTTCCTTGAAGCCCGCGCCGGGGTAGGCCGCGCCGTCCAGGTGCGCCACCTGGAGCACCGGGTTCTGCGCGGGACCGGTGTTGTAGAAGTGCAGGCGCTGCTCGATGTCGGCGGCGCTGCGCAGCCGAAACAGGCTTGAACTGGCGCGGATCTTCAACAGGTCGCGAAACAGGTCGCGTGCCAGAGCGATGTGGATCGGTGCGGGCTTGATCGCCGGATTGCGCAGCAGCGGCTTGATCCAGGCGTAACTGGCGCGGTTGTCGCCGGCCGGCGGCGCACCGCTGCCGAAATAGTTGTCGCGATAGCTCCAGTCGATGCGGTTGAACCAGTCGCCCGAGTCAAAGCTGTTGGCGTCCAGCGATTTGGAGCGCAGCGTGTCCACGCCAGCGTGGAAATAGGCCACACCCTGGCTGAAGGCATTGAACGCGGCGCCCAGCATCTGCACCCGCACCCGGTCTTCACGGCTCGTGTCCAGCGGCAGACGAAAGGCATTGATGTCGAACAGTGTGTGGTTGTCGTGGTTCTCCACGTAGTTCACGACCTCGCCCGGTTGGCTCACATAGCCTGCAGCTTGGCCGCCGTAATCGATGTCCTTCAGGGCCTTGGAAGCGCCAGAAAAGTCGGTCATCCGATAGTCGCGTATCGACCCGGCCAGGCCGACGCGCACCAGGTCGGCGCTCTTGAGCAGGTCAGACGGCGCACGTTGCGGGTCGGCCAGCGCGTTGGGCGCATACACCAGGCCGTTGATGTAGCCCTGGTTTTTCACCAAAGCCGCACCCGAGTCGCTGGCCGAACCGCCGCGCAAGGCGTCGCGGCCACGGTCGCTGAAGGTGCCGATGCCGCTGCCGTTCAGCATCAACTGGGACGCCTGGACAAAGCGCGCGTTGTTCGCCACCTCGCCGAAATTCCAGCCCTCGCCGATGAGGTTGACCTCGTGTCCGACGGCGCGCTTGAGCCGCGCCTGCAGCGCCAGCATCAACTCCCTTGGCTGATGCGCCATCAGGTCGAAGCGAAACGAGTCGATCTTGTAGTCGCGCGCCCAGAGTTCGACCGAGTCGAGCATGAGCTTGCCCATCATCCGATGTTCGGTGGCGGTGTTCTCGCAGCAAGTCGAATGCTCCACCGCGCCGTTCGCGTCCAGGCGCTGGTAGTAGCCTGGGACGATGCGGTCCAGCACCGATTTTTCATTTTGGCCCGAGCTGCTGGTGTGGTTGTAAACCATGTCCATGCCGACGCGCAGACCGGCGCCATGCAAGGCCTGCACCATGCGGCGAAATTCGATGATGCGCGTGGCGCCGTCGGCCGCCGTGCTGGCGTAGCTGCCTTCGGGCGCGCTGAAATGCAAGGGTTCATAACCCCAGTTGAAGCAGTCGCTGCTCGACGTGGCCATCACCGTGGCCTGCGGGTCTTCACTGTCGGGCGCGGCGTCGGCCACCCGGGGCGTGCTGCAGCCCTGTTCGGGAATCGTGGCGATGTCGAACACCGGCAGCAGATGCACGTCCGTCAGGCCCGCGTCCGACAGGGCCTGCAGGTGCTTCATGCCGTTGGATTGGGGGTCGGTGAAGGCCAGGTATTTGCCGCGGTGCGCGACCGGAACGGTGCTGTCGTTGAGGGAGAAATCGCGCACATGCAACTCGTAGATCACCATGTCGGTCTGCGCCGCCACCTTGTGCGTCAGCGGCTGAGCGTCCCAGCCACGCGGCTTGAGCCGGGGCGAAGCCAGATCGGCGATGTAGCTGCGGCGCGAGTCGGTCGTCAGGCTGATGGAATAGGGATCGGTGACGCGGTTGCGCACCAGGCCCACGCCGGGCACGAACACGTCCACCAGGTAGCTGTAGTACTGACCCGAACGGTCGCGCCCGAGTTCAAGCTGCCACAGGCCTGTGGCATCGTCACGCCGCATTGGCACCAGGCGGCTCGCCGCAGACTGGCCGCCGGCGTAAAGGCACAGCGCGACGCGGCGCGCCGTGGGCGCCCACAGTTTGAAACCCGTGTGTCTTGCCTTGTCGATTTTCACGCCGAGGTCGGCAACGGCCTCGGCGCTGGCGTAAAGCTCATCGAGCGCGCCGGCCACTTGCAAGGCGCTGGTTTGTAGCACCCTGCCCTGGGCGTCCTCCTGCACCAGCAACAGTTGCTGGCGCAGCAGTTCGGGCAGTCTGGCCTCATCTGCAGCGCGCAGCGCCAGCACGACGCCTTGGCCGATGTGCTTGAAACGCTCGGCCAAATCCAGCGCAAGCCTGCCCGCAAACAAGTCCAGCGGCACGGCGCCGTCAAAACCTTCCACCTTGCCGCCAGGTGTGGCTCGGAGTTGCCCCAGGGCCGAGTGGTAGAGCCGGAACTGTCCCGTGGCCTGCACCAGGGGCCATTGCGCCAAGCGGCGATTGAGCCAATAGGCCTGCGCTGCGGGCGTGCTTGCGCCTTGCAGGGGCGCTTGCAGCAGCGCTTGCGTATCAACGGTGTTGCACGAGCTCAGCGCTGGCGCGCGCACGCTGGCGCCAGGCTGTGCTTGCGCCGGTGCCCAGAGCCCGCAGGCAGCGCACGCAGCCGCCAGAAGCAGGCTTCGAACCCGGCGCGAAGCGGTTTGACAAAGGTGTACTGGCATCGTCGGCTTGGCGCGGGATGAGCGCGCTTTATTGGGCGGGGTTGTACTTTTTCAGGAAGCTCTCGATCGCGCCGAAAACCTTGTACTTCACTTCCTGGCTGGAGAAGCCGTGCTCTTCATCCTTGAGTTCCATGTATTCGTAGGTCTTGCCTAGCTTCTTCAGTGCGTCGCGCATGTCTTCACCGTGGATCAGCGGGACCCGCGAAGCCTTTTCGCCATAGGCCATGAACACCGGCGCCTTGATCTTGTCGGCCAGTTTGACCGGAGAGGTGGCGGCGAACTGCTCCTTCATGCTGTCCGGGTCGCCCATGGTCTCCTTGAAATGGAACTCGGCGGCCTTGTCCTTGCTCCAGCGCCCCTCGCTGAACATGTAGTTCAGGTTCGTCACGCCCAGCAGATTCACCCCGCATTGATACAAGTCGGGGTCCTTGGCCAGGCCCATCATGGTGGCGTAACCGCCGTAGCTCGCACCCATGATGCAGACCCGCTTCGGGTTCACCACGCCCTGCTTGATCAGACTCATCACGCCGTCGGTGATGTCGTCCTGCATGGACAGGCCCCACTGCCTGAATCCCTTGCGGTACAGATCGTCACCAAAGCCGGTGGAGCCGCGGAACTGTGGTTGCAATACGGCGTAGCCCATGCCAGCGAGGAATTGCACGGTCGAATCAAACCCCCAACTGTCGCGTGCATTGGGTCCGCCGTGGGGATAGACCACCAGCGGCAGCGCCTTGGCCTCGCGCCCCTTGGGCAGCGTCAGATACGACGCCAGCGCCAGGCCGTCGCGCGCGGCATAGTCGTACACCATTTGCTCCGACATCTTTTTCGGATCGATCCCGGGACGCACGGCAAACAGGTTTTGCAGCTTCTTCTTGTCGGGGTAATAGGCGGCATAGTTGCCGGGATGCGTGGAAGAATACGAGTGGATCAGCATCGCCGCCTGCGCGTTGCCAGGAGTGATGGCGTTGACCTGGCCGGCGAAGGCGCGATCGATGCCCAGTTGGGTGGCGGCAAAGGCCTTGTCCAGCCATACGGTGCGCGGCGGCTCGGATTGGATGCGCACACCCAGCAGTTTGTGCGTGTCCGGCGCAAAAACCAGGCCGCCGCCCACATCCACCCCCTTGTCGGAGGCGATCAGCTCCCCTGCCTTGTTGGCCGCGAAGTCGTACTTGAAGATGCCGTCCTTGCCGGTGTCCGCGCGCGCCGCCACCAAGAGCGTGCTGTTGTCGGCGTCAAACGCCAACGGGCGAAATTTCGGCGTCCGATAAGAATGCGCGGACAGCAGCTTCCAGGCTTGCTCCTCGGTATCGCGATACCAGACCTTGGCCTCGGTCTGGGCCACGTTGGTGGTCACGACCACGCGCAGCACGTTGTTGTTGTCAAAGACAAAGTCGCGCGCCAGTCCGGGCACGTTGAAGTAGATTTCTTTTCTTCTTTCTGTGACCGAATCGACCTTGTAAGGCACAGCGTCGCCGTTGTAGAAGAATCCGATGGCGATGATGCTGTTGGGATCGTCCTTGGCCACGGAGACAAAACTCAACCCCAGCGGCTTTGAAGTCACTTCGCCCATGTTGCTGTAGCGCTGATGTTCCGACGTGGGCATGAGGGCGGCGGACTTTGTGCCGTCGCGGTTGATGGCGTACAGGCCACCGTAGGATGAGGAGTTGCCCCAATCGCTGCCGCGGTTGATCACATCGAAAATCAGTCGGTTGTCGCTGATCCAGCGGATGTGATGGATGTCCAGTTTCTCGTATCCGGCGATGTTCTTGGCGTCGTTGGTTTCGAGGTCCACGATCGCCAGTTGCAGCATGCCGTCGATGGTGGTGGTGGTCGCCAGATACTTGCCATTGGGCGACAGGCTGGCGGTGCCGATCTGCGGGTTCTTGAAGAAAGTCTCCATGGACGTCTGCGCCAGCGCCGCCGTCAGCGTGGCGCAGCAAAGCATGGCGCCGCACAGCAGCCGCGAAATAGACCTGTTTGTTTTCACGAAAATCTCCCCGTTCAAATTGATTCAGATGCGTCCGTCGCCGGGATTATGCCGCCGGAATTGGAAAGCTTTCCCATGGTACTAACCCGGTGTTTTTGCACGCGTCGATGCGCGGCCTTGGCCGCCGGCAGCCAGCCGTGACCAAACCAGCGCGCCGCCATCATCAGGCCGCGCAGCCATTCATCGGCAGCGTAGGCGATCCAGACGCCCGCCAGGCCGAGTTGGAAATGCACGCCCAGCAGCCACGACCCACCCGCCATGACGAACAGCATGGACGCCGCGCCTGCCAGCACTGGAAAGCGGGCGTCACCGGCGGCGCGCAGTGCGTTGATGATGATCACGTTGCAGGTGCGCCCCGGCTCCAGCAACACCGTGATCCAGAGCAAGGTGCTGGCGCTGGCGATGATTTGCGGATCG
>CAIMSP010000079.1 GCA_903844215.1 uncultured beta proteobacterium | reverse complement strand
GACGTGATGGAACTGCCCGCAGGCAGCATCAAGCCGGCGCCCGAAGTGGACAGCGGCCTGGACGCCGATTGCATCGTCGGCCTGGGTTCGGTGGGTGACAGGATGTTGATCCTGCTCGATATTGGCAAGCTCATGGCCGGCCCGGACATGGGTCTGTCCGGCGACGCCGACTGAGCCCGCACGCCTCACATGGACGCTTCCAGCGCTCGCGAATTCACCTGGACCAACGCGGATTTTGAACGCGTCCAGGCGCTGATTTACCAGCGCGCGGGGATTCATTTGCACGATGGAAAGCACGCCATGGTGTACAGCCGACTGTCGAGGCGGCTGCGCGACACGGGGCACACCAGCTTTCGCGAGTACCTGAGTTGGCTGGAGCAGCACGATGGGCCCGAATGGCAGGAGTTCATCAATGCGCTCACGACCAATCTGACCTCGTTCTTCCGCGAGCAGCACCATTTCGAGATCCTGGCGGACCTGCTCAAGTCGCGCTCGGCGACGACGCCGTGGCGCGCCTGGTGCAGCGCCGCCTCCACCGGCGAGGAGCCGTACTCCATCGTCATCACGGCGCTGGAGGCGCTGGGTGCGGGTGCGGGTGCGGCGTTCAAGCTCTACGCCAGCGACATCGACTCCAAGGTGCTGGCGACGGCGGCCCAGGGCGTTTACCGCCTGGAGAACACCAAGGGTCTGGGTCCGGAGCGCACGCAGCGCTTCTTCCTGCGCGGCAAGGGCAGCAACGAAGGCTTCTTGCGCGTCAAGCCCGAGTTGCCACGCATGGTCGAGTTTGGCAGCGTGAACCTGATCCTGGACAACTGGCCTTTTCGCGAGCCCTTCGACATTGTTTTTTGCCGCAATGTGATGATCTATTTTGACTCCGCAACGCAGCGCAAGGTGCTGGAGAAAATTCACCGCGTGATGAAGCCCGGTGGCATGCTGTTTGTCGGGCACTCGGAGAATTTTGGCGACTCCAAGGACTTGTTTGTGCTGCGCGGAAAGACTGTCTATGAACGCCGCTAACCCCGTGTCGCGCGTGGCCGAACTCAAGGCCCAGGCGCGCAAGCCAGGCGAGGCTTCGTTCTTCTATTACGACCCGAATTTCCAGTTCGATGCGGTCAAGGTGTTGCCGGGCGAGTACTTCGTGGCCCAGGAAGATCTGCTGATCGTGACGGTGCTGGGGTCCTGCATCGCGGCCTGCATTTGGGACACCCGCGCCCAGGTCGGCGGCATGAACCACTTCATGTTGCCCGACGGCGACGGCGACGGCGGCGGCCGCTACGGCTCCTACGCCATGGAGTTGCTGATCAACGAGATGATGAAGCGCGGCGCACGCCGCGAGTCGATGCAGGCCAAGGTGTTTGGTGGTGGCCAGGTGATGGCCTCGTTCACCACGCTCAACGTGGGCGAGCGCAACACGAAATTTGTTTTGGACTACCTGCACACCGAGCGCATTCCGGTGGTTTCGCAGGACGTGCTGGACATCTATCCGCGCAAGGTCTGCTACTTCCCGAAATCGGGCAAGGCCATGGTCAAGCGGCTGGCGCAT
>CAIMSP010000078.1 GCA_903844215.1 uncultured beta proteobacterium | reverse complement strand
GTGCCCTGCGCTGCGGCTTGTGGCGGCGGCGCCAGTCGGCCCACGTTCGGACCCAGACCATAGGCCAGCAGCGCCAGCGACACCAGCGCCACCAGCGTCAGCGCGAAGCGGCTTTTGCCTTTGAGCGTGAGGGTCCACACGACGGCGCTCAAGGCCACGAGCAAGGCCAGCAACGCGCCTGCGCCGTCGATGCCGCTTTGCTGGCCCAGCACCCACACCAACCACACGACGGTGGCAAACATCGGGAAGGCCATGAGCTTGCGGAAAGTGTCCATCCAGGCGCCGGGGCGCGGCAGGGCGCGCGCCACCGCCGGGACAAAACTGGCGCCGAGGTAGGGCAGGGCCATACCCAGGCCCAGCGTGGCAAATACCAGCAGCGCCTGCAGCGCGGGCAGGCTCACGGCCAGGCCCAGAGAAGCGCCCATGAAGGGCGCGGTGCAGGGCGAGGCGATGGCCACGGCCAGCACGCCGGTGAGCAAAGCGTCCAGCACCGGATGCTTGGCCTGCATCGACGCCACCGAGGTGGGCAGCATCTGGCCGAATTCAAACATCCCCGCGAGGTTCAATCCGAGCAGCGTGAACAGCGCCGCCATCGCGGCCACGACCCAGGGGTTTTGCAGTTGAAAGCCCCAGCCCAGGCTCTCGCCGGCGGCGCGCAGGCCCAGCATCAGCGCACCCAGGGCGACAAAGCTCAGCACCACGCCCAGGCTGTAGGCCAGGCCGCTGATACGGTGGCGCCGGTGGTCGTTGGCGTGCTGGGCAAAGTTCACCAGCTTGATCGCCAGCACCGGGAACACGCAGGGCATGAGGTTCAGGATCAGCCCGCCAAACAGCGCGCCGGCCAAAGCCAGCCACAAGCTCACGTCGGCCGCAGCGCGGGTCAAGGCGGGGGGCGCGGCGGCTGTGGCAGGCGCAGGCTGTCCCGGTGCGGCGAGTGCCGGCCAGGCGCCCGTCACCGCCAACTCGGTGCGCACGCCGGCGCCATTCAGGGCCAAGACGACGGGCATCAGCGCCGGGCTGTTCAGCCGTTGTGACGCCAGCGGGATGCTGGCGCTCCACAGGCCGCCGTCCCAGCCCTGTTGCGCGGTCGCGGAGGTTTCGATCACCTCCTGGGTTTCGGGGAAGATGTCCAGCGTCTTGCCCTGCCAGGCGGCCGGTAAACCCGCGACGCTGAGCTTGAGCGCCTGGCCTTCGACGCGCAGGGTGCTGGCCGGATTCGCCGCCAGGGCCGCAGGCCGGGCCTTCAGCGCGGCCTCAAACGCGGCCGAGTTGCTGGCGGTGGAGCCCTTGATCGGCAGGCGGAACACAAAGTCACCCTCCTGCGGCACGCATTCCTTGCGGCACACCAGCCAGGAGGCGTGCAGTTTGATGTCGATGCTGCTGGCCAGCAGCGCGGGCTTGAAATCCGGGCTGATGCTCAAGGGCACGGGCAGCAGCACGGTTTGGTCGTAGCCGTAGTTGGCCAGATTTCCCAGCGGCAGCTTCTTTGGCACCGGCCAGTCGATGTCGCCTGCCGTGACGCCCGCCGGCAGCGTCCATTGCAGCGCCGTGGGCAAACCCGAGTCGCCCGAGTTCTTCCAGTAGGTGTGCCACTCGGGTTGGTGCGCGAGCTGCAGCCCCAGCCACACCGTCTTACCGGCCTCGGCGCCATCGGCTGCATGGGCCATCAGTTCCGCGCGGACCTGTTCTGTGGTGACGACCGTCGTCGCCGCTTTGGCGCTGGTGAGCTGCGCCAGGGCGGGGGCCGCAGCCAGCGTCAGCAGCGCGAACAAGAGGGTCAGCAGCGGCTGCAAGGCCGCGCTTCGGACGGTGTGGTGTGAATTCATGTCGCAGTAGGAGCGTGGGTTGGAGTCGAAGTTCCGCCGGCGCCGTTTCAATCCGACTCGCCGCCTTGCAACAACCGCACCCGCACGCTTTTGCCCTTGACCTTGCCCTCGGACAGCTTTTGCACGGCTTCCTGCGCGATGCGGGCGTCCACGGCGACGTAGGTGGAGAACTCGTTCACGTTGATCTTGCCGACCTGCTCGCGCGTGAAGCCGGCCTCTCCCGTGAGGGCGCCGAGCACGTCGCCGGCGCGAATCTTCTCCTTGCGCCCACCCACCAGTTGCAGCGTGGCCATGGGCGCCAGCAGCGGCTGCTTGCTGGCTGCAGTGAGTTCGTCCAGCTTGTGCCACTCGGACTCGCGCCCTTGCAGTTGCTCGATCTTGCCCACGCTGCCCATCTCGTCCAGGCTCACCAGGCTCAAGGCCCAGCCTTGCTGATCGACGCGCCCGGTGCGCCCGATGCGGTGGATGTGGATTTCCGCATCCGGCGTCACATCGACGTTGATCACGGCTTCGAGCTGCTCGATGTCCAGTCCGCGCGACGCCACGTCGGTGGCCACGAGCACGGAGCAGCTGCGGTTGCCAAACTGCACCAGCACCTGGTCGCGCTCGCGCTGTTCGAGTTCGCCATACAAGGCCAGGGCGCTGAAGCCCTGCGACTGCAGCAGCTTGACCAGATCGCGGCATTGCTGCTTGGTATTGCAAAAGGCCAGCGTGCTCACCGGGCGGAAGTGGTTCAGCAGCAGGCTCACGGCGCCCAGCCGTTCGCTGCGCTTGACCTCGTACCAGCGCTGGCGGATCTTGCTTTCCTCGTGCTGGGCTTGAACGCTGATGCGCTGCGGTGCGCGCATGAACTGTTGGCTGATCTTGCCAATGCCCTCCGGGTACGTGGCCGAGAACAGCAGGGTCTGGCGCTCCTTGGGGCACTGCTTGGCGACCTTGGCGATGTCCTCGAAAAAGCCCATGTCCAGCATGCGATCGGCTTCGTCGAGCACCAAGGTATTGAGTGCCTCCAGGTTCAGATAGCCGCGCTCCAGGTGGTCCATGATGCGACCCGGCGTACCCACCACGATGTGCGCGCCATGCGCCAGGCTGGCGATCTGGCCGCGCAGCGCCACGCCGCCGCACAGCGTGACGACCTTGATGTTTTCTTCGGCGCGCGCCAGGCGGCGGATTTCGGTGCAGACCTGGTCGGCCAGTTCGCGCGTCGGGCACAGCACCATGGACTGCACCGCGAAGCGCCGCGGGTTCAACCGGTCCAGCAGCGCCAGCGCAAAGGCCGCCGTCTTGCCGCTGCCGGTCTTGGCTTGCGCGATCAGGTCCTGGCCAGCCAGGGCGGCCGGCAAACAGGCCGCCTGAATCGGGGTCATCGCGAGGTAGCCCAGCAGTTGCAGGTTGGCAAGGGTCGCGGGCTTGAGCGGCAGGCTGGCGAAATCGGAAGTGGCTTTGGGCGAGGAGGTCATGCCCCGATTATCGACACCCCAGGCCATGCCCTTGGAATGGGGAAATTTTCGATCATGGATGGTGCATAAGTTCATGCCTGTTTTGCATGATGTTGGGCGGTAACCGCAAGGTAACTGTATCCGCCGGTCCCTAAAATCATCGCAAAGGAACCAAAACCATGAACTCGCCCACCCTGCAGGGCCTGAACCTGCGCGCCCCCGACTACGTGAAGAACCCGCGCCTGCTGGCCTGGGTGGCCGATATGGCGGCCTTGTGCAAACCGGCCCAGATCCACTGGTGCGACGGCAGCGACGAGGAGTACCGTCGCCTGTGCCAGTTGCTGGTGGACGCGGGCGTTTTCGTCAAGCTCAACCCGGCCAAACGACCCGACAGCTTCCTGGCCTGCTCCGACCCCTCGGATGTGGCGCGCGTGGAAGACCGCACCTACATCTGCTCGGAACAGAAGGAAAACGCCGGCCCCACAAACAACTGGATGGCGCCGGCCGAGATGCGCGCGTTGCTGCAAACGGGACAGGCCGATGGAACGGCCGCGCTGTTTGACGGCTGCATGCAGGGCCGCACGATGTACGTTGTGCCCTTCAGCATGGGGCCGCTGGGCTCGCACATCGCGCACATCGGCGTGGAACTCTCCGACAGCGCCTACGTGGCCGTGAACATGAAGATCATGACGCGCATGGGCCGCGCCGTGCTGGACGTGCTGGGTGAACAAGGCCGCTTCGTTCCCTGCGTGCACAGCGTGGGCGCGCCGCTGCAAAGTGGCCAGGCCGACGTGAAGTGGCCGTGCAGCAAGACCAAGTACATCGTGCATTACCCCGAGACGCAGGAGATCTGGTCCTACGGCTCGGGCTACGGCGGCAACGCGCTGCTGGGCAAGAAGTGCTTTGCGCTGCGCATCGCCAGCAACATGGGGCGCGACCAGGGCTGGCTGGCCGAGCACATGCTGATCCTGGGCGTGACCAACCCTGAAGGGCGCAAGTACCACATCGCCGCCGCTTTCCCCAGCGCCTGCGGCAAGACCAATTTCTCGATGCTGGTTCCGCCCGAGGGCTTCCCCGGCTGGAAGGTCACGACCATCGGCGACGACATCGCCTGGCTCAAGCCGCACGCCGACGGGCGGCTCTACGCCATCAACCCCGAGGCCGGCTACTTCGGCGTGGCCCCCGGCACCAACAGCCACACCAACCCCAACTGCATGGCCAGCCTGGGGCGCGACGTGATCTTCACCAACGTGGCGCTGACCGACGACGGCGACGTCTGGTGGGAGGGCCTGAGCGAGGCGCCCGCGCACTGCATCGACTGGCAGGGAAAGGACTGGACGCCGGCGATTGCCGCGGCCAACGCCGTGGACGGCAAGCCCAAGCCCGCAGCGCATGCGAACTCGCGCTTCACCGTGGCGGCCACGAACAACCCGGTGCTGGACCGCGACTGGGACAACGCCAGCGGCGTGGCGATCGACGCCTTCATTTTCGGTGGACGCCGTTCCACCACGGTGCCACTGGTGACGCAGGCGCGCAACTGGATGGAGGGCGTGTACATGGCGGCCACCATGGGCAGCGAGACCACCGCAGCGATGGTCGGAGCCCAGGGCGTGGTGCGGCGCGACCCGTTCGCGATGCTGCCGTTCTGCGGCTACAACATGGCCGACTATTTCCAGCATTGGCTGGACATGGAGCACAAGCTGGAAAGTCTGGGCCACACCCTGCCCCGGATCTTCTGCGTCAACTGGTTCCGCAAAGGCGCCGACGGCAAGTTTGTCTGGCCCGGCTACGGCGAAAACATGCGCGCGCTCAAATGGATGATCGATTGCATCGAAGGCCAGGCGCAGGGTGAGGACAACCTCTTCGGCGTCAGCCCGCGCTACGAGGAAATCAACTGGAGCGGGCTGGACTTCACGCGCGAACAGTTCGACAGCGTGAGCCATCTGGACCCCGCCGCCTGGCAGCAGGAATTGGCGCTGCACGGCGAACTGTTCCAGCAGCTCGCGCACCATCTGCCGCAGCAACTGCTGGACACGCGCGAGCGCATGCTCAAACGACTCGCGGGCTGAGGGCCGCGTTGTCGGGTCAGGCTGCGCTGAGCCGAGCTGCGAAGAGCGCGCCAGGCGAGTGTGTGGCTGCTGCCGCTGCCGCTGCGGCTGTCGCTCCCTCGCCCGCTCGCGGGAGAGGGCGGGGGTGAGGGCTGCATCGACGCCGACGCGCGTCGCCCGACTATCATGGTGGCGCGCGTCTGACCCCAATCACCCCGATGAAAATCCAGCTCCTGTCCGATCTTCACCTCGAGGCGCATCCCCACTTCGTCCCCACGCCGGCGAGTGGCGCCGATGTGCTGGTGCTGGCCGGCGACATCGGCTCGTATCAGGCGGGCTCGCTGCTGGGGCCGTTCAGCGACGCCGCCGACTTTGGCCTGGCGCGCTTCTCGCCGCTGCCGCAATACGCTGGCTGGCCAACGCCGGTGCTGTTTGTGCCGGGCAACCACGAATACGACGGACTGGAGTTTGACCAGGCCCATGTCCGCTTGCGCGCAGTCTGCGACAAGCTGGGCATCACCTGGCTGGAACGCGAGGTGGCGGTGTTGCAGGGCGTGCGCTTTGTCGGCACCACGCTGTGGAGCGACTTTGAGGCGCTGATCCGCCCCGAGGACAGCATCGGCGAGGCGCTCAAGCAGCGCGACAAGGCGTTTCGCGCCGCGAACTTCTATCTGCGCAAGAACCACAGCCTAAACCAAGGCCAACCGATCCTGGCCGAGGCGGTGCGGGAGCAATCGCTGCGGTGCCAGCAATGGTTGCGCGCGGCGCTTGAGCAGGCCTTCGCCGGACCCACCGTGGTCGTGACGCACTTTGCGCCCAGCCTGCAAAGCGCCGATCCGCGCTACGGCCTGACGCCGGGAACGGCAGGCTTTTGCAATGCGCTCGATGAGCTCATTCCCATGGCCACGCTCTGGCTGCATGGCCATCTGCACGCACCCAGCGACTACCGGCACGGCGGCGCAAGCACGGCCTGCCGGGTGCTGGCGAATCCGCTGGGCTATGCGCGCAAGCAGGAGCAGACGCGCTTCAAGCCCGATGCCTGCGTGGAAATTTGACTTGACATGGCGCAAGCGCCGGGGCACGCAGCGCGCCTAGACTGAGGCCCTGGGGCACTATTTTTGGAGAGACGCATGAAGATTCTTCTGGCGGTGGACGGCAGCAAATACACGAAAAAGATGCTGGCCTATCTGGTCACGCACCCCGAGTTGTTCAGCGCGGACAACCAGTACGCGGTGTTCAATGCCCAGGTCCCGATGCCGGCGCGCGCCAGCGCCGCCATCGGCTCCGAGGTGCTGAAAAGCTTCCACGCCGAGGAGGCCGAAAAGCTGCTCGCGCCGGTCTGCAAATTCCTGGCCCGCCACGGCATCGACGCCAAGAGCGATTGGAAAGTCGGGGCTGCGGGCCCGGTCATCGCCAAGTACTCCGAATCGGGAAAGTTCGACCTGCTGGTGCTGGGCTCGCATGGCCACGGCGCCCTGGTCAACCTGGTGCTGGGCTCGGTGGCAAATCAGGTTCTGGCGAGTTGCAAGACACCGGTGCTGATCGTGCGCTGACCCTCGCCCCAACCCGCTCCCGCCAGCGGGTGCGGGGAAAATCGATCCCCTCGCCGCCTTCGGGGGAGAGGGTCAGGGGGCCAGCAGCGAGGTCTTGGCCGCACCCGTCAGCGCCGCGCTCAGCGCGTCCAGCACGGCGGACTCCAGATTCCAGCAGTGCCAGTACAGCGCCACCGCCAGCGTCTGCTGCGGGGCGATGTTCACCAGCAGGCCCTGCTCCAGCAGGCCGCGCACCAGCAGTTCGGGCACCACGCTCGCGCCCCATCCGGCCAGCACCGCGCGTACCTGGGCCTCGGAGCTGGGAACAAAAGACTGGTGCAGGCTGACGCGCTTGAGCCCGACCGCGCGGCTCACAAACTCCACCTGAAGGTCGTCCTTGCGGTTGAAGGCGAGGAAGGGCAGGGCGCGAAAATTGCGCGGCGTCAGCCCCTCGGGGCAATGCGCTTGCGCGTAATCGGGCGCGGCCACGGCGACGTAATGCATGGCGCCCAACGGCACGACCTTGCAGCCGCGCAGCGCCTGGCGCAAGGTGGTGACGCAACCCAGCACCTGGCCCGAGCGCAGCCACTCGTGTGTGAAGTCCTGGTCGTCGGTGATGATCTCGATCGGCTGGCGCGAGCGCGCCAGGGCGTTGAGCGCGGGCAGGGCCCAGGTGGCGATGCTGTCGGCGTTGATGGCGATGGAGATGCGCTCCTCGTCGCTGCTGCCGCCGGTGGAGCTCGGTGCCAACTCCTTCAGGTCGCGCTCCAGGTCGGCGCGCAGCAAGCGCATCATCTTGGTGTGTTTGAGCAGCAACTGCCCGGCCGCCGTGGCCTTGAGCGGGCGGCTGCGCACGATCAGCACCGTGCCCACCTGCGCCTCCAGCGCGCGCAGCCGCTGCGACACCGCCGACTGCGTCACGCACAGGCGCTGGGCCGCGCGTTCGAAACCGCCTTCCTCGACGATGGCGGCGAGGCATTCCAGGGCGTCGGGGTCAAAGGTGCTCATCGGTGGTGCCCATAGAGAGCTGGAGCATAGCCGAGTGCCGGGCCAGGGTCCGGCGACTGGCCATCAGGCCAAGGGACGCGCCGGTTCAGCGCAACAGTGCCAGCACCTCTTGGGGCTGCTGGTTCGCTTGCGCCACCATGGCCGTGCCGGCCTGCTGCAAAATCTGGGCGCGTGAGAGTTTGGCGGTTTCCTGCGCGAAATCCGCGTCCTGGATGCGGCTCACCGAAGCGCTCAGGTTCTGTGCCGTCCCCTGCAGGCTGGCCACGACCGAACTGAAGCGGTTTTGCATCGCGCCCAGCACGGCGCGCGAGGCGTTGACCGAGTTCAGCGCGCCGTCGATGGCCGTCAGTGCGACCGTCGCACTGGCCGAGGTCAAAACGTCCACGGAAGCGATGCTGGACAGGGTGGAGCTGCTGCTGGCGGCCTGGCTGCCGGACGGCGCCAGGCCGGCGTAGGCCGCGTTGGCGCCGCTCCAGACGATGCCGCTGCCGCTGCTCAGGCTCAGGCTCAGGCTGCCGTGGTTGTCCGCAGCGCTGGCACTACCCGGAATCTTTGGAGTACTTCCCACGGCCTCATATGTCGCGCCCGAACTGGTCACGGTGGGCGAAACGCCTGGCTGGACATCCTGCAAATACAGACGATATTCGAGCCCAAAATCGTCGCTCGACACCGTGACTGTGGACAGAGCTGCCGCCGCCGCCCCGGAAGACTGAGCCGAGATAAAAGCGTTGTAAAAGCTGGTTCCGATTGGACTGGCATTGGTCATGGCAGCCCAGTTGTCCGTCACCGTCACTGCGGTCGCACTGTTCACGACGACGCTGGCCGCGCCTTGCTGAAAGGTGAATTTGACGCCGTTGACCATGGTCCAGTCTCCCGGAGCGGGTGGCGTCGACGCGCTCCAGTAAGCGAACGTGATCACCTTTGCATCGGCGGGGGGGGGGACTGTTGACGACAGCGCTTGTGCCGATGTAGGCGGGCGACAGCCCGATTAGCATTGACAAAATGTCCCGGTTAATCGCGGCGGCTTGTGTGTTCGCACTGGTGCCACCCATGCCGATGCTGATGTCGCGCCCGTCGGCTGCGCTCAGCGTCAACACGCCCGAAGTGGCGTCGGCGCTGGCGCTGACACCGGTTTGTCCGGCCAGCAAGTTGATGGCCGCGGCCACATTCGCCCCCTGGCCTACGGCATTGCCACCGGCGGCCACGGCGCCGACGCTCACGCCGTTGATGCTGAAGGTGTCCGCCGC
>CAIMSP010000077.1 GCA_903844215.1 uncultured beta proteobacterium | reverse complement strand
GGCACGGGCTCACCATCGATCAAGATTTGCGTATAGCCGCTGCCCAAGCCGCGCATGCGTGGCGCGCCACCACGCCCAGGCCGGCCCTGGGTCGTGACGCCGGGCAGTCGCTTGAGAATCTCGCCCACCGTGCTGTCGCCGAAGCGCTCGATTTCATCGCGCCCGAAAATGATCTTGGAGGCGGTTGAACGCCGCCTCTCCTCGGTCTGCGTCTCGGCCGTCCCGGTCACGACGACGCGCTTGAGCGCGGCGTCGGCAGGCGCGCGGCGCACAGCACTCGGGGCCTCGTCCTGCGCTGTCGGCTTGTCGGTTGGGGGAGCGGGCGCGACCTGGGCCCAGGCGCTGGATGAAAGTCCGAGGGCGATTCCCAGCAGCGAAACGGCAGTGGTTCTCCAAGGCGTGAATAGGTCAGGAATGTGGCGCATGGGCTCATTATCCTGGGCCCATGTGAAGCGCGCGTGAACTTGGAGGACGCCGCTGGCGCCAAACGCCTTAAACTGGCAACCAACATGACCGACCCTTCCGATCCGACGTTCATCGAGTTCGCGCTGACGCTGATGCATTCGCGCCAGAACGTGCTGCCGCGCCATCTGGAGGAGCCCGGCCCGCAGGCGCAGCAGCTGCAGGACATTTTGGGCGCGGCCGCCGCAGCGCCCGATCACCGACAGTTGTTGCCGTGGCGCTTTGTGGTGGTTCCGCCAAGCCAGCGGCAACGTTTGGCGCAAGTCTTTAGCCAGGCGCTGCTCGATCGCGATCCCCATGCCACGAGCGAGCAGATGGAACGCGCAAGCGAGAAGGCGCACCGGGCGCCCTTCCTGATGCTGGCCATCGTGCGTCTGCACGAAGACCCTGCGCCTGAGCTGGCCGGCGCTGCGCACGAAGGCGAGGTCGGCGCCGGCGAACGCCTGGTGTCGCTGGGCTGCGCCATCCAGAACATCGTTTTGGCCGCGCACGCCGCCGGTTTCGGCACCGGCCTGACCAGCGGTCAGGCATTGGTCAACCCGGGCTTGCGTGCGCTGTTCTCGCTGAGCGAGCACGAACAGGCCGTGTGCTGCATCAACATCGGCAGCGTGAGCAAACGCAAGCCCCGGCGTTTGCGACCCCGCGTCGCAGACTACGTGTCCGAGCTGGGCTGAGTCTTTTCTGTCAGTTCTTTTTCTGCGCGCAATCCACCATGTACCTCAGCGTCAACGGCGACAAAACCTATTGCTACACCGGTGGCAAAGCCTTCAACCCGGACCAGCCCACGGTGGTGTTCATCCACGGCGTGCTCAACGACCACAGCGTCTGGATACTGCAGACGCGCT
Source organism: uncultured beta proteobacterium (assembly GCA_903844215.1). GTDB lineage: Bacteria > Pseudomonadota > Gammaproteobacteria > Burkholderiales > Burkholderiaceae_C > CAIKVZ01. Next base: position 23,033 of record CAIMSP010000077.1, on the reverse strand, counting down.
ATCTGGCGCATCACCATTGGAACGTGCTGGCGCTGGACTTGCCCGGCCATTGCAAGAGCGCGGGTGCGCCGCCGGTCAGCGTGGAAGAGGCGGCGCAGTTCATCCTGGCGCTGCTCGACGCAGCGGGCGTGAAGCAGGCGGCCTTGGTGGGTCACAGTTTCGGTTCGCTGATCGCGCTGCAGGCCGCCGCGCTGGCACCCGAGCGCGTGAGCCAGTTGGTGCTGGTCGGCACGGCGTTCCCCATGAAGGTCTCTGCGGCCTTGTTGGAGACCGCGCTCAAGGAACCGCAAAAGGCCATCGAGATGGTGAACGTCTATTCCCACTCCACGCTGGCTCCGCCTCCCTCCACGCTGGGGCCGGGAACCTGGCTCTATGGCGGCTCGCGCGCCTTGATGCGGCGCGTGCTCGCCAGCAATGCGCAAGTGAACCTGTTCCATCGCGGCTTCAAGGCCTGCGATGACTATCGGGCGGGTGAGGCGGCGATGGGCGCCGTGACATGCCCGGTGCTGTTCGTGCTCGGGCGCGCCGACCAGATGACCCAGCCCCGGGCGGCCCAGTCACTGCGCGGCGCTGCCGCGCACGCCAAGCTCGTGACGCTGGACGCGGGGCATCAGCTGATGAGCGAGTGCCCGGACGGGGTGCTCGGCGCGCTGCTCGACTTCCTCAAGCCCCCAGCTTAAGCGTCCATCAGCTCCTCGATCGACGCCAGCTTGGCGCTGCGCAAATGGCGAATTCAGGCCGGTTGATGTTTTTCTGATTCAGGACTCGACGTTCGCACTTGCTCGGGTCGCCGCGGCACCCGAGCCAACATGCTGAAGGAGTGCTCGAAGCTCGCCTATCAACAAAGTCTGTGGGCGACGACGCTGAGGCGCCGCACAGTCTGGTAGCACGACGGCCTGAGCTGGCACGATCGACCAGCCCCTTGTCGAAACTTCAGTGAATCTCGTGCAGCGGCGCTGGCCGCCACTTCGCCAGGCGGTTCTCGACCCAGGTCATGGCGTATTCCGCAGCCAGCGCGACCACCATGATGATGACGATGGCGGCGTACATGCCGGCCGCGTCGAACGAGCCCTTGGCCACGTTGATGAGCAAGCCGATGCCGTAGCGGGCGCCGACAAATTCACCGACGATGGCGCCGACGATGGCAAAGCCGAAGCTCACATGCAGCGAGGCAAAGATCCAGCTCATGGCCGAGGGGATGACGACCGAGCGCGTCAGCTGCCAGCCCTTGGCGCCCAGGATCTGCGCGTTCGCCAGCAGATTGCGGTCCGCTTCCACGACACCCTGAAAGGCATTGGAAAAGACCACGAAGAACACCATCACGAAAGACAGCGCCACCTTGGACGTCAGGCCCAGGCCAAAGATCATGATGAAGATCGGCGCCAGCACCACCCGTGGCACCGAGTTGATGACCTTGATGTAGATCGAGAACACATCGGCCAGCATGCGGTTGCGCCCGAGCGCGATGCCGGCGACGACGCCGGCAATCGAGCCGGAGAAAAAGCCCAGCAGCGACTCTTCCATGGTGACCCACAGGTGGTACCACAGCGGCCCCTCCGAAGTGCCGTCCACCACCCACTCCACCAGACGCTCGGCGATCGCCTTGGGGCTGGAGAAGAAGAAGACGTCCACCCATTTGAGCCGGGTCACCAACTCCCAGCCGCCGAGAAAAACGAACAGGATGAAATAGCGCCAGAAATAGACCGTGCGTTTGCGTCGGCGGCTTGCGAGCGCGGCGGCGGCTTCGATCTCCGCGTCGGACGTGCCGGGCTGGAATACCGCTGCGACGGTGAGAGTGGTGTCGGTCATGTTGCGTTTTCTCAGTGCGCGACGGCTTCTTCGCGGGCCGCGCTGCGTTGCACCTCGTCGCGCAGGTCTTCCCAGATCGTGCGCGAAATGTCGATGAAGTGTTGCTCATAGCGGATCTCGCTGACGATGCGGGGCCGAGGAATGTCGATGGTATAGACCGACTTGACCGTGGCCGGCCCGGCGGTGAGCACATAGACCTTGTCGGCCAGCGCGATGGCTTCTTCCAGATCGTGCGTGACAAACACCACCGATGCCTTGGCCTGCGACCAGAGCTTGAGCAGTTCCTCGTGCATCAGCACGCGGGTCTGCACGTCCAGCGCCGAAAAGGGCTCGTCCATCAACAGGATTTGCGGCTCGTTGATGAAGGTCTGGGCCAGCGAGACGCGCTTGCGCATGCCGCCCGAGAGCTGGTGCGGGTACTTGGATTCGTGGCCTGAGAGGTTCACGCGTGCCAGCCATGCGCGCGCCTTGTCGTAGGCCTGCTTGGGCTCCATGCCGCGAAACAGCGGCCCGGCCACCACGTTGTCCAGCACGCTGCGCCAGGGGAACAGCGCGTCGGTCTGAAAGGCAAAGCCGATGCGCGCATCGATGCCCGTCACCGGCGCGCCCATGACGCGCACCTCGCCCGCCGAGGGCTTGGCCAGACCCGTCACCAGGTTCAGCGTGGTCGACTTGCCGCAGCCGGTGGGGCCGACGACGGCGACGAACTCGCCGCGCGCCACGCTCATGTTGAAGTCGCGTAGCGCCGTCATGGACTTGCCATCCGGCGTGATGAAACGGCGACTGACGTTGATCAGTTCGATCGCCGGGCTGTCATTGAGATGCGGCATGGTGGGCAACAAATTACTTGGCGTTCTTCACGAATTCGGTGGTGTAGGTCTTGGACAGGTCCACCGTCTTGCCCTTGAGGTTCTTGGAGAAGGCCGACAACACCGCCAGCACCGTTTCCGGTCCGCCCTGGGGCATCACGCCGTCGGCCGTGAACATCGCCTTGCCGTCGGCCAGCGCCTTCACATAGCTGTCCTTGTCGCCGGCGTAGAAGTCCTTGGGCATCTTCTCGGCGATCTCGGCCGCGCTGTGGGTGTTGATGTATTTCAAGGTCTTCACAAAGGCGTTGGCCAGTTTCTGCACCGTTGGCCGGTTCTTCTCAATCCAATCGGTGGACATGTAGAGCGACGCCGCCGGGTAGGGTCCACCCAGCGCTTGCTTGGTCTTTTCCAGCGTGCGCATGTCCACCAGGATGCGCGCGTCGCCGGTCTTGAGCATGCGCGAGATCGTCGGTTCGGTCGTCATGCCGGCCTGGATCTTGTCCTGCTGCATGGCGGCGATGAAGGTCGTGCCCGCGCCCACCGGAATGGTCGAAAATTCGCCCAGCGGCACGCCCGACTTGACCATCAGGTATTGCGACAAAAAGTTGGTGGACGAACCCAGGCCGGTGACACCCAGGCTCTTGCCGCGCAGGTCGGCCATGGATTTGATTTCGGGGTGCTTGGTGGACACCAGTTCCACCTCGCCCGGCGCCTGGCTGAACTGCACCACGGACTGCACGTATTTGCCCTTGGTCTGCAGGTCCACGCAGTGGTCATAAAAGCCCACCACGCCCTGCACCGCGCCGGCGAGCATTTCATTCTCCGCATCCACGCCCGAGGCCTCGTTCAACAGTTCCACGTCCAGCCCCTCGGCGGTGAAGTAGCCCAGATTGGCCGCCAGTTTGGCTGGCAGGTAAATCTGCTTTTCGTAGCCGCCGATGATGATGGTGACCTTGTCCGCCGCCAGCGCCCCACTCGACACAACCAGCGCCGCTGCCAGGCCCATGGCCTGAAGCAGCCGTGTGAAACTGAAATGATTTTTCATGAAATCTCCACTCTGAAAAGAACGCGCCCTCATCGGCGCACCAAGAAAAAAGCCCGATACGGTCACCCGTTCGGGCTCGTGCTGCAAGCAGCGGCGATGTGACGCCGAGCCGGCTTCGCTCAGGGACGCTTCATCTGGCAACTGGTGGGCGTGCTCGACACGTAGTTTGGATATTCCTTGAGCAGCGCCAAGGTCATACCGGTGTTTTCCGGGCTGTAGGGGAACTTGGGGCTGGCCTTCTCCCACACCGTCATGTAGAGCGGCTGCTGCAACTGGTGGTCGGCCTTGCGCACTTCCACTTCACCGTTGAAGCTCTTCATCTTGAGGCCTTCGAGCGCTGCCGCCACCTTCACCGGATCGGTGGACTTGGCCTTGGCCATGGCCGCGCCCAGGGTCTCGAAAATGCGGATGGTCGAACCGGTGTAGAAGTCGTCGTTGTACTTGGTGTGGAATTCCTTCATCCACTTGTCCATCTGCCCGCCCATGTTGTAGTGGTTGTAGGCGATCTGATAGACGCGCCCGGCACCGTTCGTGCCCAGCGCCGTCGGCGTGCCGGTGACGCCGGCGTAGTAGGTGAAGAACTTGCCGGTGTAGCCGCCTTCGTTCGCCGCCTTGACCAGCAGCGACAGATCGGAGCCCCAGTTGCCAGTGATCACGGTGTCGGCGCCGGCGGCCTTGATCTTGGCGATGTAGGGAGCGAAGTCGCGCGTCTGCGCCAGCGGATGCAGGTCTTCGCCCACGATCTGGATGTCAGGACGCTTGCGTGCCAGGGTTTCCTTGGCGTACTTGGCCACTTGCACGCCGTGCGAGTAATTCTGGTTGAGCAGATAGACCTTCTTGATGTCCTTTTGGTCCACCATGAAGCTGCTGATGGCTTCCATCTTCATGGAGGTGTCGGCATCAAAGCGGAAATGCCAGTAACTGCACTTGCTGTTGGTCAGGTCCGGGTCCACGGCCGAGTCGTTGAGGAAGATCACTTCCTTGCCGGGGTTGCGCTCGTTGTGCTTGGTGATGGCATCCGACAGCGCCAGCGCCACCGACGAGCCGTTACCCTGGATGATGTAGCGCACACCCTGGTCGATCGCGGCCTTCAAGGCATTCAGGCTCTCGGTCGGGCTCAGCTTATTGTCCATGCCGGTGACTTCGAACTTCACGCCAGCCGGGTTGCCTGCACCGCTGAATTTTTCTGCAAAAAACTGGTAGCCCTTGAGTTGGCTCACGCCCACGGGACCGAGCAAGCCCGACTGCGCGTCGATGCGCACCATCTTCACGGTCTGGCCCTGCTGTGCCAGCGCCGTTCCCGCCAATGTGACCAACGCCGCAGCCGCGACGAACTTGAGAGTGAATTTCATGAGCGATCTCCTTTTGAATATTTCTGCACCAGGGCCGAGCGTACAAGCTTTGGCCTCTGGCAAACTCAGGGATTGTCCCTAATGCCGCGCTCACGTATCGCACCCGCGACAGCGGCACGCGAAATGGCTGCGCGCCAAATCGTGGAAAATTGCCCCAACCAAGCCAACCCGATTGAACCAGCCATGAACGATGCCAGCGCACTGCCCCCTCTGCCCGACCACCTGTCCACCGACGCCCGCAGCCCGCACCATGTGGCCGCCGTGTTCGAGCACGACATCGGCATCAAGCTCAACGGCATTGAGCGCTTCAACGTGGAGGAGTATTGCGTCAGCGAGGGTTGGGTCAAGGTACCCGCCGGCAAGACGGTCGATCGCAAGGGCCAGCCGCTGCTGATCAAGCTCAAGGGCCGGGTCGAGGCGTTCTACCGCTGAGCTTGGTGCCGCGGCGACGCCGCGCGAAGGCCGTCATTCATGGCATCCCGAGGAGGGGCGCCATGAATGGGAGCGAGGGAACGCTCAGTTGGCCTTCACGGCCAGCACCGGGCAACTGACCGAGAGCAGCAGATCCTGGGCCACGCTGCCCAAAATCAGCTTGCCCACGGCGCTTCGTTTGCGCAGGCCGATGATCAGCAAGGAGACGCGCTGTGACTCGATCAGCGCTTCAATTTCGGCGACGGCGCTCTGGCCTCGAACAAACTGCTTGAACTCGGCGTCCAGGCCGCAGGCCGCGATCAAGGCCTCGACGCGCTCGACATCCTGCACATCCGCCTTGGACGGATCCTCATTCTGTCCACCGGGGCTGGCATTCACCACCAGCAGGCGCTCCTTGCGGCGCTTGGCAATCTCCAAGCCCTTATCCAAAGCCGCCTGTCCTTCAGGACGCGGCACATAGGCGACAAGTATGGTCATCGTTCACTCCCCTTGTTTTGACAATGCATTGTAGAAGCGCTGCGAGCGCGCCACGGTTCACGCTCACACGGTGTCGCTCGGTCACAGGCCCGGCAGCTTGTAATCCTTGAGCAGCTCGCGCAATTTGGTTTTTTGCATCTTGCCGGTCGCACCCATGGGAATCGCATCGACGAACACCACGTCGTCGGGGATCTGCCACTTGGCGGTCTTGCCTTCATAGAACGCCAGCAGTTCCTCGCGCGTGAGTTCCACGCCGGGCTTGATCACCACGGCCACGATCGGACGCTCGTCCCACTTCGGGTGCCGCATGCCGATGCACGCCGCCATGGCCACAGCAGGATGCGCCACGGCGATGTTCTCGATGTCGATCGAACTGATCCACTCGCCACCCGACTTGATCACGTCCTTGCTGCGATCCGTGATCTGCATATAGCCTTCGGCGTCGATGGTGGCCACGTCGCCGGTGGGGAACCAGCCGTCCACCAGGGGGTCCCCGCCCTCGCCCTTGTAGTAATTCGCCACCACCCACGGGCCTTTGACATGCAGGTCGCCATAGGCCTTGCCGTCCCAGGGCAACTCGGCGCCGTCGGCGTCAACAATCTTCATGTCCACGCCGAAGATGGCGCGACCCTGCTTCAGCCGGATTTTCATCTTGTCGGCGTCCGACATCGTCAGGTGCTTGTTCTTCAGCGTGCACAGCGTTCCCAGCGGCGACATCTCGGTCATGCCCCAGGCGTGCAGCACTTCCACGCCGTACTGGTCGTTGAAGGCCGTGATCATCGCGGGCGGACAGGCCGAGCCGCCGATCACCGTGCGCTTGAGCGTGGAAAAACGCAGGCCCGCGGGCTGCATGTGGCTCAGCAGCATCTGCCACACCGTGGGCACGCCGGCGGCGTAGGTGACGCGCTCGGATTCAATCAGCTCGTACACCGATTTGCCGTCCATGCCCGGCCCGGGAAACACCAGCTTGGCGCCGGTCATCGCGGCCGAGTAGGGAATGCCCCAGGCGTTGACGTGGAACATCGGCACCACCGGCAAAATCGAGTCGCGCGCCGACAGGCACATCACGTCCGGCAACGCGGCCGCGTAGGCGTGCAAGAGGGTGGAGCGGTGGCTGTACAGCGCCGCCTTGGGGTTGCCCGTGGTGCCGCTGGTGTAGCACATGCTCGACGCCGTGTTCTCGTCAAACACGGGCCAGTGGTAGCGGTTGGACTGGACCCCGATCAAGGCCTCGTAGCTCGCCAGATTCGGAATGCCCGAGTCGGCGGGCAGCTTGTCGGCGTCGCACAGCGCGATCCACTGCCTGACCCCGGGGCAGCGCGCGTGAATCGCCTTGACGATCGGCAGAAACGACAGGTCAAAGAACACGACCTGATCTTCCGCATGATTCGCCACCCAGCTGATCTGGTCGGGATGCATGCGCGGGTTGATGGTGTGCAACACCCGGCCCGAACCGCTGATGCCGAAGTACAGCTCCAGATGCCGATAACCGTTCCAGGCGATGGTGGCAACCCGGTCGCCAAACTGCAGCTTCATCGCGTCCAGCGCGTTCGCCACCTGGCGCGAGCGCAGCGCCACCTCCTTGTAGGTGTAGCGGTGGATGTCGCCCTCGACCCGGCGCGACACGATCTCGCCTTCGCCGTGGTGACGCTCGGCAAAGTCGATCAGCGACGAAATCAGCAACGGTTGGTTTTGCATCAAGCCCAGCATGGGGAAACTCCTTTTGAAAGATGAGACCGGTTCCGCGCCGGCCGGGAGAACCGGCCCGAGCGCAGGGTTGAACATTTGGCGACAGTATTGCGCAGCATACGCCCTGCGCCATCCGGGATAGCCCTCAAAGCCACATGTTCTTGCCACACTGGCGACAATCCCGGCATGAATGCGTACCAAGATGCGGCCGGATCGGCCATCCAAGCCACAGCCGCCGCGCCCAGCCCCTTGCCCTGGTCGCACGGTTTTGCCGAGCTGGGCCCGGCCTTCTTCAGCGCTGTTGAGCCCCAGCCCCTGTCCGCACCCCGCTGGGTGGCGCGCAGCGCCCGCCTGGCCGCAGCGCTGGGCCTGAGCGACGACTGGTTCGAGAGCGAGCAGAGCTTGCAGGCCTTCAGCGGCAACCGCGTTTTGCCCGGAACGCGGCCGCTGGCCAGCGTTTACAGCGGGCACCAGTTCGGCGTCTGGGCCGGGCAACTCGGCGACGGACGGGCCCTGCTGCTGGGCGACCTGCCCGATGCCCAGGGCGAGCGCCAGGAAATCCAGCTCAAGGGCGCCGGCTTGACGCCCTACTCGCGCTCTGGCGACGGCCGCGCCGTGCTGCGCTCGAGCATCCGCGAATTCCTGTGCAGCGAAGCCATGGCCGCTTTAGGCATCCCGAGCTCACGCGCACTGTGCATCATCGGCTCGGCCACGGGCGTGCGACGCGAAACGATGGAGACGGCCGCAGTGGTGACGCGGGTGGCGCCCAGCTTCATCCGCTTTGGTCACTTCGAACATTTTTCCTATCAGGAACAGCATGGCGACGGCCCGGCACACGCCCAACTGCGATGGCTGGCCGATCAGGTGATCGCGCGCCATTACCCGCAATGCCTGCACAGCGAGGTCTTCCCCGGCAACCCCTATGCGGCTTTGCTGCAGGCCGTGAGCGAGCGCACGGCACGGCTGATGGCGCAGTGGCAGGCCGTGGGCTTTTGCCACGGCGTGATGAACACCGACAACATGAGCGTGCTGGGGCTGACGCTGGACTACGGCCCGTTCCAGTTTCTCGACGCCTTCGACCCGGCGCACATCTGCAACCACAGCGACACCCAGGGCCGCTATGCCTTTCAAAGGCAGCCCAACGTCGCCTACTGGAACCTGCACTGCCTGGCCCAAGCCCTGCTGCCGCTGATAGGCGAACACGATCAGGCGATCGCGGCCCTGGCGTCCTACAAGACGGTGTTTCCTGAGGCGCTGCAACAGCACATGCGCGCCAAACTGGGACTGAGCGACGCACTGGCGGAAGACCTGGAGATGATCGATAGTCTGATGAAATTGCTGGCGCAAGACGGCGTGGACTACACCATCTTCTGGCGCCGCCTGAGCCATTGGGTCGCCGCCATGAACGGCAACGACAGCGTGCGCGACCTGTTCATCGATCGCGCGTCCATCGATGCCTGGCTGCAGCGCTATGCACTGCGCATCGCCGCACAGGACCCAACGCAAACCAGCGGCTCGATGCTGGGCAGCAACCCCAAGTTCGTGCTGCGCAACCACCTGGTGGAAACGGCGATCCAGAAGGCCAAGTCCGGTGACCATGGCGAAGTCGCCACCTTGCTGGCGCTGCTGGAGTCGCCGTTCGACGAACATCCCGGCTACGATGACTACGCTTCCTTCCCGCCCGCCTGGGCCTCTTCCCTTGAAATCAGCTGCTCATCATGACCACCCCGATCCAAAAAACCGATGCCCAGTGGAAAGCGCTGCTTGACGCCAAGCACGCCGAACCGCTGGCCTATGAAGTCACGAGGCACGAAGCCACGGAGCGCGCCTTCACCGGCAAATACGCCGACCACAGCGCCGCCGGAATTTACCGCTGCATCTGTTGCAGCAAGCCGCTGTTCGACTCCGCATCCAAGTTCGACGCCGGCTGCGGCTGGCCCAGCTACTTCCAGCCGCTGACGCCGGATGCCGTGGCCACGAAGGTGGATGGCAAGCTGTGGGCAGCACGCACCGAAGTGCACTGCGCCGACTGCGGCGCGCACCTGGGCCATGTGTTCGCCGACGGTCCCGCGCCCACGGGCCAGCGCTATTGCATGAACTCGGCCTCGCTGGAGTTTCTGGACGCGAAGAAGTCGCCCGATAATCCGGGCTTATGAAATTTCTTCTCGACTTCTTTCCGATTGCGCTGTTTGTGGCGGCCTACAAGCTGCGCGACATCTACTTCGCCACGGCCGTGCTGATGGCCGCCACCGTGGTGCAAAGCGCCGCCCTGTACGCGATCGACCGCAAACTGCAGACGCTGCAAAAGGCCACGCTGGTGCTGGTGCTGGTGTTTGGCACGCTCACGCTGGCGCTGCACGACAGCCGCTTCATCATGTGGAAGCCCACCGTGCTGTACACCGCGATGGCGCTGGTGCTGGGCCTGGCCTTGTGGCGCTGGGAGAAGAACTACCTCAAGCTCATGCTGGGCAGCCAGTTGCCGCTGCCGGACTCGGTCTGGACCCGACTGACCATTGCCTGGGTGATCTACTTTGTGTTCATGGCCGCGAGCAACGCCTTCGTCGCGGCCCTGTACTCGGAAGAAACCTGGGTCAATTTCAAGCTCTGGGGCTACGCCTTTCCGCTGGTCTTCATCCTAGGTCAGGGCGTGTTCATCGCCAAACATCTGAAAGCCGAGCATGACACCAGCAGCCCCGATTGACGCCAGCGCCCGCGATTTGCCGCTGGAGCAATGGGCGCAGGCCATGCAGCAGCGGCTGCAAACGCGACTCCAAGCCACACAACTTCAGGTGCTCGACGAGAGCTACCAGCACGCGGGACACGCCGGCGCCAATGGTCTGGGCTTTGGCACGCACTTCAGGGTGCGCATCGCTTCACCGATGTTTACAAATTTGCCGCGGGTGGCCCGGCACCGGCTTGTGTATGATGCGCTGCAAGATTTCTTCGACCAAGGCGCGCACGCGCTGGCCATCGAACTTCTCTAGCCGGGGCGGAATCCACCGCCACGGTGACTACTTTTTTTGAGACCTCCAGAGGAAAATTGATGAAAAAACTCGTTCTCACAGCGCTTGCAGCAGCCAGCCTTTTCAGTCTCGCCGCCAGCGCCCAGGCGCAGAATCTGGCCGTGGTCAACGGCAAGGCGATTCCGACTTCGCGCATGGAACCCTTCTTGCAGCAGGCCGCCGGCAGCGGCAAACCCGTGACCGACGACGTCAAGGCGCAGATCAAGGACGAAATCATCACGCGTGAAGTGTTCGCCCAGGAAGCACAAAAGCACGGCATGGACGCCACCGAGAATTTCAAGACCCAGATGGAACTGGCGCGCCAGTCGATCCTGATTCGCGAACTGCTCACCGAATACCAGAAGACCAACCCCGTCACCGACGCCGAAATCAAGGCCGAATACGACATGTTCGTGGCCAACAACGGCGGCAAGGAATACCACGCGCGCCACATTTTGGTGGCCACCGAAGCGGAAGCCAAAGCCATCATTGCCCAGCTCAAGAAGGGCGGCAAGTTCGACGTGATCGCCAAGAAGTCGTCCAAGGACCCAGGTTCGGGCGCCAACGGCGGCGACCTGGACTGGGCCAACCCCAAGAGCTACGTGAAGGAATTCTCGGAGGCGCTGGTGGCCTTGAAGAAGGGCCAGACCACCGAGGCCGCCGTCAAGACCCAGTTTGGTTTCCACATCATTCGCCTGGAGGATGTGCGCGACGCCAAGCTGCCCGCCTTCGACGAGATCAAACCGCAGATCGCACAGAAGCTGGGCCAGGTCAAGGTTGACGCTTACCGCAAAGAACTGCTCTCCAAAGCCAAGGTCGAATAAGCCACTGGCTCAAGGGGCCACAGCGCTCCTACACCGAAAGAACCCGCCCCTGGCGGGTTTTTTTTTCATTGTGGCCACGCTCCCTGCAGGAGCCCGCTGGCCAGCAGCACCAGGCCCAGCAGCACCGGTTGGTGCAGCATGTAGTAGCTCAGGCTCCAGCGTCCCAACCAGGCCAGCGGCGCTGCGGCCTGCGGCAGGCGAAGGCGCAGCCACTCAGGGCGGTGCAACTCCAGCCAGGTGCCGGCCGCAAAACCCCACAACAGCACACCCAGCCAAGGCACCAGCGGGACGTAATCCTCGGTGAAGGGTTTGCGCGTGATCAGCCCCAGCCAGTTCAAACTTTTCTGGTTAAAAAGCTCGGCCAGAGCGCCTGTCCCCAGGGCCTGCTCGGCGCCGAATTTCGCCGCGATCAGCGCCGCCCCGAGCAGCCACAGCGCGCCCACATGGCGTTTGGCAAAGGGTGCGGCCCAGCGCAACAGCAACAGCATCAGCGCCACCGCGTGCAACACGCCGAAGTAGATGAAGCTTTGCGGGAACATCCAAAGCGAACCCAACGTCACCAGCCCCGCGCACAGCGCGACCTGGGACCAGCGGCGCCAAAAACGCGGCCAGCTTTGCCGCTGCGCGACGGCCACCGATTGGCCCAGGCCGGAACAGAAAAGGAACAGGCTCACGATGGCGGCGCGCTGCCAGGTCCAGAACGGGTCGAGCAAGAAGTTCTGCCGCATGAAACCCGCATGGTTCAAGTCAAAACAGAAATGAAACAGCGTCATCCAGACCATGGCGGCGCCGCGCAAGGCGTCCACCGCGTCGAGACGTTCGTTGGTGTGAGGTGTTGAACTGCGCACAGCGCCGACGATAACCGATCGCTGGGTCAGGCCGAGGAGCGAGGCCACGGCCAGCGCGAGCCTCGCTGGCCAAGCTATTTCATACGATTTCCATACGGGCAACAAAAAAGGACTTGCGATTGCTCGTAAGTCCTTGATCGATCACCAAATATTGGTGGGCAGTGCAAGTTTCGAACTTGCGACCCCTGCAGTGTGAATGCAGTGCTCTACCCCTGAGCTAACCGCCCTAAATTGTGTTCAGGTAAGTCTCGAATTATGCCATAGAAAGCATCCGACTCCAGGCCAAACCCTGGACTCGCCCCGGGGGCCTGGCGTGCGCTGCGCGCAGACGAAAAAAAAGGGCACCACCGAAAGCCGGTGGCACCCCGTTACCGATGACTGAGGTATCAGTTCAGCGGAGTCTTCTTGCCGTCCTTGTAAACCGACAGCGTCATCGAAGGATTCTTCAATTCGCCAGTGGGTTCGAAGGCAATGGTACCGGTGACACCCTTGTAGCTGGTTTCAATCAGCTTGGGCGTGTAAACCTTGGGGTCGGTCGAATTGGCGCGCTTCATGGCGTCCACCAGCACGAAGGTCGCGTCATAGGTGTACGGGCTGTAAACCTGGAACTGGTCTGGGAACTTGGCGTCGTAACGCTTCTTCCATGCCGTGCCACCAGGCATCTTCTCAAGCGAAGCGCCGCCTTCTGCGCAAACCACGTTTTCCAGCGTCTTGGCGCCGGCTGCCAATTTCGCAACTTCCGCAGTGCAGATGCCATCGCCGCCGAAGTACTTCACCTTCGTCATGCCGAGTTGTTCCATCTGGCGCAGCATCGGGCCGGCCTGTGGGTCCATGCCGCCGAAGAAAATGGCGTCAGGGTTCTTGGCCTTAATGGCCGTCAGAATCGCCATGAAGTCGGTGGCTTTGTCGGTGGTGAACTGCTCGTCAACCACGGTCATGCCCTTGGCCAAGGCCGTACGCTTGAACACTTCAGCCACACCTTGACCATAGGCCGTGCGGTCGTCGATCATGGCAACGCGCTTGAGCTTCAAGGCGTCGACCGCATAGAAGGCCAAGCCAGCGCCCAGGGCGTTGTCGTTGGCGATGATGCGGTAGGTGGTCTTGTAGCCGGGCTTGGTCAGGTTGGGGTTGGTCGCAGCGCCCGTGACGTGGGGAATGCCGCAATCGTTGTAAACCTTGGATGCAGGAATCGTGGTGCCCGAATTCAGGTGACCGACCACACCGGCGACCTTGCTGTCGCACAGTTTTTGTGCTGCTGCCGTGCCCTGCTTGGGATCGGCAGCGTCGTCTTCAGGTTGCAGTTCAAACTTGATCTTCTTGCCGCCGATCACGATGTTTTGCGTGTTCAGGTCTTCCACCGCCATCGCCGAGCCGTTGGCATTGTCTTTGCCGTAGTGGGCTTGAGCACCAGACATGGGCGCCACGTGGCCGATCTTGACCACTTGAACGTCCTGTGCGCTGACCAGGCCAGCAACGGCGGCGAGTGCAACGGCAACGGATAGTTTCAATTTCATTTGCATAAATACTCCAAGTAAAAATAGGCTTCAGAACAAAAATCCATGTGAATTATGTACTCCACGGGGCCGTAACATACCGCAAATTGCCCGCCATGGCATTAGGGAACACGCGAACTTGCTCGCGACCGATTTGATCCAGCTTAACAATATCGGAATCAGCTCCTGGCGTTTCGGGCTGCGAGCTCTTGCGCCACCGCTTGTGCGACCGATTGCTGCACCACCGCGCCGACTTCCTCCCACAGGCGCGGACCCAGCGCCTGCATGTGCTGCTGCACCAACGCGGCAATCGCCGCCGGCAGTCTTTTCTCCAGCGCAAGGTCGAGCCGTTGCATCACGCGCATCACCAACTCTTCCTGCATTGCCCTGGAGAGTTCGGGCAGCTCCTTGGCCGAGGACGGCGCGGCCTGCACCACCTGCGTGAGCGTTGGAACAAAGCGGCCGGCGCGGGGGCTGTTGCTGGCCATCAGGATTGCTCCTTCAACGCCAGGTCGTGGCGCTGCAAGCTGTAGCCGCGATCGGCGTAATGCTTCCAGCGCGCGCGCGCCTGGCCGCGATCCTCGTCGCCGTGACCCACGACTTCGATCAGCCGCTCGAAGCGCTCAAAGCCCGCCGGGACCGGCCCACCCAGGTTCACCAGCACTTGCTGATGTGGCGCCTGCGCCGGCGTCGCCGTCAGCACGACGGGCGAGTGCGCGCGCACCGCCGCGTCGCTGGCGTCGCTGCTGTGCGCGACGAACTCCGCCGCAGAAAAAGTCCACAAGGCCTGATCGAGTTCGCGCAGCGTGTCGGCCGAGCCGGTGACCACGACGCGGGCGCCGCTGGCCACGGCCTTGCGCAGCAAGCGGCAGCTGTAGGCCAGCTTGTCAGGCGCGTTGAAATGAAAGGCGATTTCGGTCACTTAGGCGCCCGTTTCGCGGTGCGCCCGTCGGCCTGCACGGCGCCGAGCAAATAGTCCAGCAGCAGCCCCACCGGCCGCCCGGTGGCGCCCTTGGCCGCGCCGCCCTTCCAGGCCGTGCCGGCAATGTCCAGATGCGCCCAGGAGAACTTGGCTGCAAAACGCTGCAAGAACTTGGCCGCAGTGATCGCGCCGCCGGCGCGCCCGGCCACGTTGGCGACGTCGGCAAAATGGGTTTTCAGACCTTCGGCGTATTCCTCGTCCAAGGGCATACGCCAGCACGGGTCGAGCGCCGCGTCGCCGGCGGCCAGCAAGGAGGCGGCGAGCGCGTCATCGGATGAAAACATGCCGCTGCGCACGCCGCCCAGGGCGATCATGCAGGCGCCGGTGAGGGTGGCGATGTCGATCACGGCGCGCGGCTTGAAGCGCTCGGCGTAGGTCAGGGCGTCGCACAGCACCAATCGGCCTTCGGCATCGGTGTTGAGGATCTCGATGGTCTGTCCGCTCATGCTGGTGACCACGTCGCCGGGCTTGATGGCGCGGCCATCGGGCATGTTTTCGCAGGCCGGGATCAGGCCGATGACGTTGATCGCGGGTTGCAGTTGGCCCAAGGCGCGGAACACGCCGAGCACGCTGGCAGCGCCGCTCATGTCGTATTTCATTTCATCCATTTCCGGTGCCGGCTTGAGCGAAATGCCGCCCGTGTCAAAGGTGATTCCCTTGCCCACCAGCACCACCGGCGCCTGCGCTTTGGGGGCGTTTTCATACCTCAATACGATGAAGCGCAACGGCTCTTCAGAGCCCTGCGACACCGCCATGAACGAGCCCATTCCCAACTTCTTCACCTGTGCCGGCCCCAGCACTTCACACTTGATTTTTGGCAACTTGGCCAGGGCTTGCGCGGCCTGCGCCAACAGCGTCGGGGTGGCGTGGTTGGACGGGCGATTGGCCCATTCCTTGGCCAACTCGATCCCGACCACGGCCGCCTGCGCGCGTTCGAACTCGGCCTTGACCGGCGCCGCGGCCGCCACCGCGATCGTCACGCGCTGCAGCTTGCGCGCATGCGGCTTGGACTGGGTCGTGGTGTACACGTAGCTGGCCTCGGCCGCCGCCATCACGGCCGCGCGAACCGCACCCTTGGCGGGCGCGTCCTGGAACACGAGCAGCAGATGTTTGGCCGCGCCGTCCTTGATCGACGCGACGGCCGCAGCCACAGCCTGGCGCACACTTTTGGCCGACAAGTCAGCGGCGCCCGCCAGCACCAGGCGGGTGCAAGCCAGACCCGCAGGACGGTACGCCGACAGGCATTTTCCGGCCTTGGTTGGCAGGTCTTCGGCCTTGATCGCCTGGGCCGCCAGCTGCGACAGCGCGTCCTTTCCCGGCTTGAAACCGTCGCCCACCAGCGCCACCATGGCATCGCATTGCTCGCTGGCGGAGCCCGCCCATCCCAGGGTTTTCAGTTCAAAGTTCATAATTCATCCTTTTAGTTACCAGGTGTTGAGGGCGCAGACTGATCCGGAGTCAGTGCCGCAAGGTTTCAGTCGATGTTATTCCATTCTTCCATCCGCAAGGAGCTGGCACGCAGCTTTGGCGCCACTCTGGTGGTGCTGGTGACCGTGGTCATGACCATGATGTTGATCCGCTCGCTCGGACTGGCCTCGCGCGGCAGCGTGAATCCCTCCGAAGTGATGATGGTGATGGGGTACAGCGTGCTCGGCCACCTGCCCACCATCCTCACGCTGAGCCTGTTCATCGCCATCGTCGCGACCCTGTCGCGCATGTACGCCGACTCCGAGATGGTGATCTGGTTCTCCACCGGGCGCGGGCTGGCAGGTTTTTCCGGGCCGCTGTTTCGCTTTGCCTGGCCGGTGTTGCTGGTGATCGCGGTGCTGGCGCTGGCCGTGTGGCCCTGGTCGAACCGCCAGATCCAGGACATGAAGGACAAGTTTGAGAAGCGCGGCGACATCGAGCGCGTCTCGCCCGGAATCTTTCAGGAATCGGCCGGCGGGCGCCGGGTCTTCTTCATCGACAAGGATGCACGCGACAGCCGCACCGGCAAGAACATCTTCATCTCCGACACCGAGCGCGAAAAGGAAAGCGTGACCTCGGCCCAAGGCGGGCGCATCGAAGTGGTCGGCGGCGAGCGCTTCCTGATGCTCAACAATGGGCAACGCATCGAGAACGTGACGGGTTCGAATGAACTCAAGGTGAGCGAGTTTGTGAGCTACGGCACGCGCATCGGCGAGCGCTCCCTGGACTCTGCTGCCAGCGCGCCGGCCAGAGCGGCGCTGGACACCCTGGTGCTGCTGCGCAACCCCACGCCCGCGAACCTGGGTGAGCTGGCCTGGCGCATGGGGCTGGCGCTGGCGGCGCTGAACTTTGTCGTGATCGCCCTGGCCGTGTCCAGCGTGAATCCGCGCGCAGGTCGCGGTGGCAGTCTGTTGTTTGCGCTGTTTTCGTTCGTGGTCTATTACGACACCATCAACCTGGGACAGAGCTGGATCGAAGCGGGCAAGGTCGGCTTTTCCAGCTTCATGCTGGCGCTGCACGGCGGCGTGCTGACGCTGGCCCTGCTGGGGCTGGCCAAGCGGCATCAGCAGTGGAGCTTTCGCAGCGTCTTCGCGCGTCTGGGCCCCAGGGCCGCGGAGCCCGGGCCATGAGGACGATTCGGCGCCTGATCTACGGCGAAGTGCTGGCCGCCGTGGCCTTCGTCACGCTGGGCTTTCTGGCGCTTTTTTTCTTCTTTGACTTTGTCGATGAGTTGCGCTGGGTCGGGCGCAAGGGCGCCGAGGGCTACCAACTGTCGCAGGCGCTGCTCTACGTCACGCTGATGATCCCCAGTCACTTGTATGAACTGCTGCCGATCACGGTGCTGATCGGCACCATCTTTGTCATGGCGCGGTTCGCCCAAAGCTCCGAATACACCATCCTTCGCACCAGCGGCCTGGGCCCCTGGCGGGCCTTGAAAACCCTGATGCTGCTGGGCCTGGGATTCGTGCTCTTCACCTTCGCCACCGGCGACTACCTGGCCCCGCTGACCGACCGCACGGCCCAGACGCTGAAGTCGCGCTACATGGGCAATATCACCGTGGGCCAGACCGGCGCCTGGCTGCGCGAGAAGCAGACCTATCACTCCTATGTGGTGAACGTGAGCGCGCTGGCCGCCGACGGGCAAATGCACGGCGTGCGCATCTTCGAATACGACAACCAGGGCTTGATGGTGTCGCTCACGCACGGCGAAAAGGCCCAGTTCGGCAAGGATGAATCCTGGACCATCGAAAACGTGCAGCGCAGCGAATTCGGCCCGCGCACGGCCGACTCCAAGCTCGAGCGTTTGCAACTGGACAGCCTGCGCTGGCCCACGGCGATCAGCGCCGAGATGGTGTCGGTGTCGCTGCTCAAGCCCGACCGCATGAAGACCATCGACCTGTTCGAGTACATCCAGCACCTGAACGCCAACGGACAAACCGCGCAGCGCTACGAGATCGAGTTCTGGAAAAAGGTCTTCTACCCCTTGAGCTGCCTGGTGATGGTGGTGCTGGCCCTGCCCTTTGCCTATTTGCATTTTCGCGCCGGCGGCATCGCCAGCTATGTGTTCGGCGGCGTCATGATCGGCATCAGTTTCTTTTTGCTGAACAACGTCTTTGGCTACATCGGCACCTTGCAGAATTGGCTGCCCTGGCTCACGGCCGCAGCGCCCGGCCTGCTGTACTCCCTGTTTTCTCTGGCGGCCTTTGGCTGGCTGGTATTGCGAAGGTAAATTATTTTGAACACATCGACTGCCGGCATCGTGCTGTTTGGCCATGGCTCGCGCGATCCCCTGTGGCACTTGCCGATTCGGGCCGTGGCCCAGCGCATCAGTGTGCAAGACCCGGCCGTGCACGTTTGCTGCGCCTATCTGGAATTGACCCAGCCCGACCTGGCCCAAGCCACGCTGAGCCTGGTCGAGGCCGGCGTGCAGCGCATCACCGTGGTGCCGATGTTTCTTGGCATGGGCAAGCACGCGCGCGAGGATCTGCCCGCCCTGGTGCAGGCCATGCGGCTGCAATACCCGCAGATCGCCTTCACGCTGCAGTGCTCGGTGAGCGAGGACCCGCGGCTGATCGAGCAACTGGCGCAGATCGCGTTGTCCTGATGGCGCACGGCCGCCGCTGCGCCAATGGGTAAAATTTGCCCATGAATCTGCACCAATTTCGTTTTCTGCAAGAAGCGGTCCGTCGCAACCTGAATCTCACAGAAACGGCCAAGGCGCTGCACACCTCGCAGCCCGGCGTCTCCAAGGCCATCATCGAACTGGAAGAGGAACTCGGCATCGAGATCTTCGCGCGCCACGGCAAGCGCCTCAAGCGCGTCACCGAGCCGGGGCAGCATGTGCTCAAGAGCATCGAGATCATCATGCGCGAAGTGGGCAACTTGAAGCGCATCGGCGAGCAGTTCAGCGCCCAGGACAACGGCACGCTGTCGGTCGCCACCACCCACACGCAGGCGCGCTATGTCCTGCCCGTGCCGGTGGCCAAGTTGCGCGAAGCCTATCCCAAGGTCAACATCTGCCTGCACCAGGGCACGCCCGACCAGGTGGCCCGCATGCTGATCGACGAGGTGGCCGAGATCGGCATGGCGACCGAAGCCCTGACCAATTACCCCGAACTCGTCACCCTGCCGTGCTACGAATGGCAGCACGTGCTGGTGTTTCCGCTGTCGCACCCGCTGGCAAAAAAGGAGCACCTCACGCTGGAAGACCTGGCGGCCGAGCCGCTCATCACCTACCACCCGAGTTTCACCGGTCGCACCAAGATCGACGCCGCCTTTGCCCATCGCTCGCTCACGCCGCGCATCGCCATGGAAGCGATCGACTCGGACGTGATCAAGACCTATGTGCGCCTCGGCATGGGTGTGGGCATCGTGGCCGAGATGGCGGTGCGCGACGAGAGCAATGCCGACCTGGTGGTGCGTCCGGGTGGCCAACTGTTTGGCGTGAACGTGGCGCGCGTGGCCTTCAAGCGCGGCGCCTACCTGCGCCACTTCGTCTTGAAATTCGCCGAATTGCTCAGCGACCGCCTGGACCGCAACCTGGTCGCCAAGGCCATGAGCGGGCATGCGGACGAGTTTGAGTTGTAAAAACTTCGCTCTGCCCTCAACTGATCAAGCGCACCATGCACACCCCCATCCTCGAATCGCGCCTGCCCAAGGTCGGCACCACCATCTTCACCGTGATGTCGGCGCTGGCCGCGCAGACCGGGGCCGTCAATCTGGGCCAGGGCTTCCCCGACTTCGACTGTGACCCGGCCCTGGTGGACGCCGTCACGCTGGCGATGCAGCGCGGCCAGAATCAATACCCGCCGATGACCGGCGTGCCGGTGTTGCGCGACGCCATTGCACTGAAGATCAAAGCCCTTTACGGGCGCGACTACAACGCCAACACCGAGATCACCGTCACCGCAGGCGCCACCCAGGCCATCATCACGGCCATCCTGGCGGTCGTGCATCCCGGCGACGAAGTGATCGTGCTGGAGCCCTGTTACGACAGCTACGTGCCCAACATCGAACTCGCCGGCGGCAGCGTGGTGCGCGTGCCGCTCACGCCAGGCACATTTCGCCCCGACTTTGACAAGATTTCCGCCGCCATCACTTCCAAAACCCGGGCCATCATCATCAACTCGCCGCACAACCCCAGCGGCACGGTCTGGTCCAGCGCGGACATGCTCCGACTGCAGGAGATACTGGCACCCACCGAGGTGCTGCTGATCAGCGACGAGGTGTATGAACACATGGTGTACGACGGCCAGCAGCATCAGAGCGCGGCGCGTTTTCCAGGACTGGCAGCGCGCGCCTTCATCGTCTCCAGCTTTGGCAAGACCTACCACGTGACGGGCTGGAAAGTGGGCTTTGTCGCGGCGCCCGCGTCCTTGAGCGCGGAGTTTCGCAAGGTGCACCAGTTCAACGTCTTCACCGTGAACACGCCGGTGCAACACGCGCTGGCCAGCTACATGGCCGACCCCGGGCCGTATCTGACTTTGAGCGCCTTCTACCAGCGCAAGCGGGACCTGTTCAGGGCCGGATTGGCGCAGACGAAATTCAGGATGCTGCCCGGCGAAGGCACCTACTTTCAGTGCGTCGATATCTCGGCGCTGAGCGTGCCCGAGCGCGACCTGAGCGAGGCCGACTTCTGTCAATGGCTCACGCGCGAAGTCGGCGTGGCGGCGATTCCGCTGTCGGCGTTTTATGGCGCAGGCTTCGATCAGCGCGTCGTGCGGTTCTGCTTTGCCAAGAAGGATGAGACGCTGAACGCCGCGCTGGGGCGGCTGGCCCGGCTGTAGATCGCGAGCACGGTCTATTTGGGCAATTTGCTGGTGTCGATGTCGACGTAGCGCCGGAACCCGCTCCGCGGGGCAAGTCCCGCGCTGCGGCCTAGGGCGCGCGCAGCAAGCGCGGAACGGCCGCCAGCAGGGCGCGGGTGTATTCGTGCTGGGGCTGGTGCAGCACCTGCTCGGCGGGCCCTGACTCCACCAATCGGCCGTTCTTCATCACGGCAATGTCGTGCGCTAGGTATTCCACCACGCCGAAATTGTGCGTGATGAAGAGGTAGGCCACGCCGAGTTCCTGCTGCAGCTCCTTGAGCAGATTCAGGATCTGCGCCTGCACCGACACGTCCAGCGCCGACGTGGGTTCGTCGGCGACGATCAGCTGCGGCTGGACCGCCAGCGCACGCGCGATCGCCAAGCGCTGGCGCTGCCCTCCGGAGAACTCATGCGGGTAGCGCGTCAGCGCGCTGCGTGACAGGCCCACCTTCTCGAGCAATCCGGCAACGCGTTCGCGCCGCTGCGCGGCGGCCACCTCGGCATGCAGCGAAGCCACGCCCTCCTCCAGTATTTCGTTCACGCGCATGCGCGGGTTGAGCGAGGCAAACGGGTCCTGAAAAACGATCTGCACGGTGCGCCGCGCATTGCGCAGGGCGGAGCCGCCCATCTGCTCCAGCGCTTGGCCCTGCAACTGCACCGAGCCGCTGATCTCGGCCTTGCCGCGCAGCAACTGCAGCAGCGCCTTGCCCACCGTGGTCTTGCCGCTGCCGGACTCGCCCACCAGCGCCAGCGTGCGCCCGGCGGCGATGCTGAAGGACACGCCGTCCACGGCCTTGACGTGTCCCACGGTGCGCTTGAGCAGGCCCTTGCGGATCGGAAACCAGACCCGGTAGTCGCGCACTTCCAGCACCGGCGCACCGATGGCCGCGTCCTGCGCCAGCAGCGGCTCGGGCTCGGAGCGCTGCGTGGCCAACTGGGCGCCGGTCGCCGCCGCATAGAGAAAGCAGCGCACCGAATGCCCGCTCTGCACGGCATCGAGCTGCGGCACCGAGGCGCGGCAGCGCGCTGTGGCGTCGGCGCAGCGATCGGCAAAACGGCAACCGGCAAATTCCTGGTTCAACTGCGGCACCGAGCCGGCGATGGATGCGAGCCGGCGGCCGCGCTTGCTCTCATCGGGCAAGGCGTCGAACAGGTTCACCGCGTAAGGGTGCAGCGGGCGCGCAAAGAAGTCCGCCGCGCTCGCCACCTCCACCACCTGGCCGGCATACATCAGCGCGACGCGGTGCGCCATTTGCGAGACGATGGCCAGGTCGTGCGTGATCAGCAGCATGGCCATCTTCTGCGAGCGCTGCAGTTCCTTGAGCAGTTCCAGGATCTGCGCCTGAATCGTCACATCGAGCGCGGTCGTCGGCTCGTCGGCGATCACCACGTCGGGCTCGGCGGCCAGCGCGATGGCGATCATCACGCGTTGCTTTTGCCCGCCGGACATCTGGAACGGGTAGTCGTTGACCCGGCGCTCGGGCTCGGGAATGCCCACGCGCTGCAGCCAGTCCACGGCCTTGGCCAGCGCCTGCGCACCGCGCAAGGGCGTGTGGCGCTCGATCACCTCGGTGATCTGCCGACCCACGCTCATCACCGGGTTCAGGCTGGTCGAGGGCTCCTGGAAGATGATGCTGATGCGACGACCACGGTAGTCGCGCATGCGCGCTTCGGGCAGTTGCATCAGGTCGGTGCCGTCCACATCGACGCTGCCGCGTGCGACTCGGCCGCTGTCTGGCAGCAAGCGCAGCATGGACAGCGCCGTCATCGATTTGCCGCAGCCCGACTCGCCCACCAGTGCGAAGGTTTCGCCCGCCGCGATCGTCAAGGTCAGCGCGTCCACCGCGCGCACCAGACCCGAATCGGACTCAATTTCGGTCGTCAGGTTCTCGATGGCGATCATGCTTGCTCCTCTTTAGCGACGGTCGATGCCGCTGCAGCGAGCTGAACCGGGCCACGCCGGCGCTTGACGCGGAAGGCCCGGGCGTGCGGATCG
>CAIMSP010000076.1 GCA_903844215.1 uncultured beta proteobacterium | reverse complement strand
CGAGCAACGTGCAACTCACTTGCATCAACGGGACGTGGCGCTCGATGGATACGTTGCTGACGGCCGCCACGGTCGGTACAGCCTGCGCCACGCCGGGACAGCCTGGATGGGATTTCACGCCGGCAACGCCGACGCAGTTGATTTGCCGGGCGAATCCCTCCGGTGGCGCGGCGGGCTGGTATCGGATTCAGGACATCACCTCCAACATGATGTTCGTCACGGCCACAGAGGTGCAAAACGGGGCGACGGTGACGAAACCGGCGTGTTCAGTCGCTGCTGGACAGACGGTGACGCCGATATTGCAGCTCATACCAAAGACCGAGAAATCAAGCGATGTGGGCTTCAACCGCTACGCGGTTGACAGCGGGGGGACTTGGACGGTCGTGTTGACGGATGCTGCGTATTCCGGCGATCGTGACCACCCATTCCGGTCGATCGTGACCGGTTGCGCAGCGTGCAAGAGTTGCGCTGCGCAGATTGTATGGTGGTAGTTGCGCACGGCTCCAAATCATGCCCGTTCAGGCTGTTTTGGATCCCCCGTTATTGGGGTCAAAGGGTCTGGGGGTGGGGCCACCGGGCGCAAGCCCGTAGGGGCGGGGCAGGACGCTGCACCGGGCAAGCGTAAAGCGCGTCAGGCCGAAGGCGTACTGCCGGGGAGCGGTGGACAACTGATGCACCGGTGCGCAGCACCGGCTGTGCACAGGCTCGTCCTGTGCACAGATCAGTTATCCACGGCGGGCGCGCGATTCTCCTCAATCAGTCGGTTTTGAATTCGGCCGCAAGGAGTCGCCGGTGAGGTTGAAGCGATGATGCTTTTGCATAATCCGGTCCAGGATTGCGTCCGCGATAGTGGGGTCTCCGATCCATGCATGCCAGTGTTCAATGGGCAACTGGCTGGTAATGATGGTGGCCTTATTGGCAGCCCGGTCATCGATGATTTCCATGAGGTCGGCCCGTGTCTGGCTATCGAGGCCCGCCATTCCCCAATCGTCAAGCAGCAGCACGTCTGTCTTGGCCAAAGCGATCAGCCACTTGCCAAACGTGCCATTGCCGTGACGAATGCGTAGCTCCTCACTCAGGCGTGGCACCCGCTGGTACAACGCGGTGTGCCCACGTCTGCAGGCGTACTGTGCCAAGGCACAGGCCAACCAGGTCTTGCCCGTGCCAGTCAGGCCGCTGATGAGCACACTGTGGCCATTCTGGATCCAGTTGCCCAACGCCAAGCTCATCACGGCGCTACGTTCCAGGCCGCGCCCGGCGCGGGCGTCAATGTCTTCAATGCATGCCTGGGGGAACTTCAGGTTTGCCTCCTTGAGCAAGCGTGCCCGGCGTTTGTCACTGCGCCAGTGGACCTCCCGGTCCACGAGCAGGCTGAACCTCTCCTCAAAGCTCATGGCCGTCATCCCCGGCTGCGTGAGTTGCTCCTGCAATCCCGTGGTCATGCCAGCGAGTTTGAGGTCGCGCAGTTGTTCGAGCGTCGTATTCATCATCATGGTGTAGTCCTTGGTGTTTGGGTTTTTGTGTCGTTGCTGTGCGCGCTGATTGGGGCGCACAGTCATCATTGGTAGTAGGCTGCACCGCGCACATTGGCGTGCGCCGGACTGACCCACTGCGCCGGGGTGCTGGGCTCCACCAGATCACGTCCATTGGCCAGGATGTCGCGCACGTGGCTGGCCTTGGTGGTGCCCAGCGCCAGAGCGATCACACAGGCGCCCTCCA
Source organism: uncultured beta proteobacterium (assembly GCA_903844215.1). Lineage (GTDB taxonomy): Bacteria > Pseudomonadota > Gammaproteobacteria > Burkholderiales > Burkholderiaceae_C > CAIKVZ01. The sequence continues at coordinate 1,742 of CAIMSP010000076.1, read as the reverse complement.
GTCGTTGCTTGCCATAGCGTTTGGCCAACGACAGCAGCGCCAGACAGGCCCGGTAGGCATGCTCTGGATGTTGGCGCGCCTCCAACATCCGCTTGACCAGGCTACCCGTGGCCACGCCAATGTCCAGGCCCCAGTGGATCAGGCGCTCAGCGCTCCATTGCATGTGTGCGCGGTAGGATTCCGGTAGGTGCTCGGGCAAGGTGGTGAACTTGCCTTTGTGGGCGCTACGCGCGTGGCTCGCCACCCGTTGACCGCGGTGCAGCACCTCTACGCAACGCTGCGTGGCGCGTACCTCCATCGACTGCCCGATCAGCGGATGCGGCACGCTGTAGTAGTGCTCATCGAACTGGATGTGAGAATCGATGTGTGCCTTTACCGTTTTGAATTGGGCCAACTCCCAGGCCTGCATTGGCAGGGCTCGCAGGGCCGGTGCGTCGACCTCGGCGAAGACGCTGGCGCGGCTTCCTGGGAGCTTTTGGAACGGCTTGGTGTTGAGCTGTTGTAGTAGCGGAACAATGGCTTCGTTGACCTCATCGACGGTCTCAAACCGGTGGTGGCGAAGACGCATCAGGATCCAGCGTTCAACGACCTGCACGGCCGATTCGGCCTTGGCTTTATCCTGCGGCCGACGTGGCCGCGCTGGCAGCACAGAGGTGTTGTAGTGCCGTGCGAATTCCAGCACCGTGTCGTTGGCTCTGGGTTCGTAGCGGTCCGCGTTGGCGATCAGGGCCTTGGGGTTGTCGGGGACAACGAGCTCGGGACTGCCGCCATAAAACCGCAGGGCCTGGGCCGTCGCACCCAACCAGTCGGCCATGGTCTCGCGTGGGGTGGCATAGGCGAAGGTGTAGCCAGAGGCCCCCATGGCACAGACAAAGATGTGGGCTCGGTTGCCGTCTGCCAGGGCCACCGTGGGGCCGGCGTAATCGATGAAGAGCTTCTCGCCAGCGCGGTGGACCTGGCGCATGGAGCGTTTGAGGGTTTTGGCGTATCGGCGGTAGTTCTCACAGAACTGCGAATAGCTGTGGATGCTCTCATCCGGGTGGCGCTCGCTGTGCTCCTGCCACAGCAGCATCAGCGTCATGCCCTTGCGGCGTAGCTCCTGGTGCATTTGGGCAAAGTCGGGGGCGACAAAGCTACTGGCGCGCTGAGGCGAGCCCAGCAAACGGTGGTGCAGTTCGGTCTCGCTCATTGGCTCGATCTGGGGCCAATACAGGCCCCCGTCGCTCGCCAGTTTGATGTACTTGGCCACCACCCCCTTGGAGAGCCCCAGCGCGACTGCAATGTGCTGGTGGGAGTGGTGGAGTTCGAGTTTGAGACGCAGGACGTCTTTGATCTGACGCATAGTGATCCTTCGGGTATCGGGCAAGTCGGCTCCAGCAAAAGTTGCTGAGACTAGCGCGTTCGGGGTGGGACAAATATGCGCAGCTCCTCACGCTGCTTATCGATTCGAGTGGAGCCGTGGCCTGTGCCCATGGCCGCGGCGTGAACCGGCAAACAGGGGCCGCCACCGACCGGTCACGGTAAACCGGAATCGGCGGTCACGATAAACCAGAATGCCCGGTCACGATCGGCCGGAATGAGCGGTCACGATCCACCAGAATCGCCGGTCACGACAAACCGGAACGGGTGGTCACGATCGACCGGAATACCCAGTACTTTCCGTCCAGGAGCTCAACAAGCGGTTCTACAGTGAGTTGTCGTGCTGGTACTTTTGGGCAATACAGGAAGTTCGTTTCCCGGAT
>CAIMSP010000075.1 GCA_903844215.1 uncultured beta proteobacterium | reverse complement strand
TCTGTCTGCCGACGCTGGCGCGCCTGCTTGCGGCGGCAGCCCAGGTGGTGCCGATCGGTGCGCTGGAACTGCAGGTGTCGGCCAGTATCGGTGTGACCTTTTACCCGCAACGCGAGGACGTCGATGCGGATCAGTTGCTGCGCCAGGCCGACCAGGCCATGTACCAGGCCAAGCTGGCGGGCAAGAACCGCTACCACGTGTTCGACGCCGTGCAAGACAGCAATATTCGCGGTCACCACGAGCATCTGGACCGCATCCGCGACGCGCTGGCGGCCAGCGAGTTTGTCCTTTACTACCAGCCCAAGGTGAACATGCGCACGGGTCAGGTGGTGGGTGCCGAGGCGCTGATCCGCTGGCAGCATCCGCAGCGCGGTCTGTTGCCGCCAGCGCAGTTTCTGTCGGTGATCGAAGACCATCCGCTGGCCGTGGAACTGGGTGAATGGGTGCTGCACACGGCGCTGGATCAGATGGCGCGCTGGCGCCTCGATGGACTCGATCTGCCGGTGAGCGTGAATGTGGGAGCGCACCAACTGCAGCAGGACGATTTCATGCCGCGCCTGCGCTCGATTCTGGCCATGCATCCCGAGGTCGCGCCGCAGTTCCTGGAACTGGAGGTGCTGGAGACCAGCGCGCTGCAGGACATCGCCCAGACCTCGGGCGTGATCCGGGCCTGCGGCGAACTCGGCGTGCGCTTTGCGCTCGATGACTTTGGCACCGGCTACTCTTCGCTCACCTACCTCAAACGCCTGCCCGTGGTTCAGCTCAAGATCGACCAGAGCTTCGTGCGCGACATGCTCGACGACCCCGACGACCTGGCCATTCTCAAAGGCATCATCGGGCTGGGCGCGGCCTTTCATCGCCAGGTGATTGCCGAAGGCGTCGAGACCGTGGCGCACGGCGCGATGCTGCTGCAAATGGGCTGCGAGCTGGCGCAGGGTTATGGCATCGCGCGCCCCATGCCGGCGCAGCAGATGCCGGCCTGGGTGGCCCAGTGGATGCCACCTGCGGCCTGGGCCGATGGCGGCCAATGCTCCGAGCAAGACCGAGAAAAACATGAAAGCGCGCCGTGAGTGCGGCGCCTTGCTCCGTCGGGACTGGCTGCCGGCTTCCAATTGACTTGGATCGGTTTGCGGTCAGATTCCGGGAGATCGCCCACCCGCAGTGGGCTTCACTGGCGAAATTGCCTGCTGGTGCGACGCCTGTCCTGAGCGCTGCGGCCACTTGGTTGACAATCGGGGATTGACCCTCCTTTGATATCCATGACTCTTACACCCGAAGCCGTGCCCGCAACCGAGCCCACGCCCAGCCCCGTACCCGCGAAAAAACCGCCGCGCTCTGCCGCCGTGCAGCCCGTGCTGGAACAGCTGTTCACGCTTTATCCGCATCTTTTTGGCGCCGAATTTCTGCCGCTCAAGCTGGGCATCTTCCAGGACTTGATGCAAGCCCACCCCGAGCTGTTGGAGCGGGACGCGCTCAAGCTCGCGCTGGGCCTGCATACCCGCTCGACGCGCTATCTGCAATGCGTGGCGGCGGGGAAGATGCGCCACGACCTGCAAGGCCTGGCGACCGAAAGCGTGGCGCCCGAGCACGTGCACCACGCCATCATGGAATTGTTTTGCCGGCGCCAGGCGCGCACCCCGCAAGACCTGGGAGCCAAGCTGCGCCGCCAGCTGATCGCGGCGTTCGAGTCCTCGGGCCTGACGCGCCAGGATTACCTCACGCTGTGCCACAGCAACGACGCCGGGGCCAATCTGGCGCTGGACGAGGCGCTGGCCGAGCGCGACCAGCACCTGGCCAAGCAGGATGCGTTGGTGCGCACCTTCGAAGCCAGTGGCAAGTCGCTGCAGGAGTTCGCCGACATGTACGGAATGGATCCGCGGGACGTGAACGCGGCGCTCAAATCCCTGGGGCGTGATCCGGTTTTGTAGGCCGGATTGCGCTCGTTTATTCGGGGAACCATGGGCTGCGTTCAGCGTAGAGTGTTCGAGTCGGCCGTGCGCTTGTACGCGGCCTGAATCGAAGGATCACCGTGGCCCGCATTCAATTCTTCTTGCTCTGCCTGATGGCCCTGGGTCTGAGTGGCTGCGCCAGCGTGGGCGAAAAAGTCAACAGCGTGCTGGCGTCCAACGCGCCGGCGACGGCCGTGGTCGATGGGCGCATTCTGCAGGGGCAGGCCAGCTTTGGTAGCGAGCGCGAAGCCACGGTGTTGCTGCAAAGCCTGGAGTCGCCGTATCTGTCTTGCTTTGGCCCCCTGCGCTACCACGCCAGCAGCGCCGGCTCGGTCTTTCTCTCGTGCAGCAACGGCCTCGCGGTGACGGTCGCCTTTCGCTCGCTGAGCCCGCTCAGCGGGGCCGGGCGGGGTCTGCTGGGCAGCAGTGAGTTCTCCCTGAGTTACGGCCTTGAGCCACTGCAGGCCGCCGCCTTCCTGGAGGTCGCGCCCGAGCGCCTGGTGCCCCCGGCCGCCACGCTGCCGGACCCCGGCCTGCAGCGCTGAGTCCGACAGGCTGCTAGGGGAAAACACCCTGTCCGTGTCATGGAACTGACACCAAAATGTCTTCTTCCCGCAGTAAGCTGGCTGCGACATCAGCGCCTCGCGGGCAGGATGTCGCGCTGATTGATTCATTCAAGGAAGAACCCCATGAAAATTCACCACACCCTGCTTGCCACTGGCGTCGTCGCCCTCGGACTGATGGGCTCCGCGCTGGCCCAGGAAAAGAGCTTGCGCCTGCTGACCTGGGCCGACTACGCCCCCGCCGACGTGGTGGCGCAGTTCGAAAAAGAGAGCGGCTACAAGGTCGAGCTCACGCTGTCCAACAACGAGGAAATGATCTCCAAGCTGCGCGCCACCGGCGGCGCCGGTTTCGATCTGGCCCAGCCTTCGCAGGACCGCATCACCGGACCGCAGCAGGAGTTCGGCATCTACAAGCCCATGGACCTGAGCAAACTCAAGGCCGAGTTGTTCATCCCCTCCATGCTGGAAGCGACCAAGAAGAACACCACGCTGGCAGGCAAGGTCTATGGCCTGCCGCACATCTGGGGCACCGACGGCCTGGTGGTCAACACCAAGCTCACCAAGATGGCCGATTACCCCGACCTGTGCCGTGCCGACGTCAAGGGCAAGACCGCTGTGCGCCTCAAGCGCCCCACGCTGCTGGCCTTCGCCTTCGCTGCGGGCAAGGACCCGTTTGCCTTGTACCACGACGCCCGTGCCTATGGCGCGCTGATGGACGAAGTCGGCAAGACCATGATCGCCTGCAAGTCCAACCTGAAGTTCTACTGGGACAACAAGGACCAGTTGCTCAACGGCATGCGCACCGGTGAAATCGTCGGCGCCATGATGTGGGACACGGGCGGCTGGAAGCTCAACGGCGAAAAGCCTGAAATCCAGTTCATCGCTCCCAAATCGGGCGCGCTCGGCTGGATCGACACCTTCGCCATTCCCGCCAAGGGCAAGAACGACGCCGCCGCCTACGCCTGGATCAACTTCAACATGCGCCCGGAAATCGCCGCCAAGGTGGGCGCATCGGCGGGCAACTTCACCGCCTCCAAGGGTGCGGATCAACTGGCTTCGCCCACGCTCAAGGCCCAGTTCGCGGCCAGCTTCCCCGAAGTGGCACTGAAGAATGTGAAGTGGTACCCGGCCGTTCCCGCTGGCATCGAAGACATCGAAGGCCGGGTGCTGGACCGCATCAAGGCGGCAAATTAAGACCTGTCTCGGTGAGCGCACCACTGACTGCGTCAGCCCCGGCCGGGGCGGCGCAGCCTGACCTCGAAGCCCATCGCTTAAGCAAGCGCTTTGGCGGCTTTGTCGCCGTGGACGAGCTCTCGTTCACGGTGCAGCGGGGCAGCTTCTTCTCCATCCTCGGGCCTTCGGGCTGCGGCAAGACCACGCTGCTGCGCATGATCGCGGGCTTTCTGAGCCTGGATTCGGGCGAGCTGCGCATCGCCGGCAAGGATATGAACGGTGTGCCGCCGAACCGGCGCCCGGTGAACATGGTGTTCCAGCATCTGGCGCTGTTTCCGATGATGTCGGTGGGTGAGAACGTGGCCTACGGCCTGGCCCGGCGCGGCGTGGCCAGGGACGAAATCAAACGGCGCGTGGGTGAGATGCTTGAGCGCGTGAGCTTGCCCGGCGCGCAGGACAAGCGCGTGGACCAGCTCTCGGGCGGGCAAAAGCAGCGCGTGGCGATCGCCCGCAGTCTGGTGCTCGAACCCACGCTGCTGCTGCTGGACGAACCGCTGGGCGCGCTCGACCTGAAGTTGCGCGAGCACATGAAGATCGAGCTCAAGCAATTGCAGGCGTCCTTTGGCACGACCTTTGTGTACATCACCCACGACCAGTCCGAAGCCCTGGTGCTGTCCGATCACGTGGCGGTGATGAACCAGGGCCGCTTCGAGCAGATCGGCACGCCCCAGCAGCTCTACTACGAACCGTGCACGCCGTTTGTGGCCGGCTTTGTCGGCGCCAACAATCCGATCCAGGGGCGCGTCACGCAGGTGCATGCGGGCATGGTGACACTCACCAGCGAACAAGGCCTGGTGCTGTCGGCGCGCGCCAGCGCAACGGTGACGGTGGGCGAGCGGGTGCAGGCTTTTGTGCGGCCGGAGGTCGCCAGTGTGGCGCGAGCGGCAAGCGCCTTTGCCGACCTGCCGCACTACCGCGCGCGTATCGAAAATCTGCTCTTCGACGGCGCCAATTCGGCGGTGCTGGTGCGCGAAGAAAGCTCCCACACGGAATTTCGCATTGCCCTGCCGCAGACCGGCCACCTGTCGGATCTGGTGGTCGGCGAAGCCGTGTTTTTTGCTTTTGATCCGCAACGGGCCGTGTGTTTTGCGGCTGCGCATGGCGCCGCCCCAGGCTGACAGCAACCAGGCGCAGGCGCGCCTGTTGTTGCTGCTGTTGCTGGCGCCGGCCCTGCTGTGGCTGGTGAGCCTGATTCTGCTGCCGCACGTGGAACTGGGAATCCTGTCGCTGCGCGCGCGCGTTGCGCCCCGCGTCTATGAAGCCAGCCTGGCGCAGTACCGCACCTTTGTGGACGAACCGCTGTACTGGCACACCTTTGTGCGCACCGCGCTGATGTCGATCAGCGCGACGGCGGTGACGCTGTTGATGGCTTTTCCGATCGCCTGGACGATCGCCAAGCTGATGCGCGGTCGCGCCAAATCCCTGCTGTTTGTGTTGTGCCTGATTCCGTTCTGGGTGAGCGAAACCGTGCGCACCCTGGGCTGGATGATCCTGCTGCGCGAGTCCGGCGTGCTGCCCTCCGTGCTGGTGTGGCTGGGCGTCACGCCCGCGCCGGTGGAACTGCTGTACCACGACGCCACCATCCTGGTCGGACTGGTCTATACCTCGATGCTGTTCATGGTGGTGCCGCTCATCAGCGCGCTGGAGAGTCTGGACGACTCGCTGATCGAGGCCGCCTACGACCTGGGTGGCAACGGCTGGTCGATCCTGCGCCAGATCGTGATTCCGCATGCCGCGCCCGGCATCGTCGCGGGCTGCATCGTGGTGTTCATGCTCACGCTGGGCAACTACCTCACGCCCACGCTGCTGGGGGGCAAGAATTCGCAGTGGTTCACGGAGCAGATCTACACCCAGTTCATCACCCGTTTCAACTGGGAACAGGGCGCGGCCTTTGGCTTCTTGCTGCTGGGCCTGTCCACGGCCATCGTCTGGGCCGGCCTGAAGCTCAGCGGACAAAAGTTTGGCGAAGTGATGCAGAAGACATGATCCCCTCATTGCCCCGCCCGGCCTGGTTGCGCGTCAGCACGGTGCTCTACGCCGTGCTCTTTTTCGCCTTCCTGTTTCTGCCGCTGGTGATCGTGGCGGTGTTTGCCTTCAACGACGCCGCCTACCCGGCGCCGCCCTGGCGCGGCTTCACGCTGGACTGGTTCTGGAGCAGTCAGCCCGCGCGCCGCGGCCTGTTCGCCGACAAGGCCATGCTGGGCAGCCTGTGGACCAGCGTGGTCGTGGCCTGTTGGGTGACCGTGCTGTCGGTGCTGGTGGGCACGGCCAACGCCTTCCTGATCGAGCGCACGCAGTTTCGCGGCAAGCAGGCGCTCTCTCTTTTGATGCTGGCGCCGCTGGTGATCCCCGGTGTGATCCTGGGCATCTCCATCCTGGCCTTCGCCAGCCGCATCGCGAATCTGGCGGACGACTTGTGGGGCCTGGAACTGGACTTTTTGCGCCCGGGCTTGCCGCTGGTGGTGCTGGGGCAGTTCTCCTTCATCGTGTCCATCGCCACGCTCACCATCACGGCGCGACTCAAGCGCTTCGACCTCACGCTGGAAGACGCGGCGCTGAACCTGGGGGCGAGCCGCAAGGCGGTGTTCGCCACCATCACGCTGCCCTATCTGCAACCGGCACTGATCGGTGCGGCGGCGATTTCCTTTTTGATGTCGTTCGAGAACTTCAACACCACGCTCATGCTCGTCGGGTCGGATGCGCCGCTGACGGTGATGATGTATGGCCGCATGCGCGAAGGCGCCACGCCCGTGCTCAACGCCGTGAGCCTGTTCCTGATGGTGGCCTCGGCCCTGCTGGCGCTCACGCTGCTGCGCGGCGGCAAGAGCGCTCAGGCCAGCGCGAAATCCTGAACCTGCCCAAGCAAGCCCCGTTCCAAGCCCTGAAATCCAATGAAAAATCTGCCTCATCCCTCCCAGCGCGTGGCGCTCATCACCGGTGCCAACACCGGCATCGGGCGCGTCACGGCGCGCGAGCTGGCGCTGCAAGGGGTGCAGGTGTTCGTCGCCTGCCGCTCGCTTGAGCGCACGCAAGCCCTGCTCGACGAAGTGCGCGCGGCCCGGCCCGATGCCAAGATCGAATGGCTGGCGCTGGATCTGGGGGACTTCGGTTCCATTCGCGCCTGCGCCCAGGCATTCCTTGCCACCGGTCTGCCGCTGCACCTGCTGATCAACAACGCCGGTCTCGCGGCCGCCAAGGGCTTGACGCCGGCCGGCTTTGAGCAGACCTTTGGCGTGAACCACGTCGGCACCTTCTTGCTGACCCAGTTGCTGCTGGAGCGCATCCGGGCTTCGGCCCCGGCGCGCATCGTGACGGTGGCCAGCCGCGCCCATTACCGTGCCACTGGAATCGACTGGAAGGCGGTGCGCGAGCGCACCAGCAGCGCCACCGGTCTGCCTGAATACTGCGTTTCAAAATTGGCGAATGTGCTGTTCAGCGCCGAGCTGGCGCGCCGACTCCAGGGCACGGGCGTCACGACCTATGCGCTGCATCCGGGCGTGGTGGCCTCGGACGTGTGGCGCTCGCTCCCCTGGGGGCTGCGCTCGCTGATCAAGCTCTTCATGATCTCGCCGCAACAGGGCGCGAAGACCACGCTGTACTGCGCCAACGCGCCCGAGCTGGCGCAAGAGACCGGTCTTTACTACGACGCCTGTCGCGTCAAGCGGCCCAGCCGCGTGGCCAGCGACGCCGCGCTGGCGGCCGAGTTGTGGCAGCGCAGCGAGGACTGGGTGCGCGCCGTCACGGCGCCAGCAGCAAGTCCTTGAGGGTTCGCGCCACGACCTTGGTGGCGCGCCTGAGGTCTTCCAGGTCGAGCCGTTCATCGGCGCGCTTGGCGTGGGACTCCAGCACCGTGCGCGGCCCGGCGCCGTAGATCACACCGGGAATGCCGTGCTCGGAGTACAGTCGAGCGTCGGTGTAGAGCGGCGTTCCCAGGGCGGGAATGGTTTCACCAAAGACTGCTGCGCCATGCTTTTGCAGCGCCGCCACCAGCGGCGCGTTGCCGCTCAGGGGTTTGAGCGCGCGCGCCAGCAGCAGCCGTTTGATCTCGACTTGCACGCCGGGGCAGCGCGCCGCCGCATCGTGGATGACTTGGCGGATCGTGGCCTCGACCTGGGTCGGGTCTTCTTCCGGGATCATGCGCCGATCGAGCTTGAACGTGATGCGTCCGGGGACGACGTTGGTGTTGGTTCCGCCCTCGATGCGGCCCACGTTCAGATAGGGGTGGTTGATGCCCTCGACCTGGGACGTGATGTCTTGGTACAAGGCGTTTTGCGCGTACAGCGCGTTCAGGATCTGCACCGCCGCCTGCAGCGCGTCCACGCCGGACTCGGGAATGGCGGCGTGCGCCATTTTTCCGTGCACCGTGACTTCGAGTTGCAGGCAGCCGTTGTGCGCCGTCACCACCTGGTAGCTAAAGCCCGCAGCGATCATCAGATCGGGTTTCGTCAGACCCTGTTCCAGCAGCCAGCCGGGGCCGAGTTCGCCGCCAAATTCTTCGTCGTAGGTGAAGTGCAGTTCCACGCCGCCGTGCAGCGCCAGGTGCAGCGACTCGAGGGCGCGCACGGCAAAGCTGAAGCTGGCGAAGTCGCACTTGCTCACGGCCGTGGCGCGACCGTACATCTTGCCGTCCACGATCTCGCCGCCGTAGGGCTGGTGCGTCCAGCCCTCGCCCGGCGGCACGACGTCGCCGTGGGCGTTGAGCGCGATCGTGCGGCCCGCGCCGTAGCGCCGGCGCACGATCAGATTGGTGATGCTCTGCATGCCGTAAGCACGCACCTGCTCCTGGGGCACCGGGTACTGCTCCGCTTCGAAACCAAAGGCCTGCAGCAGCTCGGCGGCGCGCTGCGCATGGGGCGCGTTGTGGCCCGGTGGCGTGTCGGTCGGAACGCGCACCAGTTCCTGCAGAAAGCGCAGCTCTTCGTCGAAGTGCGCATCGACCCAGGCGTCCAGGCGTTGGTCGAGGTCGCGGTCTTGGCTCATGTCAGTTCCTGATCCAGTTGATTCAGCAAAGTGGTGAAGGCGTCGATGGCCAACTGCATGTCGCAGCTGGTGCTTGACTCCAGTGGGTTGTGGCTGATGCCGCCGTTCTGTCCGCGCACGAACAGCATCGCCTGCGGCATGATCTGGTGCAGCTTCATGGCGTCGTGGCCCGCGCCGCTGGCCATGCGGTGCAGCGGCACGCTCAGGGATTGCAGCGCCCTGTGCCAGCGCTGCTGCCAGGAGCGGTCGCTGGGCGCGGCGGCGGCGCGCATGGTTTCCTTGAGCTCATAGCGCAGGCCGCGGCGTTGGCAGATCGCCGCCAACTGCGCCAGCACGTCGGCCACGAGCGCGTCGCGCTGGCGGTCGCTGGGGGCGCGCAGATCGAGCGTGAACTGGCAGCGACCGGGCACCACATTGGTCGAGCCGTTGGGGACGTTCAAGATCCCCACCGTGCCCACCGATCCGTCGGCCTTGTGGCGGCCCACGAGCAGGCCGTCGCGCGCGGCGCGCTGCTCCACGAACAGCATCAGCTCGGCCACGGCACAGGCGGCGTCAAAGCGTCGCTCCATCGGCGTCGTGCCGGCGTGGCTGGCCACACCGATGACTTCGCCGGCGTAGCGCACGCCGCCGTTGATGGAGGTGACGATGCCCAGCGGCAGGTCCAGTTCGTTGAGCACCGGGCCCTGCTCGATGTGCACTTCGACAAAGCCCAGATAGCGGGCCGGGTCGCGCTTGAGTGCGGCGATGTCCTCGACCTTCAAGCCGGCCTGCTGCAGCGCCTGGCGCATCGTCACGCCGTGGGCGTCGGCCTGCTCCAGCCACGCCGGCTTGAAGTCCCCGACGAGCGCGCCCGAGCCCAGAAAAGTGGCGGCGTAGCGTTGCCCCTCTTCTTCGGCAAAGGCCACCAGTTCCAGGTGAAACGGCAGGCGTCGGCCGCGCCGCGCGAGTTCACGCACGCAGATCAGGGGCACAAAGATCCCCAGGCGGCCGTCGTATTTTCCGGCGTTGCGCACGGTATCGAAATGGCTGCCGGTGAGCAGTGTCTTGGCGTCGCTCGTCGCTGCCCGATAGCTCCCCACGACATTGCCGACGGCGTCGATGCGCACCTCGTCAAAGCCGCCCGTGCGCATGCGTTCGGCAATCTCGCGGGCGCAGGCCTGGTGCGCGGGCGTGAGATAGGTCACGGTGAGCGGGGCGCCTGGCGCGGAGCCGGCGTCGCTGTGCCGCGCCAACTGCTCCTGCCAGTCCCAGACCTCGTGGCCCAGCAGCGGCTGGGCGTCGAACTTGTCGTTCAGGCGCAGCTCGGCGATGCGGTGGATCTGGCGCAGGCACTCGCGCAATTCCTGCTCCGGCTGGCCGAGCGCGCGGCGCTCGAAGGTCTCGATGATTTCTTGCTTGCTCAAACCCGTGCCGCGCGGTCCGCGCACCGCCAGGATGAAGGGCCAGCCAAAGCGCAAGTTGTACTCGGCGTTGAGCTGCTGGATTCGGGAGAATTCCGCCGGCGTGCAGCGCGTCAGGCCCGCCAGTTTTTGTTCCGTGCTGGACTCGGGCGTGAGCGTGGCGTCGATCATGGCCTTGCCCGCCAGCTCCGGATGCGCGCGAATCAGCGCCAGTTGCGCCTTGGCGTCGGCGGCGTCGAGCACCACGGCGCAGGCGTGCTTCAGCTGCGCCAGCGAGCCCAAGGGACGCACGCGCAGTGCCTGCATGACAATCCAGGGCGAATGCTCGTACAGGCCGCCGAGCATGACGGCCGCTTCCTTGGCGCTTGCGGCGTTGAGTTGCTCCAGGGTGAAACTCATGTGGGGCTCGTGTTGTCGGCGTAAGGGTGGGTCGCGCTCCAGTGGCGCGCGATATCGATGCGCCGACAGATCCACACCTGCTCGTGCCGCTGCACATGGTCCAGAAAACGCTGCAGTCCGGCCATGCGTCCGGGGCGTCCGAGCAGGCGGCAGTGCAGGCCCACGCTGAGCATCTTGGGCGCGTTCAGGCCCTGCGGGTCGCCCTCGGCGTAGAGGCAATCAAAGCTGTCGCGCAAGTAGGTGAAGAAGTCCTCGCCCTGGGAAAAACCCTGAGGCAGACAGAAGCGCATGTCGTTCGTGTCCAGCGTGTAGGGCACGATCAGTTGCGGCACCACTTGGCCGTCGCTGCGCTGCACCTGCATCCAGAACGGCAGATCGTCGCCGTAGTAGTCGCTGTCGTAGAGCAGTCGCCCGTCGTCGGCCACGAGGCGGCGCGTGCGCGGGCTGTCGCGCCCGGTGTACCAGCCCAGCGGTCGGGTGCCGCTGAGCGTCTCGATGATCTCCAGCGCCTGGCGCATGTGCGCGCGCTCGACCGCCTCATCGACGTTCTGGTAGTGGATCCAGCGCAGGCCGTGGCAGGCGATCTCGTGCCCCAGTTCGCCCAAGGCGGCGGTCAGTTCGGGATGGCGCTGCAAGGCCATGGCCACGCCAAAGACGGTCAGCGGCAGGCGTCGGCGTTCAAACTCGCGCAGGATGCGCCAGACCCCGGCGCGGGAGCCGTACTCGTAAATGCCTTCCATGCTGATGTGGCGCTCGGGGTAGCTGGCTGGATTCGCCATCTCCGACAGGAACTGCTCCGAACCCGCGTCGCCGTGCAGCACCGAGTTCTCGGCGCCTTCCTCGTAGTTCAACACGAACTGCAGCGCGATGCGTGCCCCGCCGGGCCACTGCGCATGCGGCGGCTGGCGCCCGTAGCCGACGAGGTCGCGCGGATAGGCTTGGGTGCTGTCGTAATGTCGCATGGCTTCATCATAAGGCGTCGCGCAGAGTGCATACACTTGGCGCAGGAGGAAACACCATGAGCCTGAGCACACATGTACTGGACACCATGAACGGTTGCCCGGCCGTCGGCATGAGCGTGGCGCTCTACGCCACCGAGGGCGAGCAAGCCAGCTTGCTCAAACGCCTGGTGCTCAACGCCGACGGGCGCAACCCGGACGGCCTGTTGCTGGACGCCGTTTCGATGAAGTCGGGAACGTATCGACTGGTGTTCGACGTGGCAGGCTACTTCAAGGCGCGCGGCGTGTCGCTGCCCGAGCCGAACTTTCTGAACCTGGTGAGCCTGGACTTTGGCGTGGCGCAACCGGATCAGCACTACCACGTGCCGCTGCTGGTGAGCCCGTGGAGCTATTCGACCTATCGGGGCAGTTGATGATAGTCAATCAGCGCCTACTGCGTTGTGCGACCCGTGCCAACAATGCCGGCGTCCAGGCCTCGTGCTGGAACCAGGCGATGGTTTTGATCTGAGGAAAATCGCTGCGCATGTGCGTCAGCATCGCGGCGTATTGCGCGTCGCTCAGATTCGCGTCCACGGCCGGCGCGATCTCGGCCTGGCCCGCCACGGTGGCCGTGGAAGCCAGACAGCTTGACCAGAACCAGTCAACCGGGAAGCCCCAGTCCAAGAAGTAGCACATCGGCGAAAGCGCATTCACGCTGGCGTTGAACTTGGCGGCGTCCTGGCCCACCTCGACGAACTCGGGCGGCAGGATGTAGACGCCGATTTCGATGTTGGCGGGCACGTCGCTGCGCACTCGTCTGACGTAGCCGGCCAGACCATCGGTGCGGAAATTGTTCCATCGATCCAGCGCTGCACCGGGTTTGGAAAAGTCCAGCGTCAGGGGATCGATGCCGTGCAGCGCTTGGTACTTGGCGCGGGTGGCATCGCCCAGATCCATGTTGTAGTCGTCGAAGCGGATCCAGTCGAGCATCAAGCCATCGATCGGGTATTTCTGCACCACCTCCTCGATCAGCGACAACTCGTAGGCCTGGACCTCGGGATTGAGCGGATCGACAAAAAATTCCTTCTGCTTCGATCCTGTGAAGGGCCGCACCTTGCCGTCCTTGGCCGACATCATTTGCCACGCGGGGTGTGCCTTCGCCGCGACCTGATCGTGGAACTGCGGCATCCAGGCCCGCACCCGGATCTGGCGGGCGTGGGCGGCGTCCAGCATGGCTTGCAACACGTCAAATTGCTCGTAGCCGCGCACCGCAGGGGCAATGCGGCTGCGGTAGAAAACCCGACCCGAGGCCACGGCGCCATCCTCGTCCTGTTTGACCAGCAGGCTGATGGTCTGAACCCCGTTCTTCGCGGCTTGCTCGACGAAGGTTTGCACGTCCTGCACGCGCCGGAAGTTCTCCCCCGTGCGAACGATGAGTTCGATGCCGAAGGCGGCTTGTTCCGAGGTGGACTGAGCGCCTACAGTCTGCGCCTGGCTGCTCGCCGCGGCCAGAAGCCCCACCAGCAAGAGGGCGTTGCGAAGCATCAGCCGCGTGGCTCTTCAGGCGGGTTCGAGACGCCGCTGGCGACATGGCCCGAGGGCACGTGCTGCGCGGCGGACTCGATGTGGCCGGCCTGGTCATCGAAGAAGAAATCGGGCTCGAACTCACGCAGGAATTCGCCCTTGGCCAGGCCGCCGAGGAACATGGCCTCGTCAACCTCGATGTTCCAGTTCATCAGCGTGCGGATGGCGCGCTCGTGCGCCGGCGCGCTGCGCGCCGTGACCAGCGCCGTGCGCAGCCGCATCCGGGGCGTTCCTTCCTGTTGCAGCCGTTGCAGCGCCAACAGCAGCGGCTTGAACGGCCCGGCCAGCAGCGGCTGCGCGGCCTTGTCGCGCTCGCTTTGTTGAAACGCCGCCAGGCCGTGGGTCTGGAACACGCGCTCGGCCTCGTCGGAAAACAGCACGGCGTCGCCGTCGAAGGCGATGCGCACCTCATGCGGATGCGCCTCCGACGCCAGCGCCGATCGCGGATAGACCTGGGCCGCCGGAACGCCGGCGTCGAGCGCGGCGCGCACGTCGCTCAGGTGCGTGGACAGGAACAGGTTGGCGTGCAAGGGCTTCAAATAGCGCCACGGCGGCTGGCCGCGCGTGAAGCTGCCGCGCTGTATCGCCAGGCCGTAGTGCTGCGCCGAGCGAAACACGCGCATGCCCGAGACCGGGTCGTTGCGCGACAGGATCACGACTTCGACGCGCTGCGCATCGGCGTCGTTGAACGCCAGCAGTTTCTTCACGAGCGAAAACGCCACGCCGGGCTTGGCCGGCTGCTCCAGGCGCTCGAGCTGCAGCTTCATGTAGGCGCGGTCGTCGCGCTGCTCAAAGACCTCGTTCTCTTGCTCGAAATCGAACAGCGCGCGCGAGGAGATCGCCACCACGAGTTGACCGTCCAGGGTGACGCTCATTACTTGACGAGTTGATTGAGTTGAATGATGGGCAACAGCACCGCCAGCACGATCAGCATCACGAGCATGCCCATGACGACGATCAGCAGCGGCTCCAGAATCGTCGCCAGTTGCATGGCACGGCGCTGCACTTCGACGCTGAGCTGGGTGGCGGCGCGCTGCAGCATGGTGGGCAGTTGGCCGGTCTGCTCGCCCAGGCGCGCAAACATCGCCAGGATGCCGGGGAAGCGCTTCTTTTGCGCCAGCGCCGAGGCCAGCGGCGCGCCCTCGCGCACCAGCACCAGGGCGTCCAGCGCGTCGGCGCGCATGGCGCGGTTGTTCAGCGTTTGCGCGGCCGCCTGCAGCGCCTTGAGGATCGGCACGCCGGCGGCTGCCAGCATCGCCAGCGTGCCGGCAAAGCGCGCCGCGTTGTAGCCGCGCGCCAGGCGCCCGACCAGCGGCAAGTTGAGCCAGGCGGCGTCGAACTTCTCGCGCAAGCTTTCCACGCGCAGCGCCTGGCGCAGGCCCAGCGCGCCCAGCAGCAACGCCGTCAGCGCATACCAGCCGTAGCCGCGAACGAAGCTGCTGATGGCCAGCATGGCCACGGTCAGGAAGGGCAGGGTGCGCTTGCTGCTGGCAAATACGCTGGCCACCTGGGGCACGACGTAGCTCACCAGGAACAGCACGATCACGATCGCCACCAGGGTCACGATGGCCGGGTACAGGGCCGCGCCCACGAGCTTGGACTGCAGCGCCTGGCGCTCCTCCAGATCGTCGGCCAGGCGCTCCAGCACCAGGCCCAGGTTGCCGCTGTGTTCGCCCGCGCCGATGACGGCGCAGTAGATGTCGGAGAACTCGCGCGGGTGCTGGGCCAGCGCCTTGCCAAAGGGCGCGCCGCCGTTGACCTCGGCGCGCAGCGCGGCCACCAGGTTGCGCTGACGTTCGTCCTGCGCCTCGTCGCTCAGCGCGGTGAGCGCGCGCTCCAGCGGCAGGCCCGCCGACACCAGGCCGGCGAGTTGTCGGGTCCAGATCGACAGCTGGGTGGCGCTGAAGATGCGACTGGAAAACAGCACCGTGCCCAGGCCCGAGCCGGAGCCCGCAGCGCCGTCGCTGCCCTGGACCGCCGTCACCTGAAGCGGAATCAGCGCCTGCGCGCGCAGCAGGCCGCGCGCCGACTTGGCGCTGTCGGCTTCCATCACGCCCTTGCGGGAAAGGCCTTGCGCGTCGAGCGCCTCGAAGGAATAGGCGGGCATGGGTCTAATCGCGCGTCACGCGCACCAACTCTTCGCGCGAGGTGATGCCGCTTCGCACCAGGCGCTCGCCGTCCTCGCGCATCAGCGTCATGCCGGCGGCGATCGCGGCGTCGCGGATTTGCGCTTCCGAGGCGCGGTTGTGGATCTGCGCGCGGATGGCGTCGTCGGTCACGAGCAACTCGAACACGCCGGTGCGTCCCTGGTAGCCGGTGTGGCCGCATTCGCTGCAGCCCGCGCCTTGGCGCTGCGCCGCAGGGCCGCCCCAAGGCGCAGCAGCCCCCTCGGGGGGCAGCCAGGACTCGCCAGTGCCGAGCGTGGGGGCACAGTGGGGGCACAGCTTGCGCACCAGGCGCTGGGCCAGCACGCCCAGCAGGGAGCTGCTCAGCAGGAATGGCTCCACGCCCATGTCGGTCAGGCGTGAGACGGCGCTGGCCGCGTCGTTGGTGTGCAGCGTGGCCAGCACCAGGTGGCCGGTGAGGGATGCCTGGATGGCGATCTGCGCGGTTTCGAAATCGCGAATTTCGCCGATCATGATGATGTCCGGGTCCTGGCGCAGGATGGCGCGCAGCGCCTTGGCGAAGGTCAGGTCGATCTTCGCGTTGACCTGGGTCTGGCCCACGCCGGCGAGCTCGTATTCGATCGGGTCTTCCACCGTCATGATGTTGCCCCGGCCCGCGTCCAGGCGCTGCAGCGCCGCGTACAGCGTCGTGGTCTTGCCCGAGCCGGTGGGGCCGGTCACGAGCAGGATGCCGTGCGGCTGCGCGATCAGTTTCACAAAGCGCGCGAGCGTGTCGCCCTGCATGCCCACGGCCTCGAGCGTGAGCTTGTCGCCGCTCTTGTCGAGCAACCTCAAGACGGCGCGCTCGCCATGGGCGCTGGGCAGCGTGGAGACGCGCACATCCACGGCGCGGGTGCCGATGCGCAGCGAGATGCGTCCGTCCTGGGGCAGGCGCTTTTCCGAGATGTCCAGGTCGGCCATGATCTTCAGGCGCGAGATCAGCGCCGCGTGCAGCGCGCGGTTCGGTTGCACCACTTCGCGCAGCGTGCCGTCGATGCGAAACCGCACGCAGCTGTGACGCTCGTAGGGCTCGATGTGGATGTCGCTGGCGCCGTCGCGCGCGGCCTGCGTCAGCAGCGCGTTGAGCATGCGGATGATGGGCGCGTCGTCCGAGGTTTCCAGCAGGTCTTCGATCGCCGGCAGGTCCTGCATCATGCGCGACAGGTCGGCGTCGCTCTCGACCTCGCTCACCACCGTAGCGGCGCTCGATTCGCCCTGGGCATAGGCCGCGCTGATGCGCTGCGCCAGGGTGGCGGCGTCGAGCGGCTGCACCTGTTGCACCGCGTGCTTGCGCATGACTTCGCTCCAGGCCGCCAGGTCGGGCGTGGGGCCATGCCACAGGGTGCAGACCTGGCCATCGTCCTCCAGCAGCAACTGGCAACTGCGCGCAAAGGCGTAGGGCAGGGGGTGACGCGGGCTGGCCATGCTATTTGGTGCCCGGTGCGGTGGCCGGTGCGGGCCTTGGCGCGAGCGCCGGCAATTGCGGCGCCTGGTTCACCGGAACCAGCACGCTGGACCCGGGCTGGCCGGCGGCCTGCTCGGCGCGGATCTGGTCGTAGCGGCCCAGCGACAGCTGCTCGACTTCATTCGCGTCGCGCATCACCACCGGGCGCAGGAACACCATCAGGTTGGTCTTGCTGCGCGAGCGGCTTTCGCTCTTGAACAGGTTGCCGAACAGCGGCACGTCGCCCAATCCCGGAACCTTGTCCTGGTTGCCTGAATACTGGTCCTGCAGCAGGCCGCCCAGCACCACGATGGAGCCGTCTTCCACCAGCACATTGGTCTCGATGAGACGCTTGTTGGTGATGATGCCGCTGGCCGAATTCACCGACGAGGCCTGAATGCTCGAGACCTCCTGAGAGATCGTCATCCGGATGGTGCCGTTCTCGCTGATCTGGGGCTTGATCTTGAGCGTCAGCCCCACGTCCTTGCGCTCGATGGTCTGGAACGGATTGGCCGTGTTGGTGCTGCCCCCAGTGCTGGCGTAGCTGCCGGTGACCATGGGCACGTTCTGCCCGACGGTGATCTTGGCCTCCTCGTTGTCCAGCGTCATCACATTGGGCGTGGACAGCACATTGCCGATGCCGTTGCTTTGCAGCATGTTCGCCAGCGCGCCCAGCACGTACAGGCCGTTGATGTTTTTCAGATAGCCCAGGTTCAGGCCAGCCGGCGCCGTTGGCAAGGATTTGACATTCGCCAAGCCCGCAGCCTGATCCGCCGCCAGGGTGCCGGCCAGGCCCACGATGTTGGTCGAGCCATTGGTGTTGTAGTTGGTGCCGACCAGCACCTTGTTATGGCCCTTGCTGCCCAGCAGGTCTTGCCACTGCACGCCAAACTGCGCCGCCTTGTCGTCGTTGATTTCGATGATCAGGCTTTCCACAAACACCTGGGCGCGGCGCGTGTCGAGCCGGTCGATGACGGCGCGCAGTTGGCGGTACTGGGGCTCGGGCGCGGTGATGATGAGCGAGTTGGTGCTGGGGTCGGCCTGGATCTGGCCGCCGGTCGAGGGCTGGGCGCTGACTGCGGTGGACCCCATGCCGCCCACGGAACCGGGGGCCGACGGAGCGGAGCCGGCGCGGGCTTCACCCGACATGGCGGCGCGCAGCGTCACGGCGAGCTTGGTGGCGTCGGCGTTTTTCAGATAGACGACGTAGATGTTGCCGGCCGCGCCGTTGCTGCCCTGGGTCGGTTGATCGAGCTTTTCCACCAGCAGCTTGACCTGGGCCACGCGCGCCGCATTCGCCGCGCGCAGGATCAGCGTGTTCGAGCGCGGTTCGGCCACCAGCGTGGTCTTGAACGAGCTGTCGGCCTGGCCTGCGGGCGCGCCCGCTCCACCCGACTCCACCAGGCGCAGCACCAGCGGCGCCAGGTCGGAAGCCAGCGCGTGCTTGAGCGGCAGGATTTCCACGTCGGTGGCGTTGGCCACGTCGAGCGCGGCAATGATGCGCGCGATGCGCTGCAGGTTGTCGGCGTAGTCGGTGATCACCAGCGAGTTGTTGCCGGGATTCACGTTGATGGTGTTGTTCGGGCTGATGAGCGGACGCAACACCGCCACCAGGTTGTTCGCGGGCTCGAAGTTGAGCTTGAAGATCTGCGTCGTGAGTTGGCTGTTGCTGTTGGCGCTCACCGGCCCGGCCGAGACGCTGCCGCCTTGCAGCTTGGCGTCGGCCTCGGGCACGACCTTGTCCAGCCCGCCGACTTCGACCACGGTGTAGCCCTGCAGGCGGATCGTCGCCAGAAACAGGTTGTAGGCCACGGCGGGCGAGACGGCGCGTTCGCTGTTCAGATTCATCGTGCCCTTGACGCGCGGGTCCACCACCACGTTGCGCCCGGTCATGCTGGCCATGGCGCGGGCCACGGCCTCGATCTCGGCGTTGGAAAAGTTCAGCGTCACCGGCTCGCCGCGCGCCGCCGCCTTGTTGCTGGCGGCGGGCGTTTGCGCCAGCGCCTGCGGGCTCGCGCCCAGGGCCGACAGCAGGGCGATGGCGGCGCAGGCGGCCAGCGGGATGGGAAGACGGTTTGAATTCAGGTGTTGCATTGGCTTAACCCACTTGGATGATGGAGCGTGCGCCATCGCGCCGTCCGATGATGTTCAAAAGATTCGACAAGGCTTCCTGGTGCTCGGGCGCGGCGCTGGCCGTGCCTTGGAAATGCAGCCGCGTATCGACCCAGCGTCCGGCGCCCTTGAGTTGCAGGCCGCCCTCCAGCGTGTCGAGTTGCAAAGTGGTGCTGGGGCCGCCCTGAACCGTGATGCGATAGCTGCCCATGGGCTGCAGCGTGGACAGGCGCGACGAGATCGCGCTGGCCAGCAATTGCGCCTGGCCCGACAGCGTCAGTCGGCCCTGCACCAGATCGATTTCCAGCGCCTGCGTGGACAGGCTCAGGCTGCCCTGCGGCTGCAAGGTGTTCCAGGGCGTTCCCAGTCCGGCGAGCACGGCCGCAGGCCAGCTCGACTGCCCGTCCTGCACGCGCAGATGCACGCCGCCCCAGCGCGGCAGCGCCTGCAGCCGCAGCGGGGTCTGGATGCAGCAGTCGGCCCAGATCTGCAGCTCCACGCCGTTCCACTGGGGCGTTAAGGTCCAGCTCACGCGCCCGGGCAGGGCCGCTGCGTCGCGGCTGCCGCTGCCGCCTTGCAGCAGCAGTTGCGCCGAGCCGCTCCACAGCGTGCCGCGCGGCGCGATCAATTGGGTGCGACCTGCGCTGGCCTGATCCATGGACCAGGCGCCCCAGCGCGCGGGGGCAAACAGCGCCAAGGCCAGCACCAGTCCGGTACTCGCGCCCGCCGTGGCCCAGGACCACAGCGTGCGGCGCGACGGGTGGCGGGAGCGGAAGTTCATAGCGCAGTGCCTGCGGGGTTCAGCGCGCCGGCAGGCTCAGCACCAGGCTGCCGTCCCAACTGGGCAAGGCCGCATTCGCGCTGCGTTGCAGCCGCGCTTCCAGCGGCACCGAGCGCGCATTCACCCGCGCCAGCGTGAGCCACTGCGCCAGTTCCTGCGCCGGCACGCCCTTGAGCGTGAGCATGGCGCGTTCCCCCTGGAGCGTGAATTGGGCGTTTGCGCCCAGGCGCAGCTTGACCGAGGATTCGAGTGCGCGCACGGCTTCATCGCGGCTCATCTTGGGTTGGGACTGCAACGCCTTGGCCTGCGCCTGCAGTGCGTGCATGCTTTGCAATTGGGCTTCGAGCTGGCCGGTCTGGACCTTGGCCTGCGCCAGGGTTTGCAGCGCGGGTGCCAGCGCCAGCCACCACAGCAGCAGCAGCAGCACGGCGCTGGCGCCGATGGCGATGCTGCGGCGCTCGCGCCGGCCCAGCGCTTGCCAGAAACTCTCTGCGGCTTGGAAGCGGCTCATGGGCGCCCCTGGGTATGCAGCACCAGGACCTCGCCTTCGCTGCGCAGGCTGTAGCCCTGGCGCCCTAAGCCGTTGCCCAGCGCAGTGACTTCGGTGGCGCTGAGTTGCAAGCCCTTCATGCGCGCTTCTCCTGAAGAAAACTCCAATGCCAAGAGAGAATGATTCGCCGGGATGGCCATGCTCGCGGCCGTCAGCATCGACTCCAGATCAGCGCCGGAAGCGGTGCCGGTGGCCTGGCGCAGGGCGGCGACTTCGCGCTCCATCTGCGTGGGCGCATCCACCACCACGCGCACGTTGGGGAAGGTCTGGGTCAGCACGGCGCTGACGGCGGCGCGCTGAGCCTGCAGCGCGGATTTCTCGTGCCAGGCCAGCAGGTTCAAGCCCAGCAGTTGGGTCAGCACCAGCGCGCCCGCGCCCCAGCGTAGCGCCCGCCATTGCGGCGCATGGCGCAGGCTTTGCCAGTGCTGCGCGAGTTTTTTGAGGGTGCGCAGCCGGCCCGAACTGGCCAGGTCGAACTGCGCCAGATCCCAGGGTGATTGGCTTGCCAGCAACCAGCGCTGGGCGCTTTGCTGCAACTCGACCGGGCGCTTGAAGCAAGCTTCGGCCAGCGCGGCCACGGCCGGTTCGGCCAGCAGCTTGGGCGGTGGCTCGGCGCCGGCGAGGGCGGCGGCGGCGGCGTTCAGCGGCGCCAGCGTCACGCCCTGGGCCGAGCTGACGACCAAGAGCGGGTGTTGTTCCGTGCCGATCACCTGCAGGCTGGCCTCGGACGCGGCGCTTTGCGGCGCGAACTCGGGCACGATGCGGGTGGCCGCGCGACCGGCGTTCTCCAGCGCTTGCAGCGCGGCCTTGAGCCAGGCGCGTTCGCACACCGCCACCCAGAGCGGCGCCTCGGGTCGGGCGTTCGGCGCCAGCGCGAAGTGCAGTTCCTGCGGCTCGTCCAGCAGACGTTCCTCCAGCATGCCGTCGAGCACCGCGCGCAAACGCGGCGTGGGCACGGCACCGCGCGCCGCGATGCTGCCCTTGGGCAGTTGCACCGATTGCCAGGACAGGGCCTGGATCGCCACCACGGCCACCATCTCGCCGCTGGCCATGGCGGGGAGCAGCGCGGCACTCGTGCGTCCAGACGCGGCCACGGTCAGACCATCGTGGGACAGCACGTAGTCGTACTCGGTGTCGTGGGTTGCGCCGGGGGCGAGATAGACGATGAGGGTGCTCATGGGGTGGGGTGATTGTAGAAACTTTGTGCGGCGCTTTGGCTGGGCTGAGTCATGGGGTGTTGACGCCGGGCAAACTTTCGCTCACCCAGCGCTCGCGCCACACCGTGGCCACGTCCGATCCGGTGCGCTTCACCAGCGACCTTTCCTCCAGCACGGTCTGGTCCAGGCGCAGTCGGCCATGGACTTCAAAATAATCGGTGACGAAGGCATAGGGCGCGCCTTCGGTGATCAGCAGGGCCCCGGGCGGCACCAACTTGTCCATGTCGCCCAGCATGGTGAAGGGCTTGGCCTGGCGCTGCTGCGCCAGGCGCCGGGCGCCGCTCAGGTCCAGCAGCGGGAACACGGCGTAGATCACTTCGGCTGGGGCGGTGTTCAGGTTCACCAGCGTGAGCGTGGGCAGCACGGTGATGTAGGGCTTGAGCAACTGCAGGCTGGCAGGCGTCAGTCCCAGCCACGCCAACTCGTCCACGCGCTGCGGCAGCAGCAGCGCCTCCGGGTCGGTTTGCGGCCCCAGGGCCAGCAGCAGGTTCTGCTCGAGCGCGTCGAGTTGCTCGGGCGCGATCCCCACGAGCTCGAACAGCTTGCGAAAGGCCAGGTGCGCCGCAGGTGAAATCTTCTGCGCGGCCACCAGGTTCAGCACGTTCATGCGCGCCTGGGCGTCGGTGATCTGCCCGGCGAGGAACGCCTCTTCGGGGTCGTCACTGACGCTGTTGTCCAAGGACAAAAAGCTCGACATGCGCGCCTCGGCCAGCGGCGTGGCCCAGGGTTCGGACAGGTTGTCGGTCTTGCTGGCCGAGAGCATGTCCTCGCGCAGGATCAGCCGCGACCAGTCCAGCGCCCCGCTCAAGATCCAGCTCGACTGGATGCGCGAACGCTCGGCCGCTTCCACTTCGATGCCGCGCCACTGCTGCCACAGCGCGGCCGCCGCCAGCGTGGCCACCAGCGTCACGGTGAGCATGGCCGCGAGCAGGGCCGCGCCGCGTTGCGGGAGGGCACTTCGCGCGGTCATGACTTGCCCCCACCCAAGGTGGACCGAACCCAGTCGCGCGTGAGCGTTCCGCTCAGCGCCTGGCCCGGCGGCAGCGTCAGCACCAGGCGCACGCCGTCCGGAATGGGCTCGGACGAGGACGCCACGACCGCGCCCGAAGCGCCGGAGGCGGGCAGCGTCGGCAGCGTTGCGCCCGCGCTTGATTGGGGGTTGCTCCAGGCGTCGTTGCGAAAGTAAAAAATCTGCCACTGCTCCAAGGGCGTGATCGTGACTTCGCGCCGCTTGGCCTCGTCGCCGGGGTTTTGCGCCCACAAGCCGGCCTGTTGCCAGGCGCTGGCCAGGGCCGCGCGGCTGCGCACCGGCGGCGACTGCCAGCGCAGCCAATAGCCGGTGCCATCGATCACGCGCCGCGTCCAACCCACCACCAGCAGACCCTCGGCGTCGGCACTGCTGCTGCGCCGCGTCAGCCGCAACACCAGGCCATCCCATTCGATCGCCTTGCCCTGGGGCTGCAGCAGCATCGCGTCGAGATCGGCGCTCCATTGCGCCAGTCCGGTCTGCAGCGTCTGCACCTCGTCCATGCGCTGCTGGGTCTGTGCCTGCGAGCGCGTCATGCCGTCCAGGCCGCGCCAGCTCAGCACCGCCATCAGCGCCAGGATGCCGATGGCGACCAGCACCTCGATCAGCGTGAATCCCTTCATCGGGGTCAGATTCCAATTGCCACGATGTGGTAATTGGAATCTGACCCCGATTTTTTGTGCGCGGCGCATCAGAAGCGCCCGATCACGGTGGACAGGCGCAGGATGGGCGTGGCGTTGTCCAGCACCTGCGCGTCCATGCGGCGAAAACTGGGATTGAGCGTGGGGCGCACGCTCAGGGCGACGGTGAAGCTGCGCCCGGCCTGATCGCAGCTCGAATTGCTGTCGCCCACGCCGGGAAACTGTTTCGACAGGCGCGCCTTGACGAGCTCGTTCTCGGCGCACAACTGGGCCAGCAGCACGTCCGTCTGACGCTGGGCGCTGCGCGTCAACGCGGCGCTGGATTGAAAACCGGCGATCAGCGCAATCGCAACGATGCCCAGTGCCACCAGCACTTCGATCAGCGTGAAGCCGCGGTGCATGCGCTGGCGTGTCGCCTGCGTCATGGCGTGGCGCTCGCCGCGTCGCCCAGCACGGCGAAGGGGCGCAGGCCGTCGGTGCCGATGCGCAGGCTGCGTTGCGGCTGGCTCAGGCTGAACAGCTCCAGCGCCTGGCGCCCGATGATGGGCTCGGGACCGAGCAGCAGCGCCGCGCCCTCGCGCACGCCGGTGTCAGCGCTGAGCCAGGGGCGCGAATAACTGTTGTCGGCCAATCCATCGAAAGCAAAACCCTGGGCGCTGGCCTGCCAGTGCACGGCCACGCCGCGGGCGCGCGATTGCATGCGCGCCGACTCCAGCAGCGCCACCAGGCGCTGGCCTTCGCGCTCCAGGCCGGTCTGACTTGAGTCGCGCATGGACAGGCTCACGCCCGCCGTGGCCATGGCCATGATCGCCACCACCACCAGCAGCTCAAGCAGCGTGAAGCCGCGCAGCGCGAGCGCACCGCGCCCTTGCGTGCCGGGGCCGGTGCTTGGTCGATGCAGCATGCGGGCCAGCGCTGGCGGCGTTACTGCCAGCTGCCGATGTCGGCGTCGCGGCCCTCGCCGCCGGGCAGGCCGTCGGCGCCAAACGACATCACGTCGATTTCGCCCTTGATGCCGGGGTTGAGGTACTGGTAGGGGTGGCCCCAGGGGTCGTTGGGCAGTTTGTCCAGATAGGGCTTCCAGTTCATCGGCAACGGCACCGTGGTGGGCTTGGTCAGCAGCGCCTGCAGGCTCTGCTCGGCGCTGGGGTAGCGCTGGTTGTCCAGCTTGTAGAGCTTGAGCGCCTGCATCAGGTTGTTCACGTCGGTGCGGGCGGCGGTGACGCGCGCATCGTCGGCCCGGTCCAGCACATTCGGAACAATGATCGCGGCCAGCAGGCCGATGATGACCAACACCACCATCAATTCGATCAGGGTGAAGCCGCGGTGCAGGTGCCGCAGCAAGGGGGTTGCCAGTTTCTTCATGGTGCCTTCGGAAGTGGTGTGAGCCAAGGCATGAATCATAATCACACCATGATGACCGCTTCGAACCGTCTTTGGTTTCCCCGCTCGCTCACCTTTCTTGTCTGGGCCCTGGCGGCTGCCAGCGCGGTCTTCTGGGGCTTGCGCTGGGACGGCAAGACCACGCTGATCCAACCCGTGGCGCTGCTGGCGCCCAGTGCAACGGTGGCCGATGCCGCTGCCGTGGCACGCTTGTTGGGCAGTGCTGGCGTGGTCGCGCCGGTGAATGCGCCCAATCGGCTGGTGCTGGCGGGCGTCGTGGCGCGCACCGGTTCGCACACCGGCGCGGCCTTGATTGCCATCGACGGCAAACCGGCCAAGTCGATTTCTGTAGGTGCGCGGGTCGAGGAAGGGTTGTTCCTGCGCTCGGTGCAAGGCCGTGCGGCCAGCTTGTCCGCCAGCCCCGAGGGCCCGGTGACGATGACGCTGGAACTCGCCGCCGGCACCCCGGCGCTGAGCAGCCCTGGTGCGGTCCAGCCTGCCGCGCTGGCGGTGCCGGCAGCGGCGCTGGATTCCTTGCCCAGGGCGTCGCTGAGCCCGGCGCCGGCGCCATTGGCCGCGCCGACCGGGCGCCGTGTCAGGTCTGCAAGAACAAGCGATACGCAGGATTGAGGGTTTCCTCCACGCAGGGATACGCCAGCGTGGCCAGAAACTGGCCGAAGGCCTTGTTGTCCGAGGCCGGCACCTGCAAGCCCACCAGGATGCGCCCATAGTCGGCGCCCTGATTGCGGTAGTGAAACAGGCTGATGTTCCAGCCCGGACGCATCAGATTCAGGAATTTCATCAAGGCGCCGGGACGCTCGGGAAAGACAAAGCGCAGCAGGCGCTCGCCCTGGCCCAGGCTGGACCGGCCCCCCACCATGTGGCGGATGTGCTCCTGCGCCAGATCGTCGTGCGTCAGGTCCAGCGTCTTGAAGCCGTGCTGGCTGAACTGTTTGGCGATCTTCGCGCTTTCGCCCTTGGCGGCGGTGGTCAGGCCGACGAACACATGGGCCTGGGCCGCGTCGCTGATGCGGTAGCTGAATTCGGTCACGTTGCGCGGCGCGCTCCCCGGCAAGTTGCCTATGAGTTCGCAAAAGCGCTTGAAGCTGCCGCGCTCTTCGGGCAAGGTGACGGCGAACAGCCCTTCGCGCTCCTCGCCCACTTCGGCGCGCTCGGCGACGAAGCGCAGTCGGTCGAAGTTCATGTTGGCGCCGCACAGGATGGCGGCGTAGGTTTCGCCCTGGGTCTTGTGCCGCGCCACATACTGCTTGATCGCCGCCACGGCCAATGCGCCGGCCGGCTCGACGATGCTGCGCGTGTCCACGAACACGTCCTTGATCGCCGCGCACACGGCGTCGGTGTCCACCGTCATGAACTCGTCCACCAGGCCCGAGGCAATGCGAAAGGTTTCTTCGCCCACGAGCTTGACGGCCGTGCCGTCGGAGAACAGGCCCACGTCGCTCAGCGTCAGGCGTTCCTTGGCGGCGACGGATTGCATCATCGCGCTGGAGTCGTTCATCTGCACGCCGATGACCCGGATCTCGGGGCGCACCGCCTTGATGTAGTTGGCCACGCCGGAGATCAGGCCGCCGCCGCCGATGGCCACGAACACCGCATGCAGCGGCCCTTGGTGCTGGCGCAGCATCTCCATGGCCACCGTGCCCTGGCCGGCAATCACTTCCGGGTCGTCAAACGGATGCACGAATGTCAGGCCCTGCTTCTTCTCGAGTTTGAGCGCGTGCGCGTAGGCGTCGGAATAGCTGTCACCCACGAGCACGATCTCACCGCCCAGCGCCTTGACGGCGTCCACCTTGAGTGCCGGCGTGGTCGTGGGCATGACGATCACGGCGCGCGTTCCCAGCTTCTTCGCGCCCAGCGCCACGCCCTGCGCGTGGTTGCCGGCCGAGGCGCAGATCACGCCCTTCTTCAACTGCGCCGGCGTCAACTGCGCCATCTTGTTGTAGGCGCCGCGCAGCTTGAAGCTGTGCACCGGTTGCTGGTCTTCGCGCTTGAGCAGCACCTGGTTGCCCAGGCGCCGACTCAGATCAGGCGCAACTTCCAAGGCGGTCTCCACGGCCACGTCATAGACGCGGGCATTGAGGATCTTCTTCAGGTAGTCGGCCGGGGACAGAGGTGGTGTTTTCATGCTGGTGCCAATGATAAGCGCGGCAAAAAAAAGCCCCGAACCTGTGAAGATTCGGGGCTAATCCATCTTTTCAGAGGATGGAGGAGACAACTCGTGGTTCGCATCGTGTGGCTTTGCCACCGCCATGCGGGTTTACCATGGGTCCAGTGTAATCACATTTTTCGCGTCCGCCGCGTGCAAGCCGCAAAATGGCGCCCTACTTCGCAAATTTTTACGCATTTTTATAGAGAGTGAACGCATATGGAATGCACAGTCAGTTGGACCGGCGCGACCGGTGCGCGCTCGGCGATGGGTTTTGTCGCCGAAACCGGCAGCGGCCATGTGCTCGCCATGGATGGCGCGCCCGACAGCCTCAAGCCCGAGAACGGCGGCCAGAATCTGGCCGCGCGGCCGATGGAACTGCTGCTCGCCGGCGTGGGCGGATGCACCGCTTACGATGTGGTGCTGATCCTCAAGCGCGGCCGCCACGACGTGCGCGGCTGTTCGGTCAAGCTCAGTGCGCAGCGCGCCGAGTCCGACCCCAAGGTCTTCACCCACATCAATCTGCACTTCACGGTGACGGGCCGCGGCTTGGCGGCCTTGCCCGTGGAGCGCGCCATCGCGCTGAGCCACGAAAAATACTGTTCCGCCAGCATCATGTTGGGCAAGACGGCCGAGATCAGCACCAGTTTTGCGTTGATCGAAGGCTGACAGAAGTCTGTGAAATGCTTGACGAATAGAAATCCTTACTTTAGAGTAAGGAAAAGGACCGAAACATGACGACTGCAACACTCACATCAAAGGGCCAGATCACCATCCCGGTCGAGGTCCGCAATGACCTCAAGCTAGATTCGGGGGACCGCGTTGAGTTTGTTCAGGTTGCGCCGGGTCGTTACGAGTTCGTGGCGGCTACCAGTGACGTTACCGCGCTGAAGGGCATGTTTGGAACGCCAAAGAAAACCGTCTCCATTGAAGCCATGAATACTGCTATTGCCCAGCGTGGAGCATCGGCACGATGATCGGACTCGATACGAATGTCCTGGTGC
This sequence comes from uncultured beta proteobacterium, assembly GCA_903844215.1. GTDB lineage: Bacteria > Pseudomonadota > Gammaproteobacteria > Burkholderiales > Burkholderiaceae_C > CAIKVZ01. The sequence goes on along the minus strand of CAIMSP010000075.1, from coordinate 2,483 downwards.
GCTACATCATGCAGGACGACGCTAAGCAATCAATCAAGGCGACCAAGCTGATCGAATCACTGGACGGTGACAACCCTGGATACGTCACCATGGTCAGTGTCATTGAGTTGTACTGGGTGCTGACATCCTGCTACGAATTGACAGGTGAGCAGGTGGCTCAAGCGCTTGAGGCGGTCCTTCGCACCAAACAATTTTTGGTGGAGCGCGCAGACCAGGTGATGCGTGCGCTACGAGTTTTTGGCGCAGGGAAGGCGGATCTTGCGGACTGCTTGATCGAGCGAACAGCCTCGGGTGCCGGATGTGCCAAAACGATGACATTTGATGTCGGCGCATCCAAACATGCTGGGATGACTTTAGTGTCATAGGCCCCGCTCGGGCGCGCAGGGGCAATGGTTTCAAGTTGTTGCACCAGCACAACGCAGACCCGCGTTTTTCGTGAAATCCTTTGCGAATCAACGCGCTCTCTGGTGCAATACGTGCAACTTCCCGCAACGGAGGTTGGCCCGGGCTACCGAACCATCCATGTACCGGAGCCCTATGTTTAACCTTGGAGAATTTTGAAATGAAAAAGACCCTCATCGCCCTGGCTGCTCTGGCTGCCACCGGTGCATTCGCACAATCGTCCGTCACCCTGTACGGCGCTGTTGACGCTTCTTTCGAACACGGCGCTGGCAATGGCCTGACCGTGAACAAGATGAACAATTCCAACTTGGGTTCCAGCAAGCTGGGCTTCAAGGGTACGGAAGACCTCGGCGGCGGTCTGACCGCTGTGTTCAAGCTTGAAGGTGGCCTGAAGAACGAATCCGGCAACGGCAAGACTTCGAACACCAACAACCAAACCACCGGTGCCAACACTGCAACCGCTAACGGTTCGCAAGGTCTGGACTTCCAACGTTATTCCTACGTTGGTCTGGCTGGCAACTTCGGTGAAGTGCACCTGGGTCGCGAATACATCTATTCGTTCTGGTACGGTGAAGGCACGGTTGATCCGTTCAGCACCAACGGCCCAGCACAAACCTCCAACTTGTTCTACAAATTGGCTGGTGGCGCTATCGTTGGCACCAACGCTTCGAACATGATCTCCTACAACACGCCTAACGGTCCTGTTCAAGGCGGCTTCCAGTACATCCTGGGTGGCAACACCGCAGCTACGGCGACCGCTGGCAAGAGCGACGGTTCCGGCTATTCGGCTTTCTTGAAGTACAACCAGGGTCCTTTGTTGATCACTGGCGCGATTTCCAAGGTTGATTACATGGTTGCTGGCGCCTACAAGGTGACCGGTGTGTCGGCTCAGTATGACCTGACCTCGGCTGCTTCCCTGATGTACACGTACGCCAAGGAAACCCAGTCTGCCAATGCCAACACCGAAAACATGATCGGTGGCTCCTACACCATGGGCGCTGTGAAATGGAAGGCTTCCTACACCCACGCCAGCCGCACCGGTTCGGCTGTTGGCACCGCCAACCAGTACGGCCTGGGCGTGGACTACGCTTTGTCCAAGCGCACCAAGCTGTACAGCACCGTGGCTGAAGTCAAGAACTCCGGTTCCGGCCTGTTCTCGACCGGTGCTGTCGGCGCCTCGAAGGACAGCAGCTCCGGCGCTTTCGCCGCTGGCGTGTACCACTCGTTCTAAGCTGACGCTGACGCAAGTCAGCTGACGGTAGAAGAATCAAAACCCCGCTGCGGCAACGCAGCGGGGTTTTTTTACAGCAAGAAATAATAAAAGCCAATACAACAAGGGCGTGCGCTACGAATTCGACCCCGTTAAAGCCGCTGCCAATTTGGCCAAACATGGTCTGGACTTTGCTGATGTCGACGGGGTGTTGAATTCGCGGCACCGACTGGACGTTCCGGTGCTTCGCAATCGTGAGGAGCGTGTGCAGTCAATGGCCTATGTGTTTGGGTGTCTGGCCGTGTTGACGGTGCTACATACGGTGCGTTTCGGCACCACGCGCATCATCAGCTTTCGCCGTGCCAGCAAAGTTGAAACGGAGGTTGACCATGAATGGCTCGAAAACGATGCCGTCTGAGCGCGGCGCAATCCTGCAGGCTATGAAGAAACCGCCGACGCGCGGGTATTTTGAGTGGGACGGCCAGGACGAGGACGACAGGCCCGCCGCCCCAGAAGAGCTGACCGCTGCGCGCGTCGCCTATCGTGCCAAAATTGGTCGCCCACCTGCCGCCGTCAAGCGCCCCACACTGAACATGCGCATCGACCCTGACGTGCTCGCCGCTTTGCGTTCCCGCGGTAAAGGCTGGCAAACCAAGGTGAATGCCCTGCTGCGCGAGGCCGTGGAGCACGGTCGGGTGTGAATCCTCGGAGGTCGTTGAAGGTTTCAGTATAGTATTTTCCAATCCAGGTATGAGCCTGAAGCACGGTGCAGAGGAGAACTTCTTCCTGCGGGCTTGACCGGATTAAAGCTGGAAGTTTAAGGGGCCGGACTTTTGCGTTTGGAATCTTTCTCTATCGGCCCCTGCCAGGC
>CAIMSP010000074.1 GCA_903844215.1 uncultured beta proteobacterium | reverse complement strand
TGCAGCGTGACCACGCCCTTGGGCGTATGCAGCGTCGCGCTGAGTTGGGCCGGTCCCGTCTGCAACGCAACGCCTGACAGACCCAAGGCCTCGTAGGCGGCCTGCAGCTTGTCGGCTGAGGGGTGGGTCACGGCGACGCTGTGCAGCGTCACGCCGGAGCGCGGCAGGCTGTTTCTGGGGTGCAGACGCAGCGGTTCGGCCGCACCCGGCTTGCCCCACTGGATCAGGCTGGGCAGCGCGCCGTTGAACAAGCGCTGACCGTCCTCGCGCACGGTGATTTGCCACTGCAGCACGCCGCGGCGTGAATGCCGGCTGGCGGCCATCGCCGGGCCGCTCTCCATGCCCAAGGTCTTGAGCGCAATGCGCGCGGCCTGAATGTCGTCGGTGCTGACGACAAAGTGCACCAGCCGCGGCTCGACGGCAACGGCGGCCTGCAGCGCCGCGTCGTCCATGTCGAACCAGCGCTTGTTGGCGCCATCGGAGGCGCGTTTCGCGCCCGGGTCGATGGCGATGATTTCCAGGTAGGCCAGCGGATTCGCCGGCGTGGCGATCTTGAGCAGGCGGTTGTGCGTGCCGTACAGCGCGTGCTCGCCTCCCGGGCCGGGCGTCACGCCCAAGGTGGCTTCGCACCACTGCACGCCCTGCTCCAGGCTGCGGGCCACGACGACCAGATGATCCATGTGTGTTTTCATGGCCTGACCATACCACCGGCCAGCCCGGGCCAAGCGGCCGGCGCGGCTTGTTAGCATAGCGGGATACCGCAGCACTGCCCATCGGAGACCCCATGACCACCTCACTCGCCGCGCCAGCCTGCGCTCTGATCCGCTTCGCAGCGCCGCGGGCATGAGCCTGCGCACCCCCGAACTGCTGGCCCCGGCCGGCTCGCTGGCCATGCTGGAGACGGCGCTGGCCTTTGGCGCCAACGCCATCTACGCCGGTCAGCCGCGCTACTCGCTGCGCGTGCGCAACAACGACTTCGGCGACATCGAGGTGCTGGCCCAGGGCATGCGCCGCACGCGCGAACAGGGCGCCCGATTCTTCCTGGTGTCCAACATCTTCCCGCACGGCAACAAGATCAAGAACTACATCGCCAACATGGCGCCGGTGATCGCGCTCCAGCCCGACGCCATGATCATGTCCGACCCGGGCCTGATCATGATGGTGCGCGAGACCTGGCCCGAGATGGAAATCCACCTCTCGGTGCAGGCCAACACCGTGAACGCCGCGGCCGTGCGCTTCTGGAAAAGCGTGGGCGTCAAGCGCGTGATCCTGTCACGCGAGCTCTCGCTGGACCAGGTGGAGCAGATCCGCCAGGACTGCCCCGATACCGAGCTCGAAGTGTTTGTGCACGGCGCGCTGTGCATCGCCTATTCGGGGCGCTGCCTGCTCTCGGGCTACTTCAACCACCGCGATGCGAACCAGGGCAGTTGCACCAATTCCTGCCGCTGGGACTACAAGACCGTGTCCGGCGTGGTCGATGCCAGCGGTGACGTGCTGGCGCCGCCCGAGGCGGCCGAGCGCGTGCACGAGCTGGTGCGCGATCAGGTCTACATGATCGAAGAGAGCCAGCGCCCGGGCAGCTACATGCCGATCGAGGAAGACGAGCACGGCACCTACGTGATGAACTCCAAAGACCTGCGCGCCATCGAGCACGTGAAGCGCCTGGTGGAGATCGGCGTCGATTCGCTCAAGATCGAAGGCCGCACCAAGAGCCCGTACTACGTGGCGCGCACCGTGCAAAGCTACCGCCAGGCCATCGACGACGCCGTCGCCGGGCGCGAGCTCGATCCCGCGCTGCTCGGGCAACTGGACGGCCTGGCGAACCGCGGCTACACCTCCGGCTTTTTCCAGCGCCACACGCCGCAGGAAACGCAGAACTATCTGCGCGGTTATTCGGAGTCAGGGCGCAGCCTGTACGTGGGCGATGTGGTGGCGTTCGACGCCGCGCGCGGCCTGGCGCAAGTGACCGTGAAGAACCGCTTTGCTGTGGGCGATTGGCTGGAGATTATTCAACCCGCAGCGAATGCCGATGTGCTGCTCACGCGCATGGAGAACGCCGAAGGCGCACCCACCGAAGTCGCGCCGGGGAGCGGGCATGTGGTCTGGCTGCCGCTGCCTGAAAGCAGCGTGGGGGCGTTTGTGGCGAGGTATGTGAACGGGGCGCCGGTTGATTCGACGGCGTGACTTTGATCCCCGTTCGCCCTGAGCTTGTCGAAGGGTAATTGTGGGCAATTGGGGTCGGCAATTGGGGTCAGATTCCAATTACCGCGATTCGGAACTCAAACCAAACCCTATTTCGGAACTACGACCGTCGTCGCACCGCTCAACCCTCACGCCGCCAGCTTCGCGCTCGCCAACCGATTCAGACTGACGCCTTGCTCCGCAGCCATCAGCGCCAGATTGCGGTGGACCACGGGCGGGATGCGCACACGGAACTCGCCGCTGTCGTTTTCTCGGCCAGCGCCACGGGAACGGGCTCGCCGCTGGCCTGCATGTCGGCCACCACGTCGGCCACCACCTTCTGGATGCCCTTGAGCGCCGCCTCGGGCGTTTTGGCCAGCCAACTCAGCGAAGCAAACTCGGCGCACAGGCCGACGTGCTCGTCAATTTCGGGCGACCAGATGACGCGGAAGGTTGCGAATGCAAGTACGATTGACAGTACTTTTAACCGTCTTCATAATCAACCGGTCAGTCCACCCGTCAAACACCTGTACAAGAGCGCCATGTCACAACTCACCGCCAATGATCTGAAAACGCGCGGCGTCGCCGCCATCGAGTCGCTGCTGGCCACGCAGCCGGAGGCCATGATTTCGGTGCGTGGCAAGGAGCGCTTTGTGGTGATGGACGTGGCGCACTACCATTACCTGCGCGAATGCGAGTTGGACGCCGCGCTGGCGCAGAGCCGGGCGGACGTTTCGGCAGGACGCTTTGTGGTGGAATCAGCCCAAGCGCATATGGATCGGATGGAGGCGATGCTGGGTGCGGCCGGCGAAATGGCGTTCGTAAAAGCAGCGGTACCGAAAAAGCGACCTGCGGCATCCAAAGCGATCAAAGCGTCAGCGGCCAAGGAGACTTCAGCCAAGGAACTGCGGCGCAAGTCGGCTGCCTGAAGTCAGGGAGTCCCCGCCATGGCCTACGAGCTTGTCTTCACCGAGTGCTACACGCGCCAGGCGTTTCGTTTTCTGAAGCGACACCCTGAGCTCAAGCGCCAGTACGCCAAGACGCTGGCCCTGCTCGAAGCCAATCCGCACCATCCGTCGTTGCGCCTGCACGCCTTGGCCGGAAAGCTCGAGGGTTTGCATTCGGTGTCGATCAACTTGTCGTACCGCATCACGCTGGAGTTGCTGATTCGAGACCAGCAGATCATTCCCATCAACGTGGGCGATCACGACGCCGTGTATTGATGCGGGGATGCCAGTTTTTCAGAGGTCAACCCAGGGTAATTGGAGGGTAATTGGGGCAATTGGGGTTCGGTTCAATTACCGCGATGCGGTACTTGAACCGAACCCAGTTTCGCTACGACGACCAGCGCCGCACCGGTCATCTCTTAAGCCGCCAGCTTCGCACTCGCCAGCCGATTCAGGCTGACGCCTTGTTCCGAAGCCATCAGCGCCAGATTACGGTGGACCATGGGCGGGATGCGCACGCGGAATTCGCCGCTATCGTGTTTCTCGGTCAGCGCCACGGGCACCGCTTCACCGCTGGCCTGCATGTCGGTCAGGGTGACGACCGGGCACTGCGTCAAGAGCTGCTGCAATATCGGCGCGATGTTGCGTTCTATCATGGGCCCGTGATAGCGAAATCATGCAAATTGAAGAAATTATTTTCAATTTGCAGGAAGACAAAGTTTTGTCTGCGCTGAGGTTCAGGGCGCTGGAGCTGTCTGGGCCCGACCGACTCCGCAATGCCAGTCAATGGCGAGGTTCTTTGCCCATCAGGGGTAGATTTGACAAGGCAGGCCCTGAGATGGGCACGGTCGTTCCAGCATGGCTGAGCTTGGACGGGGCGCAGTCTGCTAGCGACGGCAAATTCGATGCTCGCAACGGCATTTCGGAAAAGAACGTATTCCAGTGTTTGTCTGCCAGCAAGCACCGCGTTTGCAGTGCTGCGCTTTGTTCTTCCAGGCTCTTCATGGCGTCTCTCCGGTGGCTGCGCTCGACTCGGGCACAGGTGTTCGCACTTGCTAACGGGCCCAAGCCGCGCGCCGCGCGGACCAGCCCTTGCCGCCCTACCCATGGTGCGAATCTTCAGCGCCTTGAACGCCGTCTCCATTCGCCAATCATCCGTAGCGCAGGCTCCGCGGCTGATGATCAAGAATGACCGCTGGCAGTCCGCACCCAAAGGATAGCGACGATCAGCGTGACAAACCAGCGCGGACAAATGTTTGTTTTGCTGCCAGATAGTTGGGGTCAGATTCCAACGACCGCGATCCGGAACTTCAATGGATCTCGGAGCACAGGCCGACGTGCCCCCGTCTTTGGGCGAGCCAGCGACGCGCTAGCGCGTGCGAACACGCAGGCTGCCGACCTTTTTTGCCTTGCTGCTGTCAGCGCTTGCCTTGGCGCTGGCCTTGGCCTCGCTGCTGCGTTGATCCAGGCAGAGCAAGGTATCGGCGTAGCACATGAAGCGGTTCAGGTAGTCGGGCGAGATGTCGCGCATCAGCGCCAGCGAGGCCAGCAGCACGCGCTGCGAATTGATCGGGCCGGCGTTGCGGGGCGCCTGCTGCAGCGCCTGTGTCACCTGCTTGGCCGCGCTGATCTTGGACCAGGTGTCCCTGAAGTACTGCGCGGACTTCGGCTCCGGGCGGGCTGCCGCACTCGATTCCAGCGCGGTCGGCGCCGGCCGGTGGTGTGCCAGCTCGTGCGCCAGCAGGGCCAGGGAATCGCGCGCCTGCCGCGTCGCCACGGCGCTCTCGGCCGGGCGCTGCGCCTGTTCTAGGCGCTGGGTCAAAGCCGCCAAGGCGCGCGCGAGTTTGCGGTCGAGAATGCGCCGCACACTGCCTTGGCGGGCTTGGGCGCGCTCGGCCAGGGCCTCAAGGTAATGGAGTTGCAGCGGCTCCAGCCGGCCCGCGCCGGCCGCGCGCAGGCCAGTGAGTTGTGGACCGAAATCCGTTTCACTCATGGGGCGGGAGTTTTTGCATTGCTGGCTTTGGGCACCGGCGCCATCTCGACGCGCCGGTTTTGCGCGCGCGCCTGCTCGTCCACATTCGGCGTCATCGGCTGCTCGGAGCCGAAGGCGGCGGCGAACACCATGGAGGACGGCATGCCTTCATCGATCAGGGTGCGCGCCACCGTCAAGGCGCGCTGCGCGGACAACTCCCAGTTGTCCGCGAACTGGCGGTTGCCTTCGCGTATCGAGCGGTCGTCGGTGAAGCCGCTGACCATCAGCAGCTCATCGCGTGCCGTCAGATAGGCGCGCAGTGGCGCCACCAGGCTGCTCAACAGCTTGCGCGCGTCGGGCTGCAGCTGGTCGGAGTTGAGCGAGAACAGCACCCGCCCGCTGATGCCGATGCGCCCATTGGTCAGGGTGATGCGCCCGCTGGCCAGCGGAATCGCCAGGGCCTTCTCCAGCGAGATGCGGCGCTGCTCTTCGACTTGGCGTTTTTTCACCTCGTCTTCCAGGTTCGTCGCCAACTGCAACTGCACCACCAGCACGCCCACGAGCAGCAACACGAAGGCCCCGAGCAGGCCCGACATCAGGTCGCCAAAAACCGCCCACACCGGCGCGGTTTGCTCCATGCCTGCATCGCCGTCGTCCATCACGCGACCCCGTCGGCGAGCAGCGCTTGCCGATGGCCAAGCTGGCGCAGTTCTTCGAAGATTTCTTTTTGCGACATGACGCTCAGGTCGATCACTTCACGCGCCTGCGCCACGTAATACGCGAGCTGCTCGTCGCTGCGGCCCATGGACTTGTCCATCGCGCTTTCGATGCGCTGCAGGTTGGCAATCAGCTTTTCGTTGGCCTCGCCGAAGGAGCGCACGGCAAAGCCGAAGGTCTCGCCCAGGGCCGAGACTTCCACCGCGCTGCTGCTGACGTTGGCCGCGATATCGGCGAGCTTGTCGGTCTCTGCGGCCAGCTTGTGCGAGAACTGGTCGCTGGCGGCGTCGAGCGCCAAGGCCGATGAGGCCACGAGTGCATCGATCACGGCGCGTTGCTCCAGCGACGCATGATGGATCGCGTCGAGCAAGGCATTCAGCGTGGCCATGATGCGGCTGCGCTCCTCCAGTAATTCGTTGTCCCGGGCCACGGAGTTCGACACCTCCTGGCGCAGCTTGCCAATCACTTCAGCCGCCGCGCGCGGTGCTTCGGAGGCGGTTTCGATCAGCCGTCGGATTGGCTCTTCCAGAGCGCTGCCCAGGCTGGCCAGATGCACCGTCACCGCGCCTTGCAAGTCGCCCAGGCGCTGCACGGCGGCTTCCCCGCGCAGCGCTTCTTCTTGCCTGAGGGCGCCGAGTTCGTGCTGCAACCAGCGCGTCAGCTCGCCCAGGCGCAGGCCGTGCTCGCGGCTCAGCTCGGCGTCGCTGGCAATGCGCGAGCGAATCAATTCTTCCGAGCTGGTCAGCAGGCGCGAGATTTCCCCCAGCGTCTGGCTGGCATCGGCGCGCGCCTGTTCGCTGACTTGCTGCGTGCTGGCGGCCAGTGTGCCGAAAATTTCCAGCTGCTGGGCCAGCGTTTGCGCGCCGCTCTGCTGCCACTGCTGCTCCAGCCCCGTGGCCATGGCTTGCAGTGTGCCGCTCCAGGCCTGCAGGCGCTGCCCGTCCTGGGACGCCTGCTCGGCCTGCAGCGCGCCATAGCTGTGCTGGACGGCTTGCAACAGGTCCTGCGCGCGCTGCTCAAAGCGCTCGCCAAAGGCGTCCAGCGAGCGCCCCAGGCCGCTCACCAGGCTGGCGTTGCTGCCTTGCTGCTCGGCCAGCGCTGCGGTCCAGCTGCGCGCCACGCTGGCGGCGCTGTCGCCCCAGCGCGTGGCCAGCCCATCGAGCTGCGTCTGCGTGGTGTCCACCAGGCGCTGGTGCATCTGCTGGGCTTGCTGGGCGATGCCGCTCATGGCGGCCTCGACCACGGGCCGGATGCTTTGTCCCGCCGCCTGCGCGCCCTGCGTCAGGCTGTCGCGCAGCGACTGATCGACCGAGCGTGCCAGCTCGGTATAAACGCTTTTGACATCGCTGTGAAAGCTGGCCTGGTTGCCGATCAGACGCTCGTTCAACTGCTGGCTTGTGCCCGCCATCTGCGTCATCATGGCCTGTAATTTGTCCACCACCGCAGGCAAGGCGAGCGACTGCAACTGCAGGGCCTGGAACGCCTGCTGGCGCTGAAAGCTCAGGGAAAAGCCGCGCAAGACGGTGGCGATTTGGGTGTCGAGCAGTTGGCCTGCCAGCATTCTTTCGTGCCGAGACAGGGCCGACATCAGGCCCAGCATCGCCGACGAGGCGACACCGGCCACCGAGGTGCCAAAGGCCAGGCCCAGGCCCTTGATCGGCGCCGCAAAGGCCGAGCGAATCGCCTGTGCATCGGTGCTTCCTTCGAGCGCAAAGACGGCGCCGTTGAGGGTCACGACCATGCCCAGGAAGGTGCCCAGCATGCCCAGCATCACCAGCAGGCCCACCAGATAGGGCGTGAGCGCCGGACCGGGCATGGCGCTGCGCTCGCCCTCGATGCGCAGGCGCACATGATTTTGCAGCGAAGCGTCCACACCGGCGAGCCAGGCGCCGAGTTCTGCCAGACCCTCGGGGATGGCGCCCAGCGCCGCTGCCAGGCTGGCGCTGGCTTGGCGAAAGCGCAGCAGCTCCAGTGTGCCAAAGCCGTAGGCCGCGGCAATCAGCAGCGTCATCGTCAGCGCCAGCGCATTCGAGCCCAAAAATCCTGCGCCCACCCAGGCCAGCGCCAGCGCGCCCAGCAGCCAGGCGGCGGTGAAAAAATGTCGGTTCATGTGGGTCTCAGGTTCTCGTTGTTCATGGCTTCGATCAGCCCCAATGTCGGCAGCAGGCGCAGGTTCAACTCCGCCAGCAAAACGGTTTCCAGCTCATGGCCAAAGCACGTCAGCCAGGCGCCCGGTTTGAGCCACAGCGCTGGCGCCTCATCCTGCTGCTCGGCCGGCAGCGCTTGCCGATGCGCCGCCAGCAATTGCGCAAAGCGCCGCTCCAGCAGTGACGGCAGGGTCGCGAGCGCCTTGCTTTCGCGCTCGCCCAGCACCGCGTCCAGCGCCGCGTCCAGTTCCACCAGCGGGCCGAGCCGGGGTGCGGCCTTGGCCACCTGGTCTCTGAGTGTGGCGCGCAGCGCCCGAACGCTCAATTCCATGGCGCGTTGCTGTGCGCCATAGTGGCGGCGATAGGGTTCATAGGCGCTCGCCTCTTTCATCGAAGCCCCCGGCCTTGGAACGGGCAGGGTGACGGCGCTCTTGCTGGCCGTGCCGGAGCATGCCGCCTTGATCGAGTTCTCCAAGGCCAGGCGCTGGCGCGCGAATGCCGCGCTGATGGCCGCCCGCGCGGCGCCATCGGCCGGGGCAGCAGCCCCTTGGGCGCGCGCCGGGCCCGCGCTGTGCACGGCACTCAGCGTGATGGCGGCGCCAAAGTCAAGCCATTGCCCCAGCTTGTCCGCCACGCCGCCGGGCGGCGCCTGCGCTTTGATCAGCGCCAGGTCCGCGAGTGCGCGAAGCAGGTTGGAGCGGGGGAGGTGGCTACGCGTCATGGCTCGCGTCATAGGTCAGTGTGATCCGAAAACAGGGCTTGTGGGATGGCAATTTGCTCTCGGTCAGCTGCACGCATGGCGCTTTGAGCCAACCGAAAGGCGCGCTTTGGCCACCGGCTCAGCGCCGATGTCCAACAAGCATCGTGTGGGGGAATGGACTGGGCGGCGTGAAGAAATCAACAACCGAGGTCGCGCCAGAGAACTTGCATTAGCGCTGCCGATTTTACCTTCAGGCGCCGCGCCCACGCCCAAAGTCCGACAGGCGGCTAGTACTCCGACACAGAAGTAGAGGAACAAAATGAAAGTGATGGATTCGCGCTCAGGCCTAGGCGCAAAGCGCAGACATAGCGGCGGCTATGGCGAGCATTTGCAACAACGGCATGGGTGCGAAGGCGCGCT
>CAIMSP010000073.1 GCA_903844215.1 uncultured beta proteobacterium | reverse complement strand
TACGCTCAAGCGCATGTCACATTCCCCCTTGGGCTCAGGCGCGGCCACGCACACGACGGCGGCCCACGCCATGTCCCCCGGGCTCATCGTCTTGCTGCTGTCGCTGCTGCTGGGCCTGCAGCCGCTCACCACCGACATGTACTTGCCGGCGCTGCCGGCGCTGACCCAGGGCTTTGGCGCGAGCCTGTCGCAGGCGCAACTCACGCTCACCGCCTTGCTGCTGGCCTTTGGTTGCTCGCAGCTGTTCTGGGGCCCCTTGTCCGACCGCTTTGGTCGCCGACCGATTCTGCTGTGGGGCCTGGGCGCGTATGTGCTCTCGGCGCTGGCCTGCGCGCTGGCACCGAGCATGGCGTGGTTGATCGTCTGGCGCGCGGTGCAGGGGGCGGCGATGGGCGCGGCCGTGATGTGCGCGCGCGCCATCGTGCGCGACCTGTACCCGCCGCTGGAAGGCGCGCGCGTCATGTCCAAGGGTTTGACCGGCCTGGGCCTGATCGCCTGTCTGAGCGCGCCTGTGGGCAGTGTGCTGGCGCATTGGCTGGACTGGCGCGCCGTGCTGCTCGCGCTGGCCCTGTGTTCGGCCGCCACGCTGGCCATCATCGTGTGGCGCTTTGAGGAAACCGTGCCAAGCAAGAACCCGCGCGCGCTGCAGCCCAGGACGCTGGCGCGCAATGCCTGGCACATCCTGCGTCATCCGACCTTTATCGCCTTCTCGGCGCTGTCGATCTGGTCCTACGCCGGGTTGTTCACCTTCCTCGCCTCCTCCTCCTTCATCTTTATCCAGGTGCTGGGCCTGAGCCAGCCACAGTTCGGCCTGGTGATGTTCTTGTCGTCGATTTCCTACATCCTGGGCACCCTGCTGTGCCGTCGCCTGCTGGCGCGCCTGAGCCTGCAGCGCACGCTGGCCTGGGCGGGTGCTCTCACGCTCAGCTCCGGAACGCTCATGGGCGCCCTGGCGCTGGCGGGCTGGCACAGCGTGTGGACCTTGCTGCCGCCGTTCTACCTGTTCATGGTCGGGCACGGCATACACCAGCCCTGCAGCCAAAGCGCGGTCGTCGGGCCCTTTGCGCAGGCCGCCGGTGCGGCCTCCGCGCTGAACGGTTTTCTGATGATGCTGGCGGCGTTTGCCATGGGCAGCTGGCTGGGCGTGAGCATGGACGGCACGGTGCTGCCCATGACCTACGGCGTCTGGTTTTGCAGCGTGGGCGTGGCGCTCACGACCTGGACCCTGGTGCAGCGACACGACCGCAACGCATCGAGTCGAGCATGAGCGCGGTCCAACAGCTGCGCGCCCTTTGTCTTGCCGGCCCCACGGCCTCGGGCAAGACGGCGGCTGCGTTCGCCATCGCGCAACAGTGGCCCGGCCAGGTGGAAATCATCAGCGTCGATTCGGCCCTGGTGTACCGCGGCATGGACATCGGCACGGCCAAGCCCAGCGCAGCCGAGCTCGCGCAACTGCCGCACCACCTGATCGACATTCGCGATCCGCTGCAGGCCTACAGCGCGGCCGAGTTTGCGGCCGACGCGCAGGCGCTGATCGGGCAGATCAATGCGCGCGGCCACCTGGCCCTGCTGGTGGGTGGCAGCATGCTCTACTTCAAGGCGCTGTTCCACGGCCTGGATGCCTTGCCGCCGGCCGCCCCCGAGGTGCGCGCCGAACTCGAAGCCCAGGCCCTGGCGCTGGGCTGGCCCGCCATGCACGCCGAGCTGGCGCGCGTGGACCCGGTCACGGCGGCGCGGCTGGCGCCCATGGATTCGCAGCGCATCCAGCGCGCGCTCGAGGTGTTTCGCGTCTCGGGGCAAACGCTGTCGGCGCTGCACGCGGCCAAGCAGGGCGAACGCCGGCTCCAGGGCATGGGCGAACTGGCGCTGATCTCGCTTGAGCCGCGCGAGCGCGCCTGGCTGCACGAGCGCATTGCGCAGCGTTTTGACGCGATGCTGGCGGCCGGTCTGATCGACGAGGTCAAGGCGCTGCGCGCGCGCGGCGACCTCCATCCTGATCTGCCGTCGATGCGCTGCGTCGGCTATCGACAGAGCTGGGAAATGCTTGACGCGCACCGCGCGCTCGGACTGGATGAGGCAAGCGCACTCACCCCGGTCGAACTCGCCGCCCTGCGCGACTTGGGCATCTTTGCCACGCGCCAACTGGCCAAGCGCCAGATCACCTGGCTGCGCTCCATGGCGCAGCGCCACGTGGTCTGGTGCGACGCGCCCGACGCGCTGGCGCAGCTGCTGGCGCTGGCGCAGCGCTTGACCGAGCGGGACGCATCGGCATGATCCCGCCAGGCGTGCAGGCGCTGTATGTTGACGATGCGCTGCTGGTGCTGGACAAGCCCGCGCAGTTGCTCACGGTGCCGGGGCGCGGCGCCGACAAGCAGGACTGTGTGGCGACACGCGCGCAATCGATCTGGCCCGATGCACTGGTGGTGCACCGGCTGGACCAGGCCACTTCAGGCCTGCTGCTGATGGCGCGCAGCAAGGCCGTACAACGGAGCTTGAGCGACGCCTTTGCGCAGCGCCGCGTGCACAAGCGCTACCTCGCCCTGGTGCACGGCACGGTGGCGCCGCCGAGCACACCCTGGGGCCAGATCGATCTGCCGATCGCGCTGGACTGGCCGAACCGCCCGCTGCGCGTGATCGACGCCGAGCACGGCAAGCCCAGTTGCACGCGTTGGCGCATCCTCAGCCCGGACCCGCGCTGGCACGCCTTTGCCACGAACGCGCACGAGCTGCAAAGCGCCACCCGCCTGGAGCTTGAGCCGCTCACCGGACGCAGCCATCAATTGCGCGTGCACCTCCAAGCCTTTGGCCATTCCATCCTGGGCGACCCCCTCTACGCCGAAGCGGCGCAGGCGGCGCACACCACGCGCCTGATGCTGCACGCCTGGCGTTTGGAGCTGCTCCATCCGGTGAGCGCGCAACCCCTGCAGTTCGAGAGCCCCTGCGCCTTCTGAAACGGCTGTTTTTATTCAACAATAGGAGCGTCGGCGTGAGCGAACGACCCTTCATGACCCAGGAGCAAACCCCATGACACAACAACTCACCATCATCACCGGCGCCTCGCGCGGCATGGGCCTGGAACTGGCCCTGCAACTGCTGCAGCCCGGCCAGCAACTGCTGTGCATTTCGCGCCAGACCAGCCAGGTGCTGGAGCGCGCCGCCAAGGCCGCCGGCGTGCCGCTGGCGCAACTGCAGCAGGACTTGGCCGACGGTGAACAGGCCTGCCTGCGCCTGTCCACCTGGCTGCGCGATCAGCCATCGAACCGCTTTAGCCAAGCCACGCTGATCAACAACGCCGGCGTGATTGCGCCCATCGTGCCGCTGAGCCAGTCCAGTCCGCACGATCTGGCCATCGCGCTGCGCGTGGGGCTGGAGGCGCCGCTGCAGCTCAGCGCCACCTTCCTGCGCTGCACCGAAGGCTGGAGCGCGCAGCGGCGTGTGCTCAACATCTCCTCGGGCCTGGGTCGGCGCGCCATGGCCTCGCAGGCCGCTTACTGCGCAGCCAAGGCCGGCATGGACCACTTCACGCGCTGCCTGGCCATGGACGAAGCGGCCAAGCCGCGCGGCGCCCGGGTCTGCTCGCTCGCGCCGGGCGTGATCGACACCGACATGCAGGTGCAGTTGCGCGGCGCCGACGCGGCCGCTTTTCCCGAGCGCGACAACTTCGCCGCGCTCAAGGAGCAGGGCCTGCTCGCCTCCCCGGCCCAGGGCGCGGCGCGCGTGCTGGCCTATCTGGCGCGCGCCGACTTTGGCACGAACCCGGTGGCGGACGTGCGTGATGCCTGACCCCTGCCCTCTCCCGCAAGCGGGCGAGGGAGAAAGAAAGGCGCACCATGCCACATTCCACCCCGGCTGATTTTCTCGTCAGCGGCGGCGCCCTCCCCCGTGGGCGCTGCCGATGACCAGCCCCTGGCCCACTTTCACCTTGACCAACTGGATCACCTGATGCAACTCTCTCCCATCGTCGCCGGCCTTTGGCGCTTGAACCAATGGCAGCTCGACACCCCCGCGCTGGTGCGCTGGATCGAACAGGCGCTGGAGCTGGGCATCACCAGCTTCGACCACGCCGACATCTACGGCGGCTACAGCGTGGAAGCGCAATTCGGTCAGGCGCTGGCGGCAGCGCCGGGCCTGCGCGCGCGCCTGCAGTTGGTCACCAAGTGCGGCATCTTGCTGACCTCGCCCCAGCGCCCGGCGCACGCCATCAAGTCCTACGACAGCTCGCGCGCCCATGTGCTGGCATCGGTGGACGCCTCGCTGCGCGCGCTGCGCACCGAGCACATCGAGCTGCTGCTGCTGCACCGCCCGGATCTGCTGATGGACCCGCAGGAGCTGGCCGACACCTTCGAGCAATTGCGCGCTGCCGGCAAGGTGGCGCACTTCGGCGTCTCCAACCACTCACCCGGCCAGCTCGCGCTGCTGCAGCGCCGCCATGCGCTGGTGACGAACCAGATTGAGTTCTCGCCGCTGCAAATGAAGGCGCTGGCCGACGGCACGCTGGAGCAGGCGCTGGATCTGGGCATGCGCCCGATGATCTGGTCGCCGCTGGGCGGCGGGCGCTTGTTCAGCGCTCAGGACGAGCAGGCGCAGCGCGTGCGCGCCGTGCTGCAGACGCTGGGCGAGCAGCACGGCGTGTCGGCCGCGTCCATGGCCTACGCCTGGATACTGCGCCACCCGAGTCGGCCCATTCCGGTCACCGGAACGCAGCGCATCGCCGCGTTGCGCGAGGCCACGGCGGCGCTGGACGTGAAGCTCTCAAGCGAAGACTGGTACCGCGTCTGGCAGGCCAGCGTGGGACACGAAGTGGCCTAGTACTAGCGGCCGCTCAGGCGCCGAAGCCGCCGCCGCCCGGCGTCTGAATTTCGAACTCGTCACCGGCCTGCATTTGCGCCTGGCCAATGTGGCCCAGCAGCTCGACGCTGCCGTCGGCGCGCAGCACGCGGTTCAGGCCGACCGCGCCGCTGTGCCCGCCGGCCGCACCGAAGGCGCCGTGCACGCGTCCGTTGGACAGGATGCTGGCGCTCATGTCCTGCAAAAAGCGCACGCGCCGCACGCCGCCGTCGCCGCCCTGCCAGCGCCCCGCGCCGCCCGAGCCGGCGCGAATTTCATAGCTCTGCAGGCGCACCGGAAAGCGAAACTCCAGCACTTCGGGATCGGTCAAGCGCGAGTTCGTCATGTGCGTTTGCACCACCGAGCTGCCATTGAAGCCGCCCACCAGTGCGCCCGCCGCATCGAACACGCCGCCGGCTCCGCTGCCGCCTGAAATGGTTTCGTAATACTGGTAGCGCGCGTTGCCAAAGGTGAAGTTGTTCATGGTGCACTGGCTCGCCGCCATCACGCCCAAGGCGCCGTAGAGCGCGTTCGTGATGCAGCTGGAGGTTTCCACATTGCCCGCGACCACCGACGCCGGCGGATTCGGGTTCAGCATGGAGCCCGCCGGGATGATGACCTTGAGCGGCTTGAGACAGCCGGCGTTAAGCGGAATGTCGTCGTCCACCAGCGTGCGAAACACATACAGCACGGCCGCCATGCACACCGCCGTGGGCGCATTGAAGTTGTTCAACTGCTGCGCCGACGTGCCCGTGAAGTCCACCTCGGCGCTGCGCTCCTTTGCGTCCACGCGGATCGCGACCTGAATCTGCGCGCCGTTGTCCAGCGGCAGCGTGAACTGCAGCGGCGCGGCGCTCGAATTTTCAGCTCCTGATAATTGGAATCTGACCCCAATTTGATCGATGGCCCGACGCACGGATTCTTCGGCGTTGTCCTGCACATGGCCCATGTAGGCCTGGACCACGCCCAGGCCGAAATGATCGACCATCTTGCGCAGTTCCTGCACGCCTTTTTCATTCGCGGCGATCTGCGCTTTCAGGTCGGCCATGTTCTGCGCCGCATTCCGGCTCGGGTAGGGCCCGCTTTGCAGCAGCGCCAGCATCTCGGCCTCGCGCAGCACGCCGGCTTGGACCAGCAGGAAATTGTTGATCTGCACGCCCTCTTCCTCGATGCGCGTGGAAAACGGCGGCATGGAGCCGGGCGTGATGCCGCCCACGTCGGCGTGATGGCCGCGCGAGCCGACATAGAACATGGCCCCCACGCTTGTCGCTTCGCGTACTGCGCTGCCCCCCGTGGGGGCTGAGCTTGCTTGGGGCGGCCCGGCGCGGCGCTCGGTAGCTCCCGCTCCACGGTCCAGATACACCGGCGTGATGACGGTGATGTCGGGCAGATGGGTGCCGCCGTGGTAGGGGTCGTTGAGCACATAGACGTTGCCCGGTTGCATCGTGGCGGCGTTCTCGCGCACCACGGTCTTGATGCTCTCGCCCATGGAGCCCAAATGCACCGGCATGTGCGGCGCGTTGGCGATCAACTGGCCCTGGGCATCAAACAGCGCGCAGCTGAAGTCCAGCCGCTCCTTGATGTTGACCGAGTGCGCGGTGTTTTGCAGTTGCAGCCCCATCTGCTCGGCGATGTTCATGAACAGGTTGTTGAACACCTCCAGCAGCACCGGATCGACGCGCGTGCCGGCGGCAAACTGGACGCAGCGCGGCTCGTGCCGATCGAGCAGCAGGTGGTCGTGCTCCGTCACCACGGCGCTCCAACCCGGCTCGACCACGGTCGTGGCATTCTTCTCGGCGATGATCGCCGGGCCGCGCACGCGGTCGCCGCAGCGCAGCCGCTCGCGCAGCACCAAGGCCGCGTCCCACCAACGCGCGCCGCTGTACATGGGCACGTCTTCAACCACGGCGCCGCAGGCGCGCAGATCGCGCGGCGCGTGCTGCTCTTGGCGCGGCTCGGCCGGCGCGTCACCGGCCACCACCGCCTCCACCGAAACCGCCTCCAGCACCAGCGCCTTGCCCTGCATCAGGAAGGCATAACGCTGGCGATAGGCGGCTTCAAAGCCGGCGCTGATCTGCGCCATGTCGCCAAAGGGCACGACCAGCGCGGCGTCGCTGCCCTCGTAGCGCACGTGCACGCGCTGGTGCACGGCGATGGCGCCGCTGTTGACCTGCTGGCGCAGCAGCTCGCCGCGCGCCTGCAAGGCCAGCGCCGCGAGTTGCGCGCTCGCCTGCGACACCGCCGGCGCGCTGAGTGGGAGTTCCAGCGCCTGCTCGCGGATCACGGCCTGGTCGGCCAGACCCATGCCGTAGGCCGAGAGCACACCGGCCAGCGGATGGACAAAAACCCGCGTCATGCCCAGCGCGTCGGCCACCAGGCAGGCGTGCTGTCCGCCAGCGCCGCCAAAACACTGCAGCGTGTAGCCGGTCACGTCGTAGCCGCGCGCCACCGAGATCTTCTTGATGGCGTTGGCCATCTGCTGCACCGCGATGGCGATGAAGCCCTCGGCGCAGGCCTCGGGCGTGAGCCGGGGCAGCGTGCCCGACGCGCCCGTCGACTCGGCAGCGTGGCCGGTTTGCAGCGCCAGCGCGTCGAACTTCTCGCGCACCACCTCCTGGTTCAGCGCTTCGTTCGCGCCGGGTCCGAACAGCTTGGGAAAATGGCGCGGCTGGATCTTGCCCAGCAGCACGTTGGCGTCGGTCAGCGCCAGCGGCCCGCCGCGCCGATAGCTCGCCGGTCCGGGATTCGCGCCCGCGCTTTGCGGTCCCACGCGAAAGCGCGCGCCGTCAAAGGCCAGGATCGAGCCGCCGCCGGCGGCCACGGTGTGGATGCTCATCATCGGAGCGCGCATGCGCACCCCGGCGACCTGGGTTTCGAACTCGCGCTCGAACTCGCCCGCGTAGTGCGACACATCGGTGGAGGTGCCGCCCATGTCAAAGCCGATCACTTTCGCGATGCCGGCCATCGCCGCCGTGCGCGCCATGCCCACGATGCCGCCGGCCGGGCCGCTCAGGATCGCGTCCTTGCCCTGGAAGGCGCGGGCGTCGGTGAGCCCGCCCGAGGACTGCATGAAAAACAGCTTCACGCCCGGCATCTCGGCGGCCACCTGCTGCACATAGCGGTTCAGGATCGGCGACAGGTAGGCGTCCACCACCGTGGTGTCGCCACGGCTGACAAACTTCATCATCGGGCTGGTTTCGCAGGAGGTGCTGATCTGCGTGAAGCCCAGTTCCTGCGCAATGCGTTTGGCCGCGAGCTCGTGCGCCGTGTAGCGGTAGCCGTGCATGAAGACGATGGCCACGCTGCGCAGGCCCGCGGCGTACTGAAGGCGCAGTTGTTCGCGCAATTGCACTTCGTCCAGCGGTTGAATCATTTCGCCGTGCGCGCCGACGCGCTCCTGTGCCTGCACCACGGCGCTGTACAGCAGCTCGGGCAGGACGATGTGGCGATCGAAGATGCGCGGGCGGTTCTGGTAGGCGATGCGCAGCGCGTCGCGAAAACCCTGTGTCGTCACCAACAGCGTGGGCGCGCCCTTGCGTTCGAGCAGCGCATTCGTGGCCACGGTGGTGCCCATCTTCACGCATTCCACGAGTTCCGGCGTGACCGCCTGATCGCTGGCCAGACCGAGCAGGTGGCGGATGCCCGCCACCGCCGCATCAGCGTACTGCTCGGGGTTCTCGCTGAGCAGCTTGTGCGTGACCAGGCTGCCGTCGGGCCGACGGCCCACGACGTCGGTGAAGGTGCCGCCGCGGTCGATCCAGAACTGCCAGCGTTTCGTGCCGTTGATTTCCATGGGGTCTCGCTTCTCCAAGTTACCGCCGGTGGCGGCTCACAGGCTGGCCGCCGAGCGCGCCGCCTGGTCGTATATGCCCGAGAGCAGGCGCAGCAACCGCGCCAACTCGCCGATGTCCTTGTTCAGCGCGTCGCTCGCGGCCAGGGCGTTGATCAGGCAGGACTCGCGGATCTCGCGGTAGCGCTGCACATACTCATGCCCCTGCTCGGTGCAGGCGTAGGTCACTTCCTTGCCGCTCTTGTGCGACGCCACCACGCCCAGGTTTTGCAGCTTCTTCAGGGAGTAGTTGATCAGGTGCGTGTCCTCCACGTTCATGATGAAGCAGATGTCGGCCAGGCGCTTGTCGCGCGCCCGGTGCGTCACGTGGTGCAACACCAGCACATCCAGCGGCGTCAGATCTTTCAGGCCGGCCGCGCTCATGCAGTGCGCAATCCAGCGGTGAAAGGCGTTGCCCGCGACGATCAGGCCAAACTCGAACTCGCTCATCTCCGCGCTGCGCGGCGACACCAGATGCGCCGAGGACACGATCGCTGGCGCGTGACCCGCCACGGGCGCGGACGCCGACTTGCCGGAAGCTTTCTTGGTCATGGGTTGAGCACCTGGGTGCAGGGTTTTTCGTGAAGGCGATTGTAGGCAGTTAGCCGACAATTCATCAACAATTTGTCAACAGTTAGGGAAAACACCGATCGAACCCGACCCAATCCGTTCTACATTCAAGCGCTCGCTGCTCACTTCCAACTTTCATGCCACGGCCGTCAAGCCCCCGCGTCGTGAAAGCTCGTTTTCTTTACCTAAAGCCATGGAGTTTTCATGAAACGTCGTTTGTTTTCCCTGACCGCCGTCGCCGCAATCGCCTTGTTTGGCGCGTCCGCCTTTGCCCAGACCAAATGGGACTTGCCTGCGGCCTATCCGGCCAGCAATTTCCACACCGAGAACATCGCCCAGTTCGCGCAGGACATCGACAAGGCCACGGGCGGCAAGCTCAAGATCACCGTGCACGCGAATGCCTCGCTGTTCAAGGCGAACGAAATCAAGCGCGCCGTGCAAGGTGGTCAGGCGCAGATCGGTGAAGTCCTGCTGGTCAACTTCGAGAACGAAAACCCCATCTACGGTACCGATGGCCTGCCCTTCCTGGCCACCAGCTACGCCGACAGCCGCAAGCTCTACGCCGCGCAAAAGCCGGCGCTGGACAAGGTGCTGGGCGCGCAGGGCATGAAGCTGCTGTACGCCGTGGCCTGGCCGCCCCAAGGCCTGTACGTGAAGAAGGAGATCCAGTCGGTGGCCGATATGCGCGGCGTGAAATGGCGCGCCTACAGCCCGGCCACGGCCAAGATGGCCGAGCTCATCGGCGCGCAACCGGTGACGATCCAGGCCGCCGAAGTGAGCCAGGCCTTCGCCACCGGCGTGGTGGACAGCATGATGAGTTCGGGCGCCACCGGCTACGACACGAAGATTTTCGAGAGCGTGAAGTACTGGTACGACACCCAGGCCTGGCTGCCCAAGAATGCCGTGATCGTGAACCTCAAGGCCTTCAACGCGCTGGACGCAGCCACACAGGCCGCGGTGACCAAAGCCGCCGCCGAGGCCGAAGTGCGTGGCTGGAAACTGAGCCAGGAAAAGAACGACTGGTACAAGGCCGAGCTCACGAAGAAGGGCATGTCCATCCTGAAGCCTTCGCCCAAGCTCGCGGCCGATCTGGCGCAGGTGGGCTCCATCATGGTGGCCGACTGGGAGAAGAAGGCCGGCCCCGACGGACAGGCCGTGATCGCCGCCTTCCGTAAAAAATAAGTCAAAGTCCCAACGCCCATGCGCGCTTCTTTGAACAAACTCTACGACGCGGCCGCCTGGGCTGCGGCCCTGATGATGGTGGGCACGCTGCTGATGGTGGTGCTGGGCATGCTGGACCGCTACCTGGCCATCGGCGTGCGCGGCACCGACATGTACGCGGGCTACTGCATGGCGGGCGCGGGCTTTCTGGCGCTGGCGCACACGCTCAAGCGCAACGAGCACATCCGCGTCACGCTGCTGGTGAACAGCCTGTCACCGACGCGCAAGCACTGGCTGGAACTGTGGTGCCTGAGCGCCGCCGTCTTGCTGGCCGGGCTGTTCTGCTTTTACAGCGCCAAGCTGTCCTACCAGTCCTGGGAGTTCAACGACGTCTCCACCGGCAACGACGCCACGCCGCTGTGGATTCCGCAGATCGGCATGGCGCTGGGCACGCTGGTGCTGGCGATCGCCTTCCTGGACGAACTGGTGCTGGAGTGGCGCGGACAACGCGTGACCACGACCAGCGACGAAGCACTGCACAACGAATAGGCCGCCATGAGTGACATTGGAATTACCGTACTGCTGATCGTCTCGCTGTTCCTGATTCTGGGCAGCGGCGTTTGGATCGGCCTCACGCTCACCGGCGTGGCCTGGATCGCCATGGAACTGTTCTCCAGCCGACCGGCGGGCGACGCCATGGCCGTCACCATCTGGGGCACGTCCTCGAGTTGGACGCTGACGGCCCTGCCGCTGTTCATCTGGATGGGCGAGATCCTGTTTCGCACCAAGCTCAGCGAGAGCATGTTCAAGGGCCTGGCGCCCTGGGTCAACTGGCTGCCAGGTCGCCTGCTGCACACCAACGTGATCGGCTGCACCATCTTCGCGGCCGTCTCGGGGTCCAGCGCGGCCACCTGCGCCACCATCGGCAAGATGACGCTGCCCGAGCTCACGCGGCGCGGCTATCCGCAGGACCAGATCATCGGCTCGCTGGCCGGCGCCGGCACGCTGGGCCTGTTGATTCCGCCCTCCATCATCATGATCGTGTACGGCGTCTCGGCCGAGGTCTCGATCTCGCAGCTGTTTGTCGCCGGCGTGCTGCCGGGGCTGCTGCTGGCGTCGATGTTCAGCGGCTACATCATCGTCTGGTCGCTGCTGAACCCGGGCAAGATCCCGCCCAGCACCGAGCAGTTCACCTTCACGCAGCGCTTGTACGAGTCGCGCCATTTGATCCCGGTCATCGGCCTGATCGGCGCCGTGCTGGGCAGCATCTATGCCGGCGTGGCCACCGCCACCGAAGCCGCTGCGGTTGGCGTGCTCGGCTCCTTTGTGCTGTCGGGGCTGCAGGGGTCGCTGAGTCGCAGCAACTTCAAGGAGGCGCTGATGGGCGCCACGCGCCTGTACTGCATGATCGCGCTGATCCTGGCGGGCGCGTCCTTCCTGACGCTGAGCATGGGCTATATCGGGCTGCCCCGGCACTTGGCGGAGTTCGTCACGTCGATGGGCCTGAGCCCCTTCATGCTGATCCTCGTGCTGACCGTGTTCTACGCCATCCTGGGCTGCTTTCTGGACGGCATCTCGATGGTGGTGCTGACCATGGGCGTGATCCTGCCCACAGTGCAGGCCGCCGGACTCGACCTGGTGTGGTTCGGCATCTTCATCGTGATCGTGGTCGAGATGGCCCAGATCACGCCGCCGGTGGGCTTTAACCTGTTCGTGCTGCAGGGCATGACCGGCAAGGAGATCACCTACATCGCCCGCGTCACCCTGCCCTTCTTCTTCCTGATGTGCGCGATGGTGCTGCTACTGTGGTTCTTCCCGCAGATCGCCACCTGGCTGCCGGGGAAGATGTAGCGCGGGTTGTCGGGTCTTGCGCTTGAGCACAAGACCCGATCAACCCACCTCGCCCGCCGGGGCGAGACCCGACGAAGCCCCGCGGGCCAGGCGGACAAACAGGCACCCATAAGTCCTCAGAACTGGTACTTCACCCCATCCGTCAGGCCGGGCCAGTCATCAATGCGCAACGGCGACAGCGAGCAAAAAAGTGCATCAATTTTCACAATGAACCCTTTGTAAAAGCAGACCCACGGCGTCAGCTCCAGTCATAACCGCCCGGCTTCCAAGAAACTGAAATATTCCGTGCGGTTGAAAATGATGTGGTCCAGCAGTTCGATGCCCAAAATCCCACCCGCAGCCTTGAGCTGGGCGGTGATGTTGATGTCGCTCTGTGACGGTGCCACACCACCGCTGGGATGGTTGTGGGCCACGATGATGGCGGCGGCGCGGTCCGCCAGTGCATCGGCAAATACTTCACGCGGATGCACCGGGCTGCGGTCAATTAAGCCAATTGACACCACCCGAATATTCAGAATCTCATTGGCCCCGTTGATGCTGGCGCAAAGAAAGTGCTCCTGCTTTCGGTCGGCATAGTGCCGCACATGGGGCAGCAGGTCGGCCGGTGTTTCGATCTTTGAGCCCTCGGGTTTGATACGACGGCGGGCAAATTCGATGGCCGCCAGAATCAAGGTGGCTTTGGCATCACCCACACCGTCAAATTGAGTCAGGTCATCGGCCTTGACCAGCAAACCCTTCTCGTCAATCAACCGGGCCAGCTTGCCAGCCAGTGTCATCACGTCCATGCTGGCCGTACCCTTGCCCAACAGCACGGCCAACAGTTCCTGGTCACTCAAGGCAGATGAGCCCTTACGCAGCAGCTTCTCGCGCGGCCGGTCGGCTTCGGGGATTTGCGCGATGGTCTTGGTCATGGCTTTAGGCCGCGTAGGACAAGTGGTGCTGAATCACCGTCACCGCCATGATGTCAAAAATGCCACCCGCATCCGTGTATTTGATGTCACCCAATTCCTCAAAGCGGCCTATCTCGTTGTAGGCTGACTGGATCACACCATTCACCTGACCGCGATACACGCCGTTGAGATAAATGCCATCAGCGCGGTGCGCGGTCACCGTGTCGCGGATCGATAAGTCAGCCGCTTTTTCCTCGGTCACCTGCTTGATGAAAAGCGCCTCGGCATCGGTGATGGGAAATTTGGCCTGAATGTGTGCAATCATTTCCCGAACGGCCACCTTGGTGGGTGGTGGCCCGTCCCCCTTTTTGCCACCCCCTGGCTTGAGCTTGACCGGCCCACCGCTGGTGGTCACACCCACATAGTCCACGGCGGCCTTGATCACCTCGGTCTGTCGAATCAACTGCATCAACTCCGACACGCTGCCCGTTTTGATGAGCTGTGGGCCAACATAGTCGGCAAACGTGGCCAACTCCTTGATCTCCGTCGAAAACGTGAAAAAGCAGGTGAGGAAATGAAAGCTCTTCGCAAACTTGGCCAGCAGGTAAACGAACGCCTTGCGCTGTTCCATATCAGCCAAACTGGCCTGAAACCGAATCCGCAGCGCATTGACCGCAAACTGCACCGGTGCATCAGTACCAACACCCAGCAACCGGCCCAAGTCAGCGGCATCCTTTTGTGTGAAAACACCTGCTGCCAAAACCGCCGCATGCAGCTTGAGGCACTGCGCCTGGTCGGGCTCTTCCGGCTCAAACGGCGTGCCTTTTCGGTACTTGGTGAACGCCTTCAAAATCGCCTTGGCATTGTTGGTGAAGTCCACCACCACCACGTCTTTTTTGCCGTCGTGGCAGCGGTTCAGCCGTGACAGCGTTTGCACCGCATTGCGGTCCACCACCGGCTTGTCTAGAAACATGCCAGCCAACAAGGGTTGATCAAACCCGGTCTGAAACTTGTTCGCCACAATCATCAGCCGATAGCCGTCCCCCTCAAACCGGTCCTCGATCAACTCGCCGTCACCCAGCCCGTTCACCGCGTGTTCACTGATCGCTGCATTGGTTTTGGGGTGGGTGAAATCCGAGAAGGCATACAGCGCCTGGTAGGCCGCGCCGCGCTCCTTGAGCTTCTCCTGAATGATCTCGAAATAGCGCAAGCCCGCCACGCGCGAACTGGTCACGATCATGGCCTTGGCGCGCCCGGCTATGAGTGGCATCACGTGAGCCTCAAAGATGCGCAACATCACTTCGGCTTTGTACTGAATCAACCCATCGTCCTGGAACGCCACATTCTTTAGCGCTTTAGCCACCACACCCGCCGGGTAGAGCTTTTCTTCATCGGCCTTGGGCACCACCGGGCAATGCAGGTTGTACAGCGTCTTGTACGAAATGATGCTGGCCGCCACATCCACGATGTAGCCCTCGGCAATAGCCTCAGCCTCGGAATAGGTGTCAAACGCCTCGCCAAACAGATCAACGGTCACCGGCGCAGGCGTTGCGGTAAACGCCACAATCATCTGGTTCAGGTCGTGCTCACGGATGATTTTGGCGATGTCCTCCTGCCCGTCGGGTGCGTCGTCTGCCGCATCATCGGCATCAGGTTCATCGGCCTGGCGAAACGGTAGCCGAATGGCCGCGCCCATCTTGCCCTCTTGCGAGCGATGCGCCTCATCAATCAAAAAGGCCACGCGCAGTTTTTTCAGCGCCGGGTTGGCCTTGATCTCGTCCAGCACCCAAGCAAATTTCTGCTGCGTAGTGACGATGATGGACTTGCGCTGCGCCATAAAACGCGGCAAATCGTCTGCCTTGCGCGCCAGCCCCACCACGGCGGCCAAGTGGGTAAGGTTCTCCAGATCGTCCCGAATATTGGTATCGAGCGACTTGCGGTCAGTCAAGATAAACACCATGTCCACCAGTTTTTCAGCCGTGCCCGGTTTGAACAGGCTGTGCAGCCGGTCCGCCAGCCAGCAAATGGTCAAGGTCTTGCCACTGCCCGCCGAATGGTTGATCAGGTATTTGCGGCCAATGTCCCCGGTACTCGCAAAGCGGTCTGAAATATCACTGGCCACCCGGCGCACCGTGCGGCTCTGGTGGTAGCGCGGAAACAGCGTGAAGGCGGCGCGCTCGGGCTTGTCGTCCTGCGCCTCGCGCTTGGGCACACGCACCAAAAAGAACGACAGCGCTTCCAGCAGCGTATCCCGGCTCAGCACCTCGCGGTACAAAAATTCCACTGGATATTCGGTGCTGTTTTGCGCCTGGTTGGTCAACCCCATGTTGTGCCAGCGAAAGTTTTCTTCCCGGCGCGGGTCGGTGGCGGCCTTCACATCGCTGGTGTCAGCCGCCAGGTACAAAAACGGGTGCTGAAAAATCTTGCGCGCGTGGTCGCGCATGGCGAACTGCGTCACCGCGTCGTGCACCGTCTCGTTCTTTTCGTGTTTTAGCTCCAGCGCCACGATGGGCAGGCCGTTGAGGAAGAACACAAAATCAATCTCTTGGTTCGTCTCGCCAAAGTAAAAATGCGGCCGAAAGGTGATCCGGTTTTGCGCATACTTCTGCGCGGCAGCACTCTCGCTGGAGCGTGGCTTGGGGTAAAAGAGCCGAAACTCCAGCGCCCGCACCTTCAAGCCGTGGCGCAGCAGCATCCACAACGGCGTGTGGGCCAGTTCGCTGCGCAAGGCTTTGAACACTTCGTCACGCGCATCGGTGCCATAGTCGGTGGCGAGTTTTTGGAGCGTATCCGCCTGCGTGGCGCTCAAAAAAGACCACAGCGCATCCTCGGCAATGCTGTGCTCGGTGTCGGTGATGTCGGCCTGATCCAGCACCCCGTACCTGTGCACACGCACCAGAAAGTCGGCAATGTGCTTTTGAAACTTCAGCTCTGGTGCTGTTGCCATACTCAACCCTCACTGCCTTTGAGCTTTTTCGCTTTGACCGCCAACTGCTTGAAATTTTCCGGCGAAATCACCGGCTTGCCGCTCTGCTTTTCGATGTCTTTGCGGGTGCGCCCAGCCACCGCGCCGCCATCTTTGGCATCTTTCTTGAGTTTTGGCATGCCCACTGATTCGCGGTCGCGGTGCAGCTTGGTGGTGGTGGCCTCACCCAGCATGGTCAAAATCAACTCGATGTCCGTCATGTGATCGCGCAGATTCTCGCGCGCCAGGGCTTTCACCTGCTTGTACTCGTCCACCTTGAGGGCAAAGGTGCCTTGCATGATTTCGTTGGTCAGGATGGCGAATTCCTGGCTGCTGGTCACGCCGCGCTGCTTCCACTCATCGGTCAGGTCTTGGCGCACCGCAATGCCGCGCAGGCGCTTGTCAATCCACTCCTTGGGGTAGCCCTTTTTCTCGTACAGGTCTTGCATACGGCCCATGGCCAGCTCGGGGTTCTCAATCTCGTCCAGCCGCTCTTTGCCCACTTTGGCCAGCCAGCGCTTGAGCGGCTCAACTTTGGGTGATGGAATCGACTGAATGACACGAAACAGCGTTTCGGAGTTGGCGCAGTCGGTCATGCGCTGTTTGCCGTCTGGTGCGACCATTTTCAACTGTCCGATTTTTTCGGACACTTCAACATAGCCTTCGGCAGCAAGCTTCTTCTTCAAATCGCTCCAATACTTGCGCGCCCGGTCGCCGCCCACCAGTACCTCCACCACGTCGATGATCGAGAACCACCACTCGCCCGCGTGAAACGCTTTGCGTATCTGCCGACCGTCGAACAATGCCAAATGCGAATTTGTGTCAGTACCCATATCTACTTCCTTCCTGTGGTGACTTCCAATTTTTGGGACAAGAATTTATGGCCGATCGCCCTGTAGCCCCAGTGCAACGCTGGTAAGAAGCTATTAAAAACATAGCATTCGTGGGGCATAGCAGATTCAGTCGAACCGTCATAGTGTGGCCAGCACATCCGCATCAGTCACCCGCCGTTGCCCGGTGACGCATTCGTGGATCAAGGATTTGCGGTAGGCGCTCAGGGTGTCGATTTGGGCTTGGATGGTGGCGGTGATGCGGTCCACCTCGGCCGTCTTGTCATCCAGATGGGCGCAGATAGCAGTCTGCTCAGCCAGCGGCGGCAAGGGAATGGGGAACTGGCCGACCTTGGTGGCGTTGGTGTTGGCCAGGTTGGTGGTCTTCTTGCCCGTGGCCTCAAAGTAGTCGCGCCCGTACTGGGCGGCGGTGGCATAGGCCAGGAACATGGGTTTAAGTTTGTGCGGGAAGCAGCGTACAGCGAAGATATGGTTCTGGTGCAGGCAACCTGCAATCTCGCCACGCCACAAATGGCCGCGCCCCAGCTTGTCCAGGTCGCCGCCCTCGGTCATCAGCACGTCGTCCGGGCAAAGTTCCACGCCTGCCGCCACGCTGGCTGGTAGTTCGATCACGGACACATCGGCCAAATCAAGGTGGCCATCTTGCACATTGCCGACGCGCAAATACGGGCGCTCGATCAGCTCACCTTCGTATTGTTTGCCCAGGGTCAGGCCGCCCCGAATCTCGGCGATGCGTTTGAGGGCAACCAGTTTCCAGCCACGCGGTATCTGCTCTAGCCATACATTACCTGTGGATTCAAGTGCGACATCGGAAACGATGCCCCGAGTGACCGCACGCTGAATGATGGACTTGCGCAGGGCATCCAGGGTGTCGAGCTGGCGGCGTTTGGCGG
>CAIMSP010000072.1 GCA_903844215.1 uncultured beta proteobacterium | reverse complement strand
GGCCTTGCGCCAGGAAGCCCAGCGCCAGGAAGCGGCCGCGCAGGCGGCTGCGAAGCAGGAGGCCGCGCAGCGCGAGGCCCAGCGCCAGCAGGCCGCAGCGCAAGCGCTGGCCAAGCAGGAAGCGGCGCAGCGCGAAGTGCAAAGGCAAGAGGCCTTGCGTCAGGAAGCCCAGCGCCAACAGGACGCAGCGCAATTGTTGGCCAAGCAGGAAGCCGCGCAGCGCGAAGTGCAAAGGCAGGACGCTTTGCGCCAAGAGGCCCAACGCCAGCAGGCCGCCGCACAGGCGATCGCGAAGCAGGAGGCTGCAGAGCGCGAGGCCGCTCGGCAAGGCGCACAGAATCTTGCCGCAGCCAACGCGGCGCAGGCGCGCGATGCGGCAGCGCTTGGCAAGGCGGGCGCCTCCGCAACCGGCAGTGCCGCAGCAGCCGGCACGGACGCCAGCGCCGCCGCGCAGCGCGCTGCGACCGCGTCCGCCGGCAAGGCAGCGCCCAGCACGGCACTGCAAGTGGTCGAGAAGCCGCCGGCGGCACGCATGGAAAGCGCCAGGCGAGCCACGCTGGTGGGGCGTGTCGCCCAGGATCTGCGTCTGCAGATGGTGGCGGAAGGCTGGCGTCAGCGGGTGGAACAGAATGCGCCGTTTGACGTGCTGCAGGCAGCAAAAAGCGGGCCCTACGAAAACCCCGTTGTGACCGTGGCCTTGCGGCGCGATGGAAGCTTGGAAAGTGTGGTCATCAACCGCTCCAGCGGTGTTCCGGCCATCGACAACGCGATACGCCGCATCGTTCTCATGCTGTCACCCTTTGCCCCGTTCACCTCCGATCTGGCAATGGACTACGATGTGATAGAAATTCGACGCATCTGGACCTTTGATACGGCTTTGCGCTTGGTTTACGGCGGACGCTGAGCATGGCCGGTGCCGCCCCAATGCGGGCCCCGCTTGCGCTGCGTCGTTGGTCTCCACCCTGTTTGAAAGTACTGCCATGGATCCCACAATGTCCACACCCTCCATCCCATCGACCGAAGTCCCACCCGTGCCCGCGCCACCTGTGGCGCTGACCGGCAGCACGCTGAACCTGTGGTGGGCGCTGCTGGCCTTGTTGTTGGCGCTCGCCGGCGTGAGCTACGCTTGGAAAGGATCTGTTCCGATCCGCGTTCCGGTCGCCGCCACCGGCGCCACCGGAGCGCAGCAGATGAACACCCTGGTCGAGCGGCTCGCGCTCAAACTCCAGGACCGGCCACAGGATGCAGAGGGTTGGGCCATGCTGGCACGCTCCTATGCGGTGCTGGGTCGGCACGCCCAGGCGCTCCCCGCCTTCGAGCGGGCCATGGCCTTGCGCCCCGAGGATGACGCGCTGCGCGCGGCTTACGCCAGTTCGATGGCCTTGTCGAAACCGCTGCCTGGCACAGCGCCGGATCAGCCTGAGGCGGGTGCGGCGCTTGCCGCGCCGAGTGCGGCAGTGAGCAAGGGCACGCTCAGCGGCCGCGTGACACTGTCGAGTGCCGTGGCCAAATTGGCCAGCCCTGACGACACCGTCTTCATCTTCGCCCGGGCCGCCCAGGGCGACCGCACCCCGCTGGCGGTGTTGCGCAAACAGGTCAAGGATTTACCGCTGCAATTCACGCTCGACGACAGCATGGGCATGTCGCCGCAGAACCGAATTTCTGCGGCGGGCCAGGTGGTGGTGAGCGCGCGCATCAGCAAGAGCGGGCAGGCGATGCCCCAAGCCGGCGACATCGCCGGACAAGCCGCGCCCGTGAGTGTGGGAACATCGGACCTTGCAATCGAATTGCGCGAACTGGTTAAATAGCGCCCTGGGCCGCTGCGCCGCCCCTCCTGTTGCTTCAATCACGTCATAGCTGCATGCTCAATTCCTACCTCTATTTCTACGTCTATCTGGCCGTCTTCATCATCGGTGTGACGATCTACGTGAGCCGGCAACGCAAGAAGCACGACACGCACTCGGCCCTGTTGCGCCACGCTGTGGAAACCGGCCTGATGGAGCCGCCCTCGCTGCACCCGCTGGTGGACACGACGCGCTGCATGGGCTCGGGCGCCTGCGTCAAGGCCTGCCCTGAACGGGCGCTGGGAGTGGTCGATGGCAAAGCGGTGCTGATCAATGCGGCGCACTGCATTGGCCATGGCGCCTGTGCCGCCGCCTGCCCGGTGGAAGCGATCACCCTGGTGTTCGGTACCGAGAAGCGCGGCATCGACATCCCCAATGTGACGCAGCACTTCGAGGCCAACGTTCCCGGCATCTTCATCGCGGGCGAACTCGGCGGCATGGGTCTGATCCGCAAGGCGGCCGAACAGGGACGCCAGGCCGTCAATGCGCTGCGCAAGAAGGCCGGCGGTAAGACGGACTACGACGTCGTGATCGTGGGTTGCGGACCGGCAGGCCTGTCCGCAGGGCTGGCAGCGATCGAGCACAAGCTGCGCTATAAATTGATCGAGCAGGAAGAGTCACTGGGCGGCGCCGTGTTCCACTATCCGCGACAAAAGGTGGCCATGACGGCACCGGTGGAACTGGCGCTGATCGGCACGGTTCGGTTCGCTGAAGTGCACAAGGAAAAGCTGCTCGAGTTCTGGCTCGACGTGGTGCAGAAGACGGGGCTGAAGATTTCGTTTCGTGAACGCATGGAAGCGGTCGAGCGGGAGCAGGGCCATTTTGTGGTGCGCACCAACCAGGGCAGCTACAGCGCCAACACGGTGCTGCTGGCGCTGGGTCGGCGCGGCACGCCGCGCAAGCTCGATGTGCCGGGAGAGGAGTCGCACAAGGTCGTCTATCGGCTGATCGATCCGGTTCAGTACAAAGGGCGCGCGGTGCTTGTGGTGGGCGGTGGCGACAGTGCCCTGGAGGCGGCGATCTCGCTGTCGCAGCAGGAGGGCACGGATGTCACGCTGTCTTATCGCAGTGCCGCGTTCTCGCGCGTGAAGCAGAAGAACCGCATGCTGCTGGAGCAGCAGGAGAAGGCCGGCCGCTTGAAGGTGATGCTGAACTCTCAGGTCACGCGCGTGTCCGATCAGCACGTGGACATCGATTACGACAGCGTGCCGCAGCGCTTGCGCAACGACTTTGTGATCGTCTGCGCCGGCGGCCTGCTACCGACGCCGTTGCTGCAATCCATGGGAATCCAGTTCGAGACCAAGTACGGGACTTCCTGAAACCTTGGGGGGCGCAGGTTGACGGACCCGCCGTTCTTAAGCCCGTGCCGCCCGCAAGCGGATGGAAAATTCCTGCAGCGCGGCGATGCCGCTTTCCTCGGCGCGGCGGCACCAGGCCTGCAGATCCGCAGCGAGTTGCTCGCGTGACTGCGAGCGGCTCAGCCAGAGGGCGCGCAGTTCCTCGCGCATCGTCAGCATCTTGTCCAGCACCGGGTTGGCCGCGCGCGCCTGTGCCACCTGGGGTTGCGCATAGTCGGGCACCTGATCCTGGTCTCGATGCAGCCAGCGGCGTGCGGCTTTGAGCACCGACAGGTCTTGGCGGCGCACCTTGAGCACGGTGATCTCGGCGCGGCAGACGCTGCGCAGTTCACGCGCGTAGCGGGCCATGACTTCATAGCGATGGGCAATCAGCGCTTCCAGCGTCTTCTCGTCCGCCACGGCCTGCACCGCGCCCCAAGCCATCTTGGGCGGTGTCTTCTTCACGGTGGCCAGGCGCAGGGATTGGAGCACCCGGATGTAGCACCAGCCGATGTCGAACTCGTAGGGCTTGACCGAGAGCTTGGCCGAGGTCGGGTAAGTGTGGTGGTTGTTGTGCAGTTCCTCGCCGCCGATGAGCAATCCCCAAGGCGACACGTTGGTGCTGGCGTCGGCCGACTCGAAATTGCGGTAACCCCACCAGTGGCCGATGCCGTTGATGATGCCGGCCGCCGTGATCGGTATCCACAGCATCTGCACGGCCCAGACGGTCAGTCCAATCACGCCGAACAGCGCCAGGTCCAGCACCAGCAGCAGCGCCACGCCCAGCGATGCGTGGCGGGCATACAGATTTTTTTCCAGCCAGTCGTTGGGCGTGTTGTGCCCGAAGCGCTGCACCGTCTGCGCGTTCGCGCATTCGGCGCGGTACAGCTCATAGCCTTGCCAGAACACCTTCTTGATGCCGAACACGACCGGGCTGTGCGGGTCGCCCTCGTGCTCGCATTTGGCGTGGTGCTTGCGGTGCACCGCCGTCCATTCGCGCGTCACGGTGCCCGTGCTCAGCCACAGCCAGAGGCGAAAGAAGTGCGCCGCGATGGGGTGCAAGTCCAGCGCGCGGTGCGCCTGGTGCCGGTGCAGGAAGATGGTCACGCTGGCGATGGTGACGTGCGTCGTCGCCAGTGTGAACAAGACAATCTGCCAACCGTTGAGATTCCATACGCCGGTGCCCATCCATTCAAGCACCGAAGTCATGCCCCATGCATCAGAAAAAACCATACTGGCCAAACTCCTAAACTGTGCGTGGACCAAGCCGCTCGGCCACGAAAACAAACAGGGGTGGATTGTAGAGCCGGTGGCGTTTTTCCGTTGGCGGCGCAACGGCTTGCCAACGGTAACAATTCAGCGGCGCCAGCGCGCCGTGCGGCGCGGCCCGGTGTCAGGCGCTGAGCCATAATCGTAGCGCTCATCATCTTCCCGGAGAGTTCCTTGTTTTCGATTATTCAAGCCGCAGGATGGCCCATCTGGCCGTTGATCATTTGTTCCATCTTGGCCGTTGCGGTGGTGATTGAACGCTTCATCAGCCTCAAGACCAACCGCATTGCGCCGCCCAAGCTGCTCGACGAGGCCTTGCGCGTGTCGCGCACCGCGGTGCCGGCGCGCGAGGTGGTGGAGAAGTTGGCGAAGAACTCCATCCTGGGTGAAGTGCTGGCCAGCGGCCTGCGGGCCTTGAGCGAGAATCCGCGCTGCTCTGAGGAAGATCTGCGCGCCACCATGGAGGGTTCGGGGCGTGAAGTGGCGCACCGCATGGAGCGCTTTTTGAGCGCCCTGGCGACGATCGCCTCGGCAGCACCGCTGCTGGGACTGCTGGGCACGGTCATTGGCATGATCGAGATCTTCGGTTCACAAACGCCCACATCCGGCGCGGGTGGCGCGAATCCGGCGCAGTTGGCGCACGGCATTTCGGTGGCGCTGTACAACACCGCCTTCGGTCTCATGGTGGCGATCCCGTCGCTGATCTTTTGGCGCTACTTTCGGGCCATGGTGGACGCCTATCTGCTGACGCTGGAACTGGCCGCAGACCAGTTTGCGCGCCACCTCAAGACGCTGCGGGTGACTGCATGAAATTTCGCAAACGTCCGCGCGAAGAGCCAGAAATCAATCTGATTCCTTTCATCGACGTGCTGCTGGTGGTGGTGATTTTTCTGATGCTCTCCACCACCTACGCCAAGTTCACCGAGTTGCAGATCAAGTTGCCGACCGCCGACACGCAGGCGCAGCGCGATTACCCCAAGGAAGTCGTGGTCGCCGTCAGCAGCGACGGCCGCTACGTGGTCAATGGCGCGGCCGTCGCCGGGCGCAGCGTGGAGGAAGTGGCGTTGGCCATGACTGACGCGGCCAAGGTGGGCAAGGAGACCGTGGTCATCATCCACGCCGACGCCAACGCGGCGCATCAATCGGTCATCACCGTGATGGAAGCGGCGCGTCGCGTCGGCTTGAGTCAGATCACTTTTGCAGCGCAGACCACCGGCTCGGTCGGCGCCCCCTGAGCGCGTCGCTGGAACCGATGGGGCGCGCTATTTGCGCTGCCACACCGCAGCAAAAAAGCCGTCGGTGCCGTGCCGTTGCGGCCATAGCCTGAGGTAGGGTCCGCTGCACAGCGTGGCCGCGTCGTCCACCTTGAGTTCGCGCAGAATCTCGGCCACGTCCAGCGCCGTGAACTCCGCATTGGCTTGTGAGAATGCCTGGGCCACGGCCTCGTTCTCCTGCGTCAGCAGGCTGCAGGTGGCGTACACCAGCCGTCCACCCGGTTTGAGCAGGCGCGCCGCGCTTTGCAAAATGGCGGCTTGCATCGCGGCCAGTTCGGCCACGCTCTTTTCGGTCTGACGCCATTTCAGATCGGGATGGCGCCGCAGCGTTCCCAGACCCGAGCAGGGCGCATCCACCAGCACGCGATCGATCTTTCCGGCCAGGCGCTTGATGCGGTCATCGCGTTCGTGCGCCAGCGCGGCCGGGTGCACGTTGGACAGGCCGCTGCGCGCCAGCCGCGGCTTGAGCGCGTCGAGTCGGTGCGCCGAGGTGTCAAAGGCATAGAGCCGCCCCGTGTTGCGCATGGCCGCGCCGATGGCCAGCGTCTTGCCGCCCGCGCCAGCGCAGAAGTCCACGACCATCTCGCCGCGCTTGGCGTCGAGCAGCAGTGCCAGCAGTTGTGAGCCCTCATCCTGCACTTCCACCGCGCCGCGCACAAACGCCGTTGCCTTGGCCAGAGACGGCTTACCCTTGACGCGCAAGCCCCAGGGTGAGTAGGGCGTGGGCGTGGTCTCGATGCCCGATGCCTTGAGCTCTTTTTGCACCTCGGCGCGCTTGTCGTTCAGCGCATTCACGCGCAGATCGAGCGGTGCCATTTGTTCCAGACTGAGAACGAGCGGCCAGAACTGCTCACCCAGGGTTTCCTTGAGCGGGGTCACCAGCCATTCGGGCATATTGTGGCGATGGCGCTCCAGCAGGTCGGCGCTGTGGATCTGCTGGCATTGCTCCAGCCAGGCGCTTTCCTGGTCGTTCAAGGCGCTGCGCAGAAAATCCTGCGCCGCCTGCGTTTGCGCCGCGTTCAGGCGCGCACCCGTGTCCTTCTGGCTGTGCGCCAGGCCCAGGATGGCGAGCCGACGCTCGCGCGGGCCCGAGCCCGAAGGCGCAAAGTGCTCAAACAGCAGCTTGTAGCGCAGCACCGCGTACACGGTGTCGGTCAGGGTGGCACGCTCGCGCGGCCCCAGGCCGCGGTTGTCACGAAAAAACCGCGCCACGATGGCGTCGGTGGGGTGGTCGAATTTGAGGACGAGTCGGACCAGTTCTGAGCTGGCTTCAAGCAGGGCTTTTGGATGCATAGGGGGTGATTGTCCCACCTCGACGCTGGCTGCGCCCGCAGCGCAGCAAATCAGCTTGCAAACCGCACCCCTGTGTCTGCTCGCCAGGCGCTCCAATGCGTCGGCCGCAGCCCGCGCTTGTGCAGCCTCGATCACCTGGCCGTTCAGCGAAAGCCCCTTTGGCCTTGGCGAAGGAGACGATGTCGGCCCACGCAGGGGTTGATTTTTCGCAAAATTCCGCAAGCTCGGGGGCTGCAAGGGCGTTCGGAGCGGCGCGTGCAAGGATGGGTTTGAAGTTGATAGACTTGGCGCCAATGACCGATACCGCCAAGCCCCAAACACCCGCCATGGCCCAGTACCTTGGCATCAAGGCGGAGTTCCCCGACACCCTGGTTTTTTACCGCATGGGCGACTTCTACGAGTTGTTCCACGCGGACGCGCAAAAGGCCTCGCGCCTGCTCGACATCACGCTCACCTCACGCGGCCAGTCCGGCGGCGTGCCGGTCATGATGGCGGGCGTGCCGTTTCATGCGATGGAGACCTATCTGGCGCGGCTCATCCAGCAGGGCGAGTCGGTGGCGATTTGCGAGCAGATCGGCGAAGTCACCGGCAAGGGTCCGGTCGAGCGCAAGGTGGTGCGGGTCGTGACCCCGGGAACGCTCACCGACAGCGCGCTCTTGAGCGACAAGAGCGAATCGCTGCTGCTGTGCCTGCACCAGGGGCCGCGCCAGCGCTGCGGCCTGGCCTGGCTGAGCGTGACGCAAGGCGTGGTGCATCTGGCCGAATGCGGCAGCGACGCGCTCGAGGCCTGGGTCGCGCATCTGGCGCCGAGCGAGTTGCTGTACAGCGCCGAGGTGACGCCGGCCCTGGAGCAGCGCATCAAGGCGTTGAAGTTTTCTTCCTCG
The DNA here is from genome assembly GCA_903844215.1 of uncultured beta proteobacterium. Taxonomy (GTDB): domain Bacteria; phylum Pseudomonadota; class Gammaproteobacteria; order Burkholderiales; family Burkholderiaceae_C; genus CAIKVZ01. The sequence goes on along the minus strand of CAIMSP010000072.1, from coordinate 22,091 downwards.
CTCTCGCTCACAGCCCGTCCATCCTGGCAATTCGACGCGGCTTTGGGCGTGAACAAGCTGCTGGCCCAGTTGCAAGCGGCCAGCCTTGAGGCCTGGGGCGCGCAGGAACTGGCGCTGGCGCACGCCGCCGCCGCCGCCTTGCTGGACTACGCCGAGCACACGCAGGGCCGGGCCTTGACGCATGTGCAAAGCGTTCAGGTGCAGCGCGCGGACGACCAGGTCGATCTGCCGCCCAACACCCGGCGCAATCTAGAGCTGACGCAGACGCTGCGCGGCGAGGACGCGCCCACGCTGTTCTCGCTGCTCGATACCTGTTTGACCGGCATGGGCAGCCGCAGCCTCAAGAGCTGGATGCTGCAGCCGCCGCGCGAACGCACGCTGGCCCGGCAACGGCTGGAGGCGCTGGCCGCCCTGCGCCAGGCGCGCTGGCAGGATTTGCGCGACGTTCTCAAGGGCTGTTGCGACGTGGAACGCGTCACCGCCCGCACGGCGCTGCGCCAGGTGCGCCCGCGCGAACTCGTGGCGCTGCAGCTCACGCTGCACAAGGCGCAGGGCTTGAGCCCCGCTTGTGACGGCCGGTCCGAGTTGCTGACGCAATTGGCTGGCGATCTGCGCCCGCCGCTGGACTGCGCCGAGCTGCTGCTGCGCGCGATCGCCCCCGAGCCGGCCGCGCTGGTGCGCGACGGCGGCGTCATCGCCAGCGGTTTTGACGCCGAGCTGGACGAACTGCGCGCCATTGCCGACAACTGCGACGCCTTCTTGCTGGCGCTGGAAACGCGCGAGCGCGAGCGCACTGGCATCGCCAATTTGCGCGTGCAGTTCAACCGCGTGCACGGCTTCTACATCGAGGTGACGCAGGGGCAACTGGACAAGGTCCCGGCCGATTACCGGCGGCGTCAGACGCTGAAGAATGCCGAACGCTACATCACGCCCGAGCTCAAGACCTTCGAGGACAAGGCGCTGAGCGCCCAGGACCGCGCGCTGGCGCGCGAGAAATGGCTGTACGAGCAGCTGCTCGACCAGTTGCAGGCCTTTGTGCCGCGCTTGAGCCAGTTGGCGCGCGCGCTCGCGTCGCTGGACGCGCTGTGCGCGCTGACCGAACGCTCGCTCACGCTGAACTGGTGCGCGCCCGAGTTCGTGCCGCAGCCCTGCATCGAGATCCGTCAGGGTCGCCACCCCGTGGTCGAGTCGCGGCTACAGGAGCGCGCCAGCAGCGCCGGGCCACGCAACTTCATCGCCAACGACTGCGTGCTCGGACCCCGGGCGCGCATGCAGATCATCACCGGGCCGAATATGGGCGGCAAATCCACCTACATGCGCCAGGTGGCGCTGATCGTGCTGCTGGCGAGCATGGGCAGCTATGTGCCGGCGACCTCCTGCCGCCTTGGTCCCATCGACGCCATCCATACGCGCATTGGCGCGGCCGACGATCTGGCCAACGCGCAGTCAACGTTCATGCTGGAGATGACCGAGGCCGCGCAAATCCTGCACAGCGCCACGCCGCGCTCGCTGGTGCTGATGGACGAGATCGGCCGCGGCACCTCGACCTTTGACGGCCTGGCGCTGGCCGGCGCCATCGCCAGCCAGTTGCACGACAAGACCCAGGCCTTCACGCTCTTCGCCACGCATTACTTTGAACTGACCGAATTTCCGGTGCAGCACCACAGCGCCATGAACGTGCACGTGAGCGCGGTCGAAGCCGGCTCGGACATCGTGTTCCTGCACGAAATTCAAAACGGTCCGGCCAGTCGCAGCTACGGCATCCAGGTGGCCAAGCTCGCCGGCATGCCTGCAGCCGTGCTGCACCAGGCGCGCCATGCGCTGCACACGCTGGAGACGCGCGCCAGTGAAACCCATGCCCAAGTGGACTTGTTTGCCGCGCCGCCGCTGCCGGCGTCGATGCCAGATAATGCGACCGAATTGGCGCTGGCAGCGATCAACCCCGACGCGCTGAGCCCGCGCGAGGCTCTTGACGCGCTGTATGCGCTCAAGCGGCTGGCCCAGCGCAGCTAATTTTTTTAACCGACTGATCCAACCACCGCAGCCAACTGCCTATGAGACACATCACACTGATTTCCCTGGCCATGTTCCTGTCACTGGCCGGTTGCAGCAAGGAAGCGGATCCCAAGGCAGGGCCGGATGGCGCGTCGGCCACGGTGGTGCTGCAAGTGGCGCCGGAGGACCTGATCGCGGTGCGCAGCAATTCACTGGCTTCTGGTCCGACGATTACCGGGTCGATACAACCCGAGCGCAAGGCCGACTTGCGGGCCGAAGTCTCGGCTGTCGTCTTGCAGGTGCTCAAGGAGAGTGGCGACGCGGTGCGCCGCGGCGACGTGCTGGTGCGACTGGATGAAACAGCCATTCGCGACAACCTGAACTCCGCCGAGGACAACGCCCGCAGCGCCGTGCAGGCGCTGGACCAGGCGCAGCGCAACCTGCAGCGCCTCAAGACCTTGCGCGACTCCGGTATGGCTTCCTTGCAGGCCTTGGACGAAGCTGAAGTGCGCCGCAATGGCGCTCAAAGCGAGCTGTCGGCCTCGAATGCGCGGACCGTGAGCGCCCGTCAGCAACTGCAGCGCACGCTGGTGCGCGCGCCCTTCGACGGCGTCATCAGCGAACGCAAGGTCTCTGCGGGTGACACGGCCTCGATTGGCAAAGAACTGCTCAAAGTCGTGGACCCCACCAGCATGCGTTTTGCGGGGCGCATTTCCACGGACAAGGTCAGCCAGGTCAAGGTCGGGCAAGCGGTCCATTTCCGAATCAACGGCTATGCCAACCAGGACTTTCGCGGCACGGTGATGCGGCTAGATCCCAGCGCCAACGATGTGACGCGGCAGGTGGAGGTTTTGGTCAGCTTTGGTGACGCTGCTCAACCTCGCGTGGCAGGGCTGTACGCCGAAGGCAATATTGAAACCACCAAAGTGTCGGCACTCACGCTGCCAGAATCCGTGGTGGTCAAAGCCGGTGACAAGACCTCCGTCTGGCGCATCAAGGAGCGCAAGCTCAGCAAGGTGGATCTGGTGCTCGGCCCGCGCGATGCGCGCACCGGCGATTACGAGGTCCGTAGCGGCCTCTCGGAGGGGGAAACCGTGCTGCGCACGCCGAGCTCCAACTTCAAGGACGGACAGACCGTGGAATTGGCCAGCGCCAAGCCCGCGTCAACGGCTTCGGCGGCGCGCTCCGATTCGGTTGTGAGGCCATAGCCATGTTCTTGTCCAATTTCAGTGTCAAGCAACCGATCGCGACGGTCGTGCTGATCATCGCGCTGATGGCTATGGGCTTGATGGCGCTCAACAAGCTGCGCGTCAACCAGAACCCGGATGTGGAAATTCCCGGCATCCAGGTCTTTATCAACTACCCCGGAGCGTCCCCGGACACGGTGGAGCGGGAAATTGTCAACCGACTCGAGAAGTCCTTGCAAAGCGTCTCCGGCGTGACCAACCTGTACTCCAACAGCAATGAAGGCAACGCCAGTTTCTGGCTCGAGTTCTCGTTCAATAAGAACATGATTGAGGCGGCCGATGAAGTGCGCACGGTCATGTCCAGCTTGCGCTACAAGCTGCCCACCGAAATGCGCGAACCGGTGGTGCGTCATTTTGACCCGGCGACGCAGCCCATCATGAACCTGGCACTGTCGAGTACGGAACAAAGCCACGCCGAAATTTCCCGACTGGCCGAGGATGTGGTGGCGGATCGGCTGCGTGCAGTCGCTGGTGTGGCGACGGTCAACGTCAGTGGCTCGCTCAAGCGCGAGTTGTCGGTCCTGTTGCGCGCTGCAAAGCTGCGCGAATACAACATATCGATCGGCGACGTGGTCGCTGCACTGCGCTCGCAAAATGCCAATGCCCCGGTAGGCAAGGTGCGTGGCGTCATGGAAGAGGAAAACATCCGTCTGGTGGGGCGCATCGAATCACCCGAAGAATTTCAGGGAATTGTGGTCAAACGCGTGGACGGACAAATTGTTCGCTTGGCTCAGTTGGCCACGATCCAGGACGGTTACGCTGACATCGATGGTTTCAGCATCCGCAGCGGAAAGCCCAATGTTGGCCTGTTCGTTGCACGGGCGCGCGAAGCCAGTACCGTGAGCGTCGCGCAGGGCATTCGCAAGGCCGTCGAAGAGATGAATAAGGATTTTGAAAAGGAGGGCAAGGGCAGCAAGTTGGAAGTGACGCGCGATGGCGGCGTTGAAGCCCAACGAAGCTTGAACAACGTGATCGAGTCGCTGGTACTGGGGGCCTGCCTGACCATCTTCGTGGTCTATGCCTTCCTGAATTCCTGGCGCTCGACGCTGATTACGGCACTGAGTCTGCCGACGTCGGTCATTGCCGCCTTCATCGCCGTGTGGTTGTGCGGCTTCACGCTGAACTTCATGACGCTTTTGGGCCTGTCGCTGGCCATCGGTGTGCTGATCGACGACGCGATCGTGGTGCGCGAGAACATCGTGCGACATATGCAGCGTGGTGCGGACCGCCGCACTGCGGCGTTGGAAGGCACTGCGGAAATCGGTATGGCAGTCGCCGCCACCACGTTTTCCATCATCGCCGTGTTCGTCCCGGTCGCCTTCATGCCCGGCATATCCGGCGAATGGTTCCGCCCCTTTGCGCTGACCGTCACCTGTTCGGTGCTGGTGAGCCTGGGCATTTCGTTCACCCTGGACCCCATGCTGTCGGCATTCTGGGGCGACCCACCGGACCACCACAGCGCGCAAAGAAGCGGCCTTGGCATGCATTTGCAGCGCTTCAACGCCTGGTTTGACCACCAAGCCGACCGCTATGGCAACGTGATTGCCTGGGCGCTCCATCATCGGCGCTGGATGGCCTTCATCGCCGTGGCCTCAATGGCTGGGGCCGTGGCCTTGCAAATGACCAAAGGCGGCACCGAGTTTTTGCCAAAGTCCGACTCCGGCTATCTCATGATCGACGTGCGCACACCGGCCTCCTCGTCGGTCGAGTACGCGCGCCTGAAGATGGAGCGGGCGGCGGCCATAGCGCGCTCGATTCATGAAACCAAGGAGACCAATAGCACCATCGATGCCAACGGCGGGCGCATCTATGTGGACATCGGCAAGCGCAATACGCGCCAGCGCAGCGCCAAGGAAGTTGCGACCGAATTGCGTGCAAGGATTCGCCCGCTGGTGGGCGGGGAATACACCGTGCTTGACGACCTGAACAATGGCGCACGCAAGCCGATTCAAATTGACTTCACCGGACCCGACTCGCGCAAGCTGCTGGAAATCACCAGCGCCTACATGGACAAACTGCGCATGGTTGCGGGCGCGGTCGATGTCGGCTTGTCACAGCAGGACCCGAAGAAGGAGTTGAAGGTCGAGCTCAACCGCGGTCTGGCCAACTCCATGGGCATCTCGGCGAATGATGCGGCGCAAGCTCTGCGCGTGGCCTTTGCTGGTATTGAGGTCGGCGACTGGGTGGACCCCAGTGGCGAGACCCGCGATGTGGCGGTGCGTCTGCACCCCGATGATCGGGTCAGCAAGGAAAACATCGAGAGCCTACCGATTGCCGTGGCCGGCACCAACCTGATGGTCCCGCTGGATCAGATTGCCACCGTCACCATGGGCAAGGGCCCTTCAGGTATCGAACACGCCAATGGCAAGCGCACGGTCACCGTGTCCGCCAACGCACAGGGCCGCTCCAACGGGGAGGTGACTGATGACGCCATGAAACTGGCCAACACGTTTGAGTACCCGCCAGGCTACGGCCTGTCGCTGGGCGGGGCCGGCCAGGATCAGAAGGAGCTGTTCGCCGAAATGGCGACGGCGCTGGTCATGGGCATCGGCCTCATGTACCTGATCCTGGTGATCCAGTTTGGCTCGTTCACCGCGCCGGTGGCGGTGATGCTCTCGCTTCCCTTGAGCCTGATTGGCGTGGTCATCGCGCTGCTGCTCACGGGCGGCACGCTCAATCTGATGAGCTTCATCGGCGTCATCATGCTGATGGGACTGGTGGCCAAGAACGCGATCCTGCTGCTGGATTGCGCGCGCAAGGAGGAGGCCACCGGCACGGCGCGCGAGGAAGCCCTGATGCACGCCGGACGCCTGCGTTTGCGCCCGATCCTGATGACCACGCTGGCCTTGATCGCGGGCATGATGCCCGTGGCCATCGGCATTGGCGAAGGGGCGGAGTTCTACCGCCCGCTGGCCGTCGCCATCATCGGCGGCACCATCACCTCGACCCTGTTGACGCTGCTGGTGGTGCCGACGTTTTACGACAGCATCGAAATCACCCGGGATCGCGCCCTCGCCAAATTTCATGCTCGCTCCATCACGCGCAATCCCTTTGTGGCGTTTGTGCAGACCTTGCTGGAGGCGTTGGCCGCGCTGCTGCTGTTGCGCTGGCTTTACCGTGCCATCGAGGCTTCGGCACAGTGGCTTAAGCGCAAGTTGCGCGCTTGCGGGAGTCGGGGTGGTGCGCCGTCAAAGCATGAGACCTAAGCTGAAATGGCGAATTTGGATGACTCGTGGCGTCGCGCCACCGAAGCATGCAGTTTGGGCGGCGCCTGCCTGCCAAGCCCCGGGAGGCGCACTTCAGCGCCAGTCAGAGACGGCCTTTCTGCCTTGACGAATGCCATGGCTTGGGTGGCGCCCCCACCCTGCGGCGCCGCCCAGGCAAAGGGCCACTGCGACGGCTTTGAAGATGCAATACCTTTGAATGCCTATTCCGGCAGGTCGGGTTCGCCGACTCCTTACAATGGGCGCATATTGAACGGAAGCTTGGTCTCGCGCAATTCACGTGCAAGGCTGGCCTTTGGCTACCGCTAACCCACAGAAATATGCATTCGTCCAAAGCCTCAGACCTCTCTGCGGGCGCCGCTCATCGAAGTGCGCGCGCTGTGGCGCGCAAGCTCAATGCGCGGGTCCTCAGCTATTTTTCCAAAAACGAAGACGATCTGGTGCACCTGCTGCAGCGGCGTCTGCAGGCGCTGATCAACGGCAAAGACAGCGATGCCCAGATGTTGCGCTGGCGCATGGCCCGTCACTATCTCGAGGTGCACACCCCGGCCTTCAAACTGGCGTTTGCGGCCGCCTTGGAAACGAGTCTGGACAAGGAAGTCCAGACCATCGAGCGTGAGAGCGACTTGTATGGCGCAGCAGGCCGTCTGTCTGGGGGCGTTTTTGAAGGCGTGAACCTGACGCTCCTCGGTGCCGATGAAATGGATTTGATGTTGCTGAGCGACCAGGTGTCCCAGCGCTTCAATACACACTACGATGACACGCTGGTGCCGCTGACGCTGCGCCTGCGTGCCCTGTTCGGGCGTGACAACGCGAGTTTGCAGAACAACCCCTACCGCCCAGCGGTGCTGGTGCGCTCCTTGCTGCTGGCGTTGAAGCAGTGTGCATTTGCCGAAGACGTGGCGCGCAGCGTGCTGCTGGCCTTTGACCCGCACAACTGTATTGACCTGGGCACCTTGTACAAGGAGTTGGACCAACTTCTGGCCAAATCGGGGATCAGCGAGCAGATGCACCGACTGCGCAAGGACAGCGAGACCGACAGCGGCGCCGAGAGCGCCGCAAGCGGACCCGGCCTTGCCTCAAGCTACGGCAGCGCAACGGGCTGGGGAAGCCTGGCGCACAGCGCGGCGCTGCCCGGCCTTGGGCACCCCGGGCCGGGCTGGCCGGTGGCGCTGCAGGCACACGAGTTCCTGCACCGCATCGCGGCGGGCCTGCCCGAGGGCGGCTACTCCCTGCATCCGGCTGCGGCGGGCGTGGCTCGGTACCCTGGTTTCCCGGGCGCAAACCCGGGGCTGGACGCCGCACTGCCTCCGGTGGATCCCTATCTATTGAGTCATCTGGAAGGGCTGCAGGCCGGTGCGATCGAATCCTTTGCCTATGCCGGACTGGACCTTGACCTGGGGAGTCCCAATCTGCTGCGCCACCTGCGCGAAGAGCCGGTCGTTCGTGAAGCCCAGGAGTTCGATCGCGGCATGGTCGATGCACTGGCCGAAGTGTTTGACTTTGTTTTCTTTGATCCCAATATTGCCTCCGTACTCAAGGTCGTGATTGGTCGCTTGCAGATACCGACCCTGAAAGCGGCTTTGCTGGATCGGAATTTTTTCCATTCGCCGAATCACCCCGCGCGCCGACTCATCGATGCCCTGGCTGGCGCTGCCATGGCCTGGTCTGAAGAGAAGGGTTTGGAGGATCCGCTGTACCTGCAAATCGAGGCCAGCGTGAAACGCATCCTGCGTGAATTCGATCAGGACCTGGCGCTGTTCAGTGACGTGCTGCTGGAATTCGAGGAATTCCAGGCGCATGCAGAACAAGGGCTCACGCAACAGGTGCAGCATTTGACCAGCGCACAGGAGCAGGAAGAGGCGCTGGAGGCGGCGCGCGCGCATGTTGATGGACTGATCCAGGAGCGCATCGCCGCCTTGCCCGATGACCGCGGACGCACCGCGTTCCTGCTGCCGTTTCTGACCAAACAATGGCGCGAGGTGCTGGCGCGGGCCTGCGTCAACGAAGCCTCCGATCCGGATCGATGGGCGCTGCTGTTGACCAGCACCGATCAGTTGTTGTGGTCGGTGCTGCCCAAGAAGGACAGCGCGGAACGGCGCCAATTGGTGGCGGTGCTGCCGGGACTGGTGCGCCAGCTCAACCTCAGCCTGGACGGTTTGACCTGGCATGAAGAGGAGCGGGAGTATTTCACCCGTCGCCTGATCGCAGCCCACATGAACGCGATTCGCTCAACGCCCGACCCAGCGCAGTCGCAAGGCGCCGAGTTGCAGGACCAGAGCGCTGGTGAGGAAGCGGTCTGGATGCTGGATCAGCGCATCGCAGCGGCGCAAGTCGATGCGCCCGATACCATGGATGCCATACTGGAGGAGTTTGAGCGTGGCATGTGGTTTGACTTCTTGAACGACGACGCCCAGGCGCAGCGTTGCCGATTGACCTGGGTCAGTCCCAAGCGCGGCCGTTTCCTGTTCACCAATCGCGAAGGTTTCAACGCCTTTGTGCGCTCTGAACGCGAAGTCGCCGAACTGTTGCGACGGGGGCGGCTCAAGGTGCTGCCGAACGAGGCCCTGGTTGCCAGGGCGATGCAGCACATCATGGCGGTACCGGATACGCCCGAGACCGCGTAGGCGTTGACTACCTAGAACACGTAGATTTCATCGATCAAATTTGTGATGGCCAATCGACCTTTCGTCGCGCCCCAGACTGTTGGCGTCAGCCCCGACGCCCAGGCGCGCGCCATCATGCGCAATCTGACGGCCAAAACCCTGACCTATTTTTCCCGTCACGAAGGGGCCTACCTGCGCGCCATGAGCGAGCACCTGCTGGACATGGCGCAGAAAGTGGGACCGCACAGCGCCGCCGACGCCTATCGCTGGCGCTCCATGAGTTTCTTGCTGGACAAACAGAGCACCCTGGCGACCAGCATTTACCAGGATGCCCTGAAGGAGACCTTGCAGGAGGAAGTGCGGCTCGCGCTGCTTGCCGGTCCGCGGGGCGCTGGCAGCGCAACGGGTCAGGGCAACTCGCTCGACGGCATGACGCTGACGCTGATCGACGCGGCCGAAATGGACCAGTTGCTGTCACTCGACCAGGTGGTGCAGCGTTTCAACAGCCAATACGAAGCCTCGCTGCAGAAGCTCAATCAGTTCCTTGGAACGCTGCTCACCGGGGAGGTCATGCCCATGACCGCGAATCCGTTTCGCCCCGAGGTGCTGGTGCGCGCTCTCATGCTGGGGTGGAAGACCAGCGCCTTCGAAGACGCGGTCTGCAGTGAGTTGTTGAGCTCGCTCTTGCCCCAGTACAGCCTCGATCTGGAGCCTCTGTATCAGGACATGAACGCCACCTTGACCCAGGCTGGCGTGTCGGTCAAGACCACGCACCGCATTCGCAAGTCGGCCGATGTGGACAGTGGTTTCGCACCGCCCTCGGAACCGGACGCGCTGGACACCAGTCGGCCGACCTCCGGCTATGGTGCTTTTTCGAGCAGCGCTCCGCCCTCATCCTATGGTGGCCAGAGTGATTTTGTGCCCAGCGGCGATGGCGGCTCGGGGGTTCCCCACTCCATGTGGCAAGACTTTGAAAACAGCCGCTCCGGCGCCATGCCCTCGGATTTTGGCGGGTCGGCGCGCCCCGAAGCCACGACCGCCCACGGCCTCTTGGCGCCTCTTGGTCAGAGCATCGCGGCGCACGCGCGCCAGTTCCTGCAAAAGCTCGGCTTTGGTCATGCGGGCGCACCCGGCGGCGCCGAAGCGGCCGTGGTCGCGGTCCCGGCCGACCCCGGATTGATGGGTTATCTGGGTGGTTTGCAGGCCGATGGCGGAGCCGAGTTTATCCATGAATGGGGCGATTCCATCGACCCCACGGGCCACAATGTATTGCGCCGCATGCGCGAACACGAGCAGGTCAAACAGGCGTCAGAAATTGACCGCGGCACGGTGGATGCGCTGGCTGAAGTGTTCGACTACGTTTTTGCCGACCCGGCGATTCCCGCGCAGCTCAAGCTCATCATCGCGCGCTTGCAGATCCCCACGCTCAAGGCGGCGATGATCGATCGCGAATTCTTTCGCTCGGCCAGCCACCCTGCGCGCCAATTGATCGATGCGCTGGCCCATGGATCGGTCACCTGGAACGTCGAGAAGGGCGAGCAGGATCCGCTGTACCTGCAGATCGACAAGACGGTGCATCGCGCGTTGAGCGAATTTGAAGACGATCTGTCGCTGTTCGAGCAACTGCTGCGGGAGTTCACGGAATTTCAAGCCCAGGCGGAGCAGCAGGCGCAGACCCGGATCGAGCCCGTGGCGAAGGTGGCGCAGACCGACGAGTCACTGGCGCTGGCGCGCGCGCACGCCGATGAAGTCGTGCATAGCCGCATCAACGCCTTGCCGCTGGCCTCGCCGCTCAATCCCTTGCTGCTGCCGTTCCTGACGATGCAGTGGCGCGAGGTGCTGGCCCGGGCCTGGGTCAAGGTGCAGGCGCAACCCGAGGTTTGGAACAACGCCTTGACGACCATGGACCAGTTGATCTGGTCAACCCAGCCGCAGACGGTGGTGGTGGAACGGCGCCAGCGAGAACCCGATCTGACGCCGCACCCGCAGGAGCGCCGTCAGCTGATGCGGGTGCTGCCGGAAATGATCCGCAGTCTGGGCGCGGGACTGGATTCGATCCGCTGGAGCGGCAAGGCGCGTGAAGATTTCATGGCCGCGCTGATGGAGTTGCACATGCAGGCCGTGCGCACGGCGCCTCCCACGCCTGAGGAGTTGGAGCGTCGCGCACGCGAAGCCCAGGCCGGGCAGGAAGCCATGCGTGCGCTGGACGAACGCGTGGCGCAGGCGCAAACCCAGCCCAAGGATGAATTCGCGCTCAAGGCCCATGCCATGGAGCGCGGCCTGTGGTTTGACTACTTGAATGACCAGAGCCAGTTGCACCGCTGTCGCTTGAGCTGGATCAGCCCGAAACGCACACGCTGGCTGTTCACCAACCGGGAAGGCTTTGACGCCTTCGTGCGCTCGGAGCGCGAAGTCGCAGAGCTGCTGCGGGAGGGGCGATTGACCGAAATCGACCAGGCGCCGATCGTCGGTCGCGCGCTCAGTCAGCTCATGTCGATGGACGCCGCGTCCTCGATGTGAGATCTTGCGGGACCGACAAGGATCTTCACAAAGCGGGGTTTGCTCGGCCCTGACCGATTGAGAATTGCGGGATGGAACCCGCATTCGGCTACGCGAAAACGCCGGCGCTCTCCTGCATCCGTTGCGCCACTTCACCCAGGTGATGCAGGCTGTCGCCAAACTCCACTTCCAGCTGTGTCAGGCGCTTGAAATAGTGGCTCACGATGTACTCGTCGGTGACGCCGATGCCGCCGTGCAACTGCACCGCCTGCTGGCCGACAAAGCGCATCGAGCTGCCCAACTGCACCTTGGCGCGCGCCACCGCCATGCGGCGTTCAGCGGCTGGCGCGTTCAGCTTCAGATGCGCGTAATAGCTCATGCTGCGCGCCAGTTCGAGCTGCATCTTCATATCGGCCACCCGGTGGCGCAAGGCCTGAAAGCTGGCGATCGCCACGCCGAACTGCTTGCGCGTGTTCATGTAGTCCACGGTCATGGCCAGGGTCTGCTCCATCACGCCGACGGCCTGCGCGCCGTTTGCCGCAATGCCGATGTCCACCGCGTGTTCCAGCGCCGCCAGGCCTTCCAGGGTCAACAGCGTGGCCGCCGCGTCGCTGCAAAGCAGATCGGCGGCGCGACTGCCGTCTTGCGTGGCATAGCCGCGCGTCGTCACCCCCGACCCCTCGGCGGGCACCAGAAACAGCGCCATCTGGTCCTGCACCATGGCCGGCACGATGAAGGCGTCGGCCCGGTCGCCCGCCGGAACGATATTCTTCAGCCCCGACACCCGCCATGCGCCGGCTTCCTGGATGGCACGCGCTTCGCATCGTTCCAGGCGGTAGCGCGCGCTGCGCTCCTGCTGCGCCAGTACCACCAGGCGCTCGCCGCGGGCGATGCCGCCCAGCCAGTCCTGCTGCAGTTGCGGCGTGGCATAGAGCGCCAACAGCACCGACGCCATCAGCGTCTGCACCAGAGGCTCCAGCACCATGGCGCGCCCGAGTTCCTGCATCACCACCATGCCTTCGATCGCCCCCATGCCCATGCCCTCATGCGCATCCGGCACATACAGGCCGCACAGCCCGAGCTCAGCCATTTCGCCATAGGCCTCACGCGAAAATCCGCCGGCAGCGACGATGCTGCGGCGCCGCTCAAAGGTATAGGCCTTGGCCGCCCACTTGGCGCAAGCCTCGCGCAGTTGTTCCTGATCGTCTGTGAAGTCAAAGTCCATCGTCTTCTCCTGCATTCATCCATGTGGAACCCCCTCCTGGAGGGGGCAAGGGGGAGCGGTGCGTAGCTTGCGACGCAACGTCGCGCCTCAGAGTGTGCTGGGCGTTAGCCGAGCACACTCTGAGCGACGATGTTGCGTTGGATCTCGTTGGAGCCGCCGTAAATCGTGGTCTTGCGCAGGTTGAAGTAGGTCGATGCCAGCGGCGCGCATTGCACATCGCCTCCCGGAAACCCGTCCAAACCACGCACCGCCGTCTGATCGCCCTGCCAGCCCGCTTCCATCGCCTCGACCATGAAGGGCAGGCTGAAGGGACCGGCCGCGAGCATCATCAACTCGCTGTAGCGCTGCTGGATCTCGCTGCCGCGAATCTTCAGCAGGCCGGCGATGTCGAGTGACTGCTTGCCGGACTTTTCTGCCGACAGGACACGCAGCACCAGCATTTCCAGCGCGATCACGTCCACCTCGAGTTTGGCGATTTCGTCGCGAAAGCGCAGTGCCGGCGCGCCACCCGTGTCCACATCCCACAGACCTTCGGCCTTGGCGATGCGCTTGAGGCGTTCGAGCTCGCGTTTGGCGCGGTTCACGTCGGCGATGTTGGTGCGCTCGTGGCTGAGCAGGTGCTTGGCGTAGGTCCAACCCTTGTTCTCCTCGCCAATCAGGTTTTCCAGCGGGACCTTGACGTTGTCGAAGAACACCTCATTGACTTCACACTCGCCGTCGAGCAGCTTGATGGGGCGCACCGAAACGCCGGGCGTGCTCATGTCGATGAGCAAGAAGCTGATGCCGGTTTGCGGCTTGCCTTCGGTGCTGGTGCGCACCAGGCAGAAGATCCACTCGCCGTACTGACCCAGCGTGGTCCAGGTTTTTTGGCCGTTGACGAGGTAGTGATCGCCCTCGCGCTGGGCCCGGCATTTGACCGAGGCCAGATCGGAGCCGGAGCCCGGTTCGCTGTAGCCTTGGCTCCACCAGACCTCACCGCTGGCGATGCCTGGCAAAAAGCGTTGTTGTTGCTCCGCGTTGCCGAAGGCCATGATGACCGGCGCCACCATCACCGGACCAAAGGGAATGATGCGCGGCGCGCCGGCCAGAGCGCATTCCTCTTCGAACAAATGCTTTTGCACGGCGTTCCAGCCGGGACCGCCAAATTCCTTGGGCCAGCCCCAGCCCAGCCAGCCCTTCTTGCCCAGGATCTTGGCCCAGCGCTGCATGTCGTCGCGGCTCAGGTGCAGGGCGTTGTGCACCTTGTGGGAAATGTCCGCCGGCAAATTCTCGCGCACCCAGGCGCGCACGCCATCGCGAAACTGCTGTTCTTCGGGTGTAAAGCTCAAGTCCATGAACGGGTTCTCCAGTTGAGGCTGTTTCTAGCATGGGCGCGCTATTCGCTCTGTCCGGGCGGCGACAAGGGCGCCGCCACGCCGAGCTCGGCACACAGGGATTGCACGGTGGCGCGCAGCAGTTGGAGTTGCGCTTCCAGGCTTTGCACGCGTTCCAGCAGGTCCTGTTGGCCTGGCGTGGCGTCGCCGTGCCCTGCGCTCGACGCCAGCGCCGCGTGCTCGGCGCCGCACAGCAACTGGGCCCAACGCTGCTCGCGTGCGCCCGGCGCGCGCGGCAACTTCAGCACCAGCGGGCCGCCCTTTTCCTCGGAGCGCTCCTGCAGCTCGTCCAGAAAAGCTTCTACCGAGGAAATGTCGGCAAACCGGTACCAGCGCTCGGTGCTGATGCGAAGTTCACCCGCCGTCTGCGGTCCGCGCAGCAGCAGCAGCCCGAGCAGCACGGCGGACTGCTCGGGCACGCCGTAGGCGCGCTGGAAATTGTGCTCGTAGCGCGCCACCCGACTGCCGCTGGCCTCGCGCACCAGCCCCAGGCTGCGGAGCTCATCGAGCGCCTCTTGCGCCTGGGATTCCAGCACGTTCATCACCGGGTCGCGGCTGGATTTCTGGTTGCAGCCGTTGACCACGTTGTTCAGACTGAGTGGATAGCTGTCGGGCACGGTGCGCGCCTTTTCCATCAGCGTGGCGAGAACGCGCGCTTGCAGGGGTGTCAAAATCGGCAGGGTCATAGAAACGGTTCCTTCATGAAAAACATCGTGATTTTGATTTCCGGCTCGGGCTCCAACATGGCCGCGATTGTCCAGGCCGCACAACGCGAGCATTGGAGCGAGCGCCTGGGGGCGCGGGTGGCGGCCGTCATCAGCAACCAGGCGCACGCCGCCGGCCTGAGTCAGGCGCAGGGCGTCGCCACCCAGGTAGTGGACCACAAGGCTTTCGCGACGCGTGAAGCCTTTGACGCGGCCCTGGCGCAGGCGATTGACGGGTACGCGCCGAGCCTGGTGGTGCTGGCCGGTTTCATGCGCATTCTGACGCCCGCCTTTGTGCGCCACTACGAAGGCCGGCTGATCAATATCCACCCCTCCTTGTTGCCCGCCTTCACCGGTCTGAACACCCATCAGCGGGCGCTGGATGCGGGCTGCAAGGTCGCCGGCGCCACCGTGCATCGCGTCACTGCGGAACTCGATCATGGCGAGATCTTGGCCCAGTTCGTCGTTCCTGTGCTGGCTGGCGACAGCGCACAAACGCTGGCGGCACGGGTCCTGAGCCAGGAGCACATCGCGTACCCGCAGGTCATTGCGCACCTGGTGCGCGCCGGCCTGAACTAGCCGAGCTCGCGCTGCTTGACTCAAGCGCTCGCGTCGGAAATTTTTTGAAACCGCGCTTGCACCACGCCGTCCACCTCCACCATTTCGGCAAACATGGCTGCCGGGCGCACCCACAGGCCACGCTCGCCATACAAGGCGCGGTAGATCGTCATCGCCGCCAGGTCCTCGGAGTGCCGCGCCGTGCCCAGCACCTGATACAAATTTCCCTTGTAGTGCCGATACAGGCCGGGGGCGGTTTGCGCCAGCGTTGCCAGCGGCGCGCCGAGGGGACCAGGCTCTGGCGGCAGGTCCTGGGTTGAGGCCTCGGTGGGCGCTGGCTCAAGGCTCAAGTCGCATCCCTTCGATGGCCACCAGGGTTCCCGTTGCGGCCCGCTGGCGTAGGGCTTTGGCAGCGGCGTAATCGGGTGAATCATAAAACCCCTGCAGCGCGGCCATGTCGGGGAATTCCAGAATCACCTGACGTGACACCTTGCCATCGCCCTCCAGAACTTGCGTGACTCCGCCGCGCACCAGGTAGCGCCCGCCATGGGCGGCAATGATGGCTGGCACGCGTGCACGGTATTGTTCGTACAGCACTGGATCGTGGACATCGATATTCCCGTAAAGGTAGGCCGCCATGGAAATCCTTTTTGCTTGCAGTGGGGGTGGATGCAGTGTACGGCGACCCCAGCCGGCCCCAGGAATCCGGCTGTGAAATGTTTCATTCAGCCCGATACCAGTGACGCGAAGATGCGCTCGCCCTGGCGCGGCGACATTTCCCGGTTCCATGAAGACGAAGGAACCGCGGGCGCGGTGGCCATAGGAATCACCGTCGGCACGACGGGCGCTTGGGTTGGTGCTTCTATCCGACGCCCGCCACCCCTGGCAACGCTTTCGCCACGTCAACAAGATGGGGAGCCGCCGAAGCGCTGCGGAAAACGTGACGCCAAGCCCGCCAGCACGCCATATTTGAGCAACTTCCCGAAAAGCACCGCGAAAAAAACGCTCACAAAATCGTGGCTGCCCATGCCAAGGAAGATCAGCGCAGGGGTTTGCGCAAGGGGCGATGCTGCGATGACAAACAATGAAGGCACGCCATAGCGTTGAACCCAGTCCACCAGCGGAGTCCAGGTCGCGTGGGTGGCCAGTCCTGGAAAGTGCTCGTAGAGTTGCACCCAACCCAGCTGGTGCACGACAAACATCAACAGCGCGGCACCGAAGGCGCTGCCCGTCGCCGCTGCCACCGTGATCTGTAACCAGCGGCCCGGCATCAGCAGTGCCGCCGGAATGACGGCGATGCTCACAGGGTAGGCCGCGCTGAGACTGCCAATAAAGGCCAGCGTCATGCACACCCACAGGAAGCCACGACCTTGGGCAGCGTTCCTGAGCAGGCGTTGCAGCGGCCCTTCAAGATTTGGCAGGCCCATGGATTCAAGCCCCGGACAAGGGCAGCGCCGCCGGGTTCGGCAGGGGCGTGAGCTCATGCTGCATGGCCACGCGTGCGGCCTGCTCGACATCGTCCAGGAAGACGAACTCGAGTTGCTGTTTGACGGTCTGTGGAACTTCTTCCAGGTCCTTGCGATTGCGCGCCGGCAACATCACGCACTTGATGCCGGCGGCGGCGGCGGCCAGAACTTTTTCCTTGATGCCGCCGACCGGCAGCACCAGTCCGCGCAGGCTGATCTCGCCCGTCATCGCCACGTCGTTGCGCACCGCCTGGTTCATGAAGAGCGAGGACAAGGCGATGAACATCGCCACGCCCGCGCTGGGCCCGTCTTTCGGGATGGCGCCCGCCGGCACATGCACATGCACATCGGTCTTCTCGAACTGCGCCGCATCGAGTTGCAGCGACGGTGCTCTGGACTTCACCAGCGTCAGCGCGGCCTGCACCGACTCCTTCATCACGTCGCCGAGCTGCCCGGTCAGGATGAGCCGACCACTGCCCGCAGTGCGGCTGGCCTCGATGAACAGAATGTCCCCGCCCACGGGTGTCCAGGCCAGGCCGGTGGCGACTCCGGGCATGCCGGCGCGCAGCGCCACTTCATTTTCAAACTTGGCCGGGCCGAGTAGTTCGAGCAGATCGGCTTCAGCCACGCGCAGCTGCTGGACCTGAGCTTCGGCGACGCGTAGGGCGACGCGCCGGCACACGGCGCCGATCTGGCGCTCCAGGCTGCGCACGCCGGCTTCGCGGGTGTAGTCGCGAATGATGGCGCCGATCGCGGCGTCCGAGAGCTCCAGTTGTTCGGGTCGCAGTCCACTTTCATCGAGTTGGCGGCTCACCAGGTATTTGCGGGCGATCTGCAATTTTTCTTCGCGCGTGTAACCCGCCAGCTGCAGCACCTCCATGCGGTCGCGCAGCGGGCCGGGGACGGGGTCGAGCACATTCGCCGTGGCAATGAACAGCACCTGCGACAAGTCGTAGGGAACGGCCAGATAGTTGTCGCGGAAGTTGCCGTTCTGTTCAGGGTCCAGCACCTCGAGCAGTGCGGCGGACGGATCGCCGTGCACGCCCGTTCCGAGTTTGTCGATTTCGTCGAGCATCATGACGCAGCCACGGGTGCCGGCTTTCTTCAGTGCCTGGATGATGTTGCCGGGCAGGGCGCCGATGTAGGTGCGCCGATGGCCGCGGATCTCGGCCTCGTCGTGCACACCGCCCAGCGACACGCGAACGAATTTTCGGCCCAGCGCCTTGGCGATCGATTGCCCCAGCGAGGTCTTGCCGACGCCGGGTGGCCCCACCAGGCAAAGGATCGGGCCGTGACCGCCGGGCTTGAGTTTTCGCACGGCGAGAAACTCAAGGATGCGTTTTTTCACCTGTTCGAGTCCGAAGTGATCCGCGTCCAGAACGCGCCGGGCCTGCGCCACGTCGATGCTGTCGGGCTCAGGCGCTTTCCACGGCACTTCAATCAGCCAGTCGAGGTAGCTGCGAACCATCGAGCATTCGGCCGACCCATCGGACATGCGGGCCAGGCGCTGGAGCTCCTTCTGGGCCTGCTTGGCGACCTCGTCGGGCATGCTGGCCTCGGCGATCAGTTTGCGCAGCTCCTCGATCTCGGCCGCGTTGCCGCTGCCGTCCTCGCCGAGCTCCTTCTTGATCGCCTTCATCTGTTCGCGCAGCAAAAACTCGCGTTCGCGCTGGCCCACATTGACCTTGGTGCGCTCGTCGATCTCGCGCGAGATTTGCAGGACTTCGATCCGATGGGCGATCAGCTCCAGTAGCCGGTCGAGTCGGCCGCGCAGGTCCACTTGCTCGAGCAACTCCTGCTTCTCCTGAGGCTTGATGTCCAGGTAACCGGCCACCAGGTCCGCCAGCGTGGCCGGCGCGTCCATGCTTTGCACGGCATGCACCATCTCCTGCGGCACTTGCGGGAGCAATTGCAGCACCGCGATCGAGCGTTCCTTGAGCCGCAGAAAGCGGGCCTCGACTTCCTTGTCGCCGGCGCCGGAACGCTCTTCAAAGCGCTCGACCCTGGCCACCAGAAACGGAAAACCTTCGAGGTAGGAACGCACGCGAAAGCGCTGTTGGCCCTGACAAATGAGATGGTGATTGCCGTCGGGCGTGGTGACATAGCGCAGCACCGCCGCCAGCGTCCCCATGGCACATAGATCATCGGGGCCGGGCGCCTCGGCGTCGGGCGCTCGCTGCAACAGGATGCCGATCGGTCGCTCGGTCTTGACGGCGTATTGCGCAGCGGCGATCGAGGCTTTGCGCCCGATCGCGATTGGCACCACCACGCCGGGAAACAGCACCATGTTGCGCACCGGAACGATCACCAGCGCATCCTCCGGAACGCTGACGGCCACATCGGATCCGCTCTCTCCCGGCACCGCCTCAGGCGGGTGCGCGCCCTGATTCGCCTGGTGTTCCAAAAGCAGCTTGGATGGATTCATGTGAGTCGCTCCAGCTTGAGCCTGAGGCAGCCGTTTTCCAGTTGCATCTGGGCCAATCGATAGAGCCCGTAGGGCAGGGGAATGCGACGTTCGAAGGGACCATAAGGTATTTCCATGCGAAGAATTTCGCCCTCCTCCAGCCCGCCGCCAAACGGGCGTTCAGCGCGAACCCGAAGCGCGGAGTCCTCCAGCGCGACCTCGAGCTGCTCCAGCGCGACGCCGGGAAGCGCCACCACGATGCACAGTTGATCCGGGTTGGCCACGATGTCGATCAGCGGTTCCCAGCAGGGCAGCGTGCGGCTGGGCTCGATGCGAACGAGTTGGCGCTGCGCACGGTCGGCGCGCCGGAGTTGCTCCAGCGCCTCGTTCAGCATCCAGTCCAACGTGTCTTGATGGCGCATTCCGTTTTTCCTTCTTTCACCTGGCGGGCGCCGGGCTGCGGGATCGGCTGTGAAGATGTTTCAACGTCGATATGGCAACTCGCATGTGACGCACACCCCATGCGGGTCACAGACTACGTTTGAGCCGCACCGCACGCTTGATAAATCGCAAAATCGTCGGCAGCTTGCGACCCGGGTCTGGGCCCAGGCGCAGCGCCAGCCGATTTGCGAATAGTCAAGCGCAGCGGATGCGGCGCCGCGATCATGGCGTGCCTGCGCTTGCAGCCGAGCGCATCGAGGTCGGTGTGCTCGACCCCGAGTGGCATGAAAGCCCGTCCTGATGGAGAGAACCCGCCATGAAATCCAGCCCGCCACAGGCCCGCGCCGCTGCTGACCCGATAGCTCAACACCGTAGCCGCTGGTTCAAATTGCCAGCGCCTGTGGCGCAGCGGTTGCAGGCCTTGCTCGGTTTGCACCCGCAGCCGTCGCGCCAGGCGATCGTGGCTGAACTGCTGCGTCTTGGCATGGACGAGTTCGAGCGCAACAGCCGATTGCGGCCTGGGGCCGCGGGCGTCCACGCCGACACGACGCAGCCGGTCTATCTGCCCAGCGAAGCCTTTGCCGAGTTCCGCCGACTCAACTACCGGCATCACCTCGCCATGGAATACCGGCTGGCGAAGGAAGATCCGGGCCTACAAAATCCGCAGGGCGCGAACACCTTGGGCCAGGTCGATTAGCCGCTCGGGCTCAAGCCCCATCGCGCAGCACGCGGCAGGATTCGATGTCGAAGGAAACGCTGCCGATGGTCATCGACGTCTGGTCCTTGAAGCCGGCCACGAACCACAGGAAGCGCTGCACGTCGGCGAAATTGCTGACCAGTCCCATGGACACCCGGATGGCGCCGGCGCCCTTGCCGTTTCGGCTCTGCATGGCCTGGACGAAGCGCTGCAGGTTGATCTGCTCGCCCAGGGCGGCAATGCCGGCGTGCATGTCTTCCGGCGTCAGGTCTTCCGCCGATTCGCCCGCGCCCGGGTTGCAAAAGCAGCCGGTGCGCAAGGAGATGCGGGCCTGGGCCGCCAGCTCCTCGACGCGACGGTAATCCAGCAGGTGGCCGTTGGGGTCGTACAGGTTGAGCGTGAGCGTGGCGCCGCGCAGCAGCATGTTGGCCGGGCCATACAGGCGCACCATGGGGCGAGCGTTGCCGTGCTGCAGCGCCAGCAACTGCTTCATCAGCCAGTCGGTCAGGCAGTGCAGGCGCGTCTGCAGGGTTGGCATGCCCAGCTGCTGCAGGTGGCGCAGGCCGATCTCCACCGCCGGGATGCTCAGGTAGTTCAGCGTTCCGTCTTCAAAGCCGGCCTCGCCTTTGGACAGGACGTGCATGCGGCCCTGGACCGTGGCGAAGTTCACCGTGCCGCCGCCAAACCAGGGTCGGCGCAAGGCCGGCAGGGCCTCGTTGCGCACCAGCAGGCAGCCCACGCCGGTGGGGTAGCCGAACATCTTGTAGAACGACATCACGACAAAGTCCGGCGCCAGCGCGCTCAGGTCGAGTGGGTTGGTGGGCACAAAGGCGGCCGCGTCCAGCAGCACCTGCCAGCCCTTGGCCTGTGCTGTGGCGATCAGCTCCAGCGGATGCTTGACGCCGGAAAAATTCGATTGCGCAGGAAACGCCAGCAAGTTGGGCTGCGTCGGGTCCGCCTGCGCTAGCAGCTCATCCATGGCCGGCGTGTCGATGCGCAGTTCGGGCCGGGTCAGTGGCGCGTAGCTCACCTGTGCCCCTTTGGCCTTGGCAAACTCGCGCAGGCCATTCACCGAATTGTGGTTGTCCGCGGTCATCAGCAGCCGAGCGCCCGGGGCGAACGGGTAGGATTCGCCCACGAGCTTGAGCGCGCCTGAGGCATTGGCGGTGAAGATCGCGGTGTAGGCGCCGCTGGCGTTGAAATAGGCCAGCACGGCAGCCCGCGCCTGCTCTACCCGGCGCGTCATTTCCATCGAGCTCGGGCTCACCGAATGCGGGTTGCCAAGCACCTGTTCGCTGAGCATGACAGCGTGCTCACGGACCTGGCTGGCCGCATGCAGACCGCCGCCGGTGTAGTCCAGATAGACCTGGTCTTGTGCATCGAGCCGGCGGTATTGCGCATCCCGCAGCGCGTCGAGCGCGCTGGTTGTGCCATAGGCGGGGTGCTCGCGCAAGAATTCATCAAACGGGGTCATGGGGCTGATTCTAGTGGCGCAAGCGCCGCACGCAGTGGGTCCGTGCTGACGCTGGCGCCGGGTTAAACCAGCCAGCTGGCGCGCAAACTGCGTCCACCCTGGGGCAGCGGCGATATGTGGAATTCTCCCCCTGACAGCAGAACCTTTTGCCGCGCCAAGTCAGCGGAGGCCTGGTCGC
>CAIMSP010000071.1 GCA_903844215.1 uncultured beta proteobacterium | reverse complement strand
CTGCGCCCCTGCTGCCACCACAGCACCTCGGACGGCGCATAAGCGAAGCCTTCGAGCTTGCACATCGCCGCCGACAGCAGGGCCGGGTCGTACTCGGGGTTGATGACCAGATTGCCCCAGCCGTCGGTGGCCAACAGCGTGGGGGCCAACTCGTAATAGCGAAAGCCGCCGCCGCCCTGCCAATCCGCGGCTTGCGTCACACCACCGGGGTCTTGCCCGTCGATGACCTTTTGCAGGCGTGGCACGATGTGCGTGTGGCAATGCTCACCCAGCTCCACCATGATCCAGCGGCGGCCCATCTTGTGGGCGACCGCACCGGTGGTACCGGAACCGGCGAAGGAGTCGAGGACGAGGTCGCCGGGTCTTGTGAAGTGATTCATTACAACTTCAATCAAGGCTTCCGGTTTCTTTCCTGAACGAAAATCGACACCGCCCTCATGTCGGCAGTTACCGAAGCTACCCGCCAAGTCGTAGAAATTCTCAATCGGTGAAGTCTGATCTTTAGCGTCTGCCTCCAGCTTATCTAACGGCACTCCTTGGTAATACTTGCCCTTAGTTGCCGTCGCTCTAGCTGGCCCAGTCAGGTACCGATACCCAAGGCCATCGTCCCCAATTCCCTCAACTTTGTAAAGCACACCAAGGCCATCAGTCGCAGATCTGCCAGCCAAGTAGTCACGAAAAAATCGCCCCGAAGAATTACCATCCAGAATTGAACCAGTAGCCCAAATTTCCTTCAATCCTTTAGCCGATCCTTCCCCCTTCTTTACTGCCCACTCGTTGGCGTCAAAAACCTGTACCGCTTTTCCTCCGAGCTGTATGGTTTTTCCGTTACCATTTTCTTTAACGTAATAGCAAAATTTGTCAAACGAGAGAATCTTTACATTCTGGATTGGCTGCGCACCGTATTGCTTTCTATATATGTGTATCTGTTCAATCTGTTTGTGAAACGCCATGTCTTGCTTCAGCGTCTTCTCGGGGTAACGGACTTGAACATAAAGAGTTACAAGATAATTGGCGCGACCAAATACCTCATCCATCAACACCTTTAAGTAAGGCCCTTCTGAGTCATCAATATGACAACAAATGAAGCCATCAGGAGCTAATAGCCGCCGAAGAGCTTCTAGACGATCGCGCAAAAGCCCCAACCAAGTTGAGTGCTCCAGCGCATCGTCGTAATGCTCAAATGCTGAACCCGTGTTGTACGGCGGATCAATGAACACGCACTTCACCTTGCCCGCAAACTCCGCCTCCAATGCTTTGAGCGCCAGCAGGTTGTCGCCCTTGATGAGCCGGTTATCAAACAGGTCGTCGTCCGTCACCCGCGTGGAGGCGTGGTAACTGCGAGTCGGATCTTCCAGCAATATCCGTGGCTCCAGCCGCGGCCGCTGGTCCTTGCCGATCCAGGTGAGTTCTAGTTTTTGGTTGCTCATGTGGTAATTCATCTTGCAGGACGGTAGGCTAACTTATCCATGCAGCAACGCTTCCAATCGTTCGACATGTTCTTTGTCTTCTTTGCGCATGACTTCCAGAATGGCCTGCATGACTTTCGGTGTCTCTGCAAGCAAGTTCAAATCATGCTCGGATGAAGCAATGCCGTCACCATGAGAATGAATGTTGAGGAACCGATTGAGTAAGGCCAGTGTCTTGGAGTCCAGTTCAAGCTTATTCATCCTGCCGATCAACTCCTCTTTGCCATGCCCGCCTGGAAACTTGAAGGCGATGAAATGCTCAAGAAGTCTTCTTCCTACATTGGGCAAGCCGTAGAGATCTGCGAGTTCCTTTCCCTCGGCGGTGGCCCCATTCTTGACGAGGTGGAAAAGATATTGGTACTCGGATGCAAAGTCCTTGAGAAGCCTATCCATCACAGTAACGGTGGCGCACTTACCGTCAGGGCTCATTGAGGAAGTCAGTGAGTAGTAGTGTGACTGGGTCTTGCAGACGGGGTCATGTTGAAACCACCCCTTGACCAAGCTGAAGAAAGAAAAGTCGTGTGTGAGCACGATGATTTGCTTTGCCTTCTCTGTTCGCTCTTTGATGAAACCAAAGGCAGTGAACAGGGCGGATGCATCCAGGCTGGACACTGGATCATCAATGACCACAATGGTCTCTTCCAACTTGCCTCTGTGATCTTCGAGAGATTTCAAAAAGTAGAGAAGGGCAAAAGCGGTTTTTTCACCTTCACTCAAGTCTATGGCCTCTGCATTACCTCGGGTGATGGAGTAGCCGTTACCGTGATGGGTCAGCGTCAGTTCGGTATGCCCAAGATACAAGGCGAGGTCTTGGTTTAGGTCCTCGGCCGGCGTGGCTGTTTCGGTCAACGCTTCATCAAGCTTCTTGATAATCTCCGAAAGCTCACGCCCCCTCGCTACGCATTTGTCCAAGCTTTCGGCCGTGCTCTTCGAAATCTCTTTCTTTTCCGTATTGATTGCTACCGACGATGCGATCAAATCGGATTCGAGTTTGGCCTTTGCTTGGCCGATCTGAGCATTGAAATCGGTCGTAATGCGGTTGTGTTCTGCCAGAAGGGCTTGAATCCTGTTGGCAGCATCAGAGAAGCCCTCACCCTTGGCAAGCAGATCAGACAATTCAGGTGGTACTTCCGACGCCGTAAAGATATTGCTTTGCTTCGCTTTTAGGCTACTTTCAACGGCCTGTAAGCCTTTCAGGAATTCGGTTTTCCTTGTCTCAAGAACCAAATTCAGGGCATTCAACTGTGCTACCAGTTGAGGGTAGACCGATGAGGCTTGGTAAGGTTTGAAGTCATCCGCGCTGTTTCTCAGTCGTAGCATGGATTGGAGCGAGTCCGCCAGTTGCTGACTTAGAACACGGAAAGAATCATCAAAGTGCTGCTCCAGCCGCTTAATGCGATCATCGCCCACGGGGTTCTCACAGAATAGGCATGTCTTGGCATCTCGGTGCTGGTGCAATTGAAGACCTTCGCCTACCCACCCTGCAAGCTGGCTATCGTTCTTTAACTTTTCTATCGCAACATTGGTAGGACTCGCAGCAAGAATCAGCCTGATAGTTTCAAGCAGGGAATTTGAAACGGGGTTGGCTGACGTCTGGGTCGGTAGAGTCGGCCTTATGTCCGTTCTTATGGACGCTACTAGTGCGGCCCTCTCGTCGTCGCCCAAGACGACGTCGACCTCAGGATTGAACCTGTCGCAGCGGGTCTCGAAGTGGGACTTGTTGTAATTTGTGTACTTGTCCTGGCCTGCTGTTCTGAGTAATGTTTTAATAGCTTGTGCTTGTTCTTGTTTGTAGGCATCAAGCTCTCTTTCCGCCTTGGTCTTTTTCGGTGAAAGCTCTTTATATTCCTCACGGCGCTTGGCCTGTTCATCTACCGCAGCTTTCCGTTGTTGCTCATGTTCAACGGTTTTTTCACCGAAAAACACGATGTGGTCAAGCTTATCGAAGCGGCTGAAGATACTGCTTTCGACATACCGTTGATTGAAGACCCTGATTCTTGGAATGGTCTGACTATCTTGCCCAAGTTGGTCTCCCTGGACATTCACGTTGTCAATGCGAAAAACGACCTTGCCAATCTCAATCGGGGATTTCTGCGAAAGATCAACAAGGAGGTTAGACAGCGTGGTCTTCCCTGTCCCGTTCCAGCCATAGAAAAGATTGAACCTTGAAAGCTCTGGAAGCGCGCCCCACTTGAACTGTCGAAAACATTTGTGGTCAATCTCGACAAGTTTATTGAGCATTTTCGAACTCCGGTTCAAATGGCTTGCTGACTTCCATTGGGGGCGTCAAGTGCATTAAGTTCCAGCTCCTCAATCTCCAATGTCGCGCCATCACCCCTTGCTTCGCATAGCGCCAATGCTTGGCAACTTCTTTCAAAAACTCCAACCTTGCTTTTGCATAAACGTTTCAAGATCCATGCAAGGCACATCAACGCTGGCGTGCTGGCATACATTGGGAATTTTTGCTGCATTGGGCTTGAGCCGCTCTTCCGTCACCACGGTTCCCTTCCGTATCTTGGCGCACGCAATGATGAATGGATCGGCCACAGGGGTGCCCATCAGGCGTTGCTTTTCTCCAATCAAAGCCTGGAAGTGTCGTATCTGAAATATCTGGGCGACAAAACGCAGCTCATCCGCAGTTGGCGTTGTGAATATTTGTTTGCGGTTTTTGAGCCACAGGTTGGTGTGCGGGTCTACATCACCACGTTCAATTTCATTCCAGACTTCGCGTGTAGAGATCAACCCGCCTGATTGAACCAGTGCATCCAGGTCGGTCCACACGGACTTGAAAACACCGGGAAAGAAATGCTTGAGTTTGCTTAACGAACTAGTGTCAAACACATAAATCATGCAGCGGCTCCCTGAAGAATGCGCTGCTCCAGTCCCGCAAAATTCTTCGCCTTGATCCCAAAGAATTCTGACGCCTGCTCCACACTGATCTGATTGCGATAGTGGCGACCAATAACCTCACGTGCGAACTTGTCGCTCAGGTAGGTGTTTTGCGACGCATACCAGTCGCCACCCGATGCCGCCTTTTTCTGGCTGGCCCAGAACTTCGCCTTCCGCTCATAAAACGACTGGCTGACGCGCTCCAGGTCCAACAGGCGACGCAATACCGCCTCCCGACTGACACCGTATCTGCTGGCCAAAGTGGCGTACAGGGTGTCCTGTGCTAACTCTGCGTCGCCGGTAAGGCCCGCAATTTGTTGCCCGAAGTCATTGGAGGGAATCAGCATTTCGGCCGCGACTTTATTGCAGAACTGCTCGATGCGGCGTTCAGCCGCCGGAAGCCTGCTCATATAAGAAACTTCGAACTTGCTGATGCCGCTGATGTTTAGGAGGAGGTGCGCCAACTCGTGGAGCAAGCTGAAAATTTGGCGGGTCTTGGTGGTGCTGTTGTTCAGATATATCAGAGGGAAGTCAGCATCGAGCAAACAAAACCCAGAGATGTCTCTTTGCTTGAACGGAGCCTTGAAGACAAAAACTCCAAGTTCTTCCACGGCCTCCCGCCAGCGCTTCAGGGCAACTTCGTCAGACTTCCATCCGAGCTGGTTTTCCAACGAAATGCCCAAGGCTTCTCTCACGGCGCGAGCCTGCGCTTCAACGGACCCTTGCATATCAAGTGGCACCTGGCGCGAGATTGGCCTCACGCTCGGGCTCTTTCCTTCAAAGACTTCCTTAAGAGTGATTTGATAGGCGTGCGCCTTGCGAACCTGAACATAAGTGTCTGCGTGCAAGGTGTGGAGGTCAGTGTCGGGCAGCGTTCTAAATTCACGGGCTGGTGGAATTTCATCTGGCGGGGCAGGCAAGAAAAATACGGCCAGTGGCCGCTTGAACACTTTGTATGCCAGGTTCTCCAGTTGCGAGTAGGTTGGCGACGTCCCATCTTCTGCCTCCCATGCCATGACCTCTTCGGACGGTCTTTTGAGCTTATGGGCAACGTCTTCAATGGACATGCCCATAGATTCGCGTGCCCAGCGGATGACTGAAGGTTTGACACCGACTACGGGTTCAGCTTTCATAGTTGGCTCCAGACTGAATAGGTTTATTGATCATCACAGCCGCATTTCCAGGGCGGATAACTCCAGCCCCTCAATCTCCTGCAGTGATTGTCCCGCAATCCCCTGTAAGTCTCCATACATCCCCACGGTCGCACCCATCACGCGCTCAATCTGCTCTTGCCGCTTGGCCCATTGCTTCATGATGACTTTGCGCTCTTTGTCCAGGTCGTCCTGCATGGATGAGAAGGCCTCGACAATCGCCTCCACCCGCTGCCTGAAGCGCGGGCCGGTGAGGTACTGGTAAACCATCTCGGTCTTGGTCTGCTGGCCATCTGACAGGGCGCGGGTTTGACTGACTTGGAGCAGGCCATGGCGCAACATGATGGCGACGGGGATGGCCGCGCGCGGGGACGTGATCCACACGCCGTCCACCAAGTCAAACGTTTCTACGCCTTTGGGTAACACCTGGCTGACCAGCACGCAGACCTCGGCCTTGGCGCTGCGCTGGTCTTCACGCAGCTTGGGCAGCCAGCCATCGCTCCAGTTTCTTGTGCGTTTGGATTCCCACAGGATGCTGCCGCAATGTGTACCGCTTTGGCTATTGACGCGGTGCAGTGCGTCGCCGCCAAACTCGCCTTTTGGCACGGGCTCGATCAGGTCAAACGGAAACTTGGCGCGCAGCAAATTTTCCAGTTCCAACTCTTGCACTTCGCCCTGCAGTTGCTGTGAACCTTGCTCGGCTTTTTGCTTGAGCTCTTCAATCTTCTGCTGCATGGAGGCGATGGTTTGGTCTTTCTCGGCCACCTTGAGCTTCATGCCGTCTTCGGCTTCGCGTTTGGCCAGCGTGCGCACTTCGGTCAGGCCGTCTTGTACGCGTTTCTCAACAGTCAGCTCCAGCTCGCGCTTGGCGTCGTCCAGTTCACGCTGCTTTTTGATGACCTCGGCTTGGGCCTTCTGCGCTTCGGCCAGTTTGGCGTCTTGCACTTTCATCACGTCTTGCAGCTCGGTCAGTTCGCGGGCTTTGGCTTCCAGCTCGTTGGCCGAAGCTGCTTTGGCCTTCTTCGCCTCTTCTGCGATTACATGGGCGCGTTCGGTTTTGAGCTGGCTAGCCACTTGGTCGGCCACTTGCTCGTCCAGGTCACGCTTTGCGTCCGTCAGCGTCTTTTCTTTGTCGCGCAGGACCTGCTCACGCTGTGCAATGTCGCTGTCTTTTTGGGCGAGTTGCTTCTCAAACTGGAGGCGGGTGGATGCAATCAGTGGCGCCGCCAGTGATTCAGTCAGTTTGATTTCCGTCCTGCAATTGGGGCAGATGATGGTGGGTTCTGTCATTTGGTAATTTTCTTTTTTGCGCTGGGGTTCGCCAGTTGTTTCAAGGCGTCAAGGCCGATCAGTGAACGCATCTGCGTGATGGCAATGGCATTGAGTTGCACCAGCCGGTCTTTGCCTTCCAATCCCTGATGAATCAACACCGCGTTGATGCTTTCCAAATTGGACAGCACCACCAATTGCTCCAGCGTGGCGGCATCGCGCATATTGCCTGGTTGGTGCGGATTCAGTTGCCGCCAATGGGCGGCAGTGATGCCAAACATGGCAACGTTGAGCAAGTCGCCTTCGCTGGCATAAATGACACCGGTTTGCGCGGACGTCAGTCGCGGCGGGATCAGCCGCTCTTTGATGGCATCGGTGTGAATTTTGTAGTTCACCTTGGCCAGCGTGCGCTGAAAACTCCATTCCAGCGACGTGGTGCGCGACTCTTCGTCCTTGAGTCGCTGGAATTCCTTGATGAGATAGAGCTTGAACTCGGGGCTGAGCCAGGAGCCGAATTCGAAGGCGATGTCTTTATGTGCAAAAGTGCCGCCGCCGCGGCCCGACTTGGCATAAATGCCTACCGCACCCGTGGCCTCAATCCATTTTTTGGGCGACAACGCAAAGCTGTTCAACCCGGCCTGCGCTCTAAACCTGTCGAATTCGAGGGGTTTAAATGCCGGGTTGTAGATCTGTTCCCAGATACCCAAAAATTCAATGGTGTTGCGGTTACGTAGCCAGTTGTACAGAACACTCTCATCGCCGAAGCGTTTCACCATGTCAGTCAGGGAGATGTAGTCCTGCTCGTGATGGCTGGCAACGGCAACGTCCGCCCCTTTAACGGTGATGATGCGGTTCTTCATTCAAGGCTCCATTGAATAGCAAACACTTTGCTTGTCTGGACTTGCCGGGACAGCCTTGATTCGAGCTCCTCAATCAGCCCATTGCGCAGCCCATCGATCTCGTCTTGCCGGTCAAAAATCCTGCGCCGTAACTGGTTGCGCTTGTCTTCCAGTTCGCGCTGGCGTTTTTGCCATTGCAACTTTTCTTCCAAGGTGGCCGCCACGGTGGCGGTGCGGCGCACGTCCTTGATCTCGCGGTCCAGTTCTTTGACTTCGTTTTCCAGGCCGCTCTTCAGGTCGTCAGCCCAGGCGTCTAGCTTTTGCACCTCGGCGTCAAAGTAGCCCAGGTTGCGCGTGTTCACGGCTTCAATGTGCTGCTTTTCCAGCCGCCCGACGCTTTCATCCAGTGCGGCTGGAGGTTCCATGAACAAGTCGTTTTCCAGCACCTCGGCTGGCAGGCGTAGCAGCTTTTCTGCATCTTCGTCATGCAATGCCACGCCTGCATCGGTCACGCCAGCAAGCAGCAAATAGTCTTCCACCATGCCCAGCGCATCGAGCGTCAACACGCTCAGAGTCAGCCAGCCGCTTTGGCCGCGCAAGGGCTGAAGCGTTGCAAGCATTGCGCCATAGCCGTCATAGCTGAAGCGCAGTTTCGCAACAGGCAACTGTCTGTTCTTGGCTTGGCCAATCAACGCTTGGGCTAAGGGGGTTCCGGTGCGGTACAGGTGAGCTTCGCCACTGCGACGGGGGAGCTCGTAGCGTCCGGGCGGTGCGTCTCCTGAGGCAACCCCCGGTGGGGTTTGGTTTAGCGTGAAGCCATCGGCATCAAACTCGGCAAGGCCTTGCAGTTCTGCTTGGGTCAGGTCCATCAGCAGCCGCTCGTAGCGGTTGCGGGCGCTTTTGCTCTCAGTCTGGCGGGTCTTGAGTTTGTCTTGCACCGCTTCGTCAAAGTTCTCCAGCAGCAGTTGCCGGGTCTTGAGCATGGCAGCGTTGATTTCGCCCGACAGATCGAGTTGCAGTTGCTGAAACGAGGTTTCTATTTGCTGCGGGTTGCGGCAGGTTTGGTAAATCTCGGCGATGCGGCGCTCAAAGTCCACGCCGCTGCCAATGCTGCCAAGCACCTCGTCGCTGGCGCCAAATACGCCTTCAAACAACTGAAACTTTTGCGCCAGCAGCTCATACACGCGTTTGTCGGCGGGGTTGCTGTGGTCGATGAAGTTGACGACCACCACGTCGTGCTTTTGCCCGTAGCGGTGGCAGCGGCCAATGCGCTGCTCGATGCGCTGGGGGTTCCAGGGCAAGTCGTAGTTGATGACGAGCGAGCAAAACTGCAGGTTGATGCCCTCGGCCCCGGCCTCGGTGGCAATCATGATCTGAGCCGAGTCTTTGAAGTGCTCTACCAAGGCGGCGCGGGTGTCTGCGGTGCGCGAGCCGGTAATGCGGTCGGTGCCGGCGTGGCGCAGCAACCATGCGTTGTAGATGCGTGTGGCTTGTTCACTGGTGTTGCTGCCGTTGAACAAGACCGCTTGACCCGCGTAAGCGCTTTGCTCCAGCAGGGCCAGCAAATAGTCTTGTGTGCGGCGAGACTCGGTGAAGATGAGCGCCTTTTTTGCCGCACCCAGCTTTTCCAGTTCCGCAAAAGCTTTGCCCAAGGCAATCAGCAGCGCTTGGCCCTTGGCGTTGTCGCGGATGGTGGTGGCCATGCGCTGAAACTCGCGCAGCTCGGCAATCTCATCCGCCACGCTGGCCAGCGGCGCTGCGGGTGCATCGCCCTCTTGCTCAGACCATTCTTCTTCGGTTTCGTCCAGAGATTCGTAGTCTTTGTCCAGCGTGTCGGTCAGCTCGTCCGTTGGCTTGTCGCTGGACTCTGCGCCCAACTTGTCCTGCAGCCGCTGCGCCATGGTGCCAAGCGCACCACCAATGGCGTAACTGCTGGATGCCAGCAGTTTCCACAATACCAGGGAGATGAGCTGCCGCTGGCCTGCAGGCAGGGCGTTGAGAGAGGGGCGGCGCAGGTAGTCCGCCACCATTTCGCGCAGCACCTGTTCGTCTTGCGACGGCGTGAACTGCTCCACCATAGGAATGCGCTTGGTGTATGAAATGTAGGGCTGCACCTGGCGACGCAGGGTGCGAATGCACACCGGTTGCAGCCGGGCCCGCAGCTTGGTTACGGTGTCGGGGTTGCCGAGCGCGCCGAATTGATCCCTGAAGCTGGGCAGGTCGCCAAACACGCGCTCGTCCACCAGGCTCACCAAGCCATACAACTCAAGCAGCGAGTTTTGCAGTGGGGTGGCGGTGAGCAATACCTTGAACGCATGCGCCAGAGCATCTTTCAGCGCCTTGGCAATGACGTTGCTGGGCTTATAAACGTTGCGCAGGCGGTGCGCTTCATCCATCACGACTAAGTCCCACGGCACGCGGCGCAGGTCGTCGGCCTTGGTCTTGGCGAACTGGTAAGAGCAGATCAGCACGCGGCTGGCGTGCTCAAAGGGTTGCTTGTTGCCGCCCTTGACGGTCTCTTTGTAGATCTTGGCTTCCAGGATCAGCGCCTGCAGGCTGAACTTGTCTTGCAGCTCCTGATGCCACTGCTTGCGCAAGTTGGCGGGGGTGATGATGAGAATGCGGCGCTTGCGCTCCGCCCAACGCTGGGCGATGACCAAACCCGCTTCGATGGTTTTACCAAGGCCCACCTCGTCGGCCAGGATGACGCCTTTGGACAGCGGGCTTTGAAAAGCAAACAGCGCGGCATCCACCTGGTGCGGGTTCAGATCGACCTGGGCGTCCACCAGCGTGGTGGCCAGCATATCGACCGAGTCCGCATTCATGCGCCGTGACAGCAGCCACGCGACGTATTGCGATTGGTAGGGAGTAAGTGGGGCAGACAAGAGAGCAAGTTCTAGGTTTGGCTGAATTATGGGGCTTGCCGGAGCAACGTCGCATGCATAAAAAGAGCTTGCCCCAACCCGGCGGCTTCCTAGTCAGGCACGCGGCCTGGGCCGATCGGGCCGTGCCCGCGGCCATGCCGGCCTGGGTGCCCAGTTGATTCTGCGCCCGTCGCGCGCGCTGGCGCGTTGGCGGCCCGTGTCCGGCCCGAGTATCATCCCACCCCATGTTAGAGCTACGCATTCAACAACATTTCATCGACAGCGCCGACCTGAAGTACCAGTCGGCGCAGAGTCTGAGCAAACCCATCGCTGCGGCGGTGCAAGCCATGCTGGCCTGCGTCACCAGCGGCGGCAAGGTGCTGGCCTGTGGCAATGGCGGGTCCGCTGCCGACGCCCAGCACTTTGCTGCGGAGTTTGTCGGGCGCTTCGAACGCGAGCGTCCCGAGCTCGGCGCCATCGCGCTCACCACCGACTCGTCCATCCTCACGGCCGTGGCCAACGACTACGGCTACAACGTGGTTTTTTCCCGCCAGGTGCGCGCCCTCGGTCTGCCCGGTGACGTGCTGCTGGCGATCTCCACCAGCGGCAACTCGGCCAGCATCCTGGCCGCCGTCGAGGCGGCGCACGAGCGCGACATGACGGTGGTGGCGCTCACCGGCAAGGGGGGCGGAAAAATGGCGCAGGCCTTGCGCGAGACCGATGTGCACATTTGTGTGCCGCACGACCGCACCGCGCGCATCCAGGAGGTGCACCTGCTGGTCGTGCATTGCCTGTGCGACGGCGTGGACAATCAGCTACTGGGCGAACAGGAAACTCCAACATGAAATCGAATCAGCGGCAATGGATCGCCGGCGCTCTGGCGCTGGCCAGTTTGTGCGCCTCACTCACGGCCTGCGCGCCGCTGTTGCTGGGCGGGGCGATGGTGGGCGGATCCATGATGGCGATCGATCGACGCACCTCGGGCACGCAGATCGAGGACCAGGGGATTGAGCTGCGCGGCCTGAGCCGCATGCATGAAGCCCTGGGCGAGCGCGGCCACGTCAGCATCACCAGCTACAACCGCCAGGTCTTGCTCACCGGCGAAGTTGCGTCCGAGAGCGACCGTCAACTGGCCGAACAGGTCATGGCCAAGGTGGACAACGTGCGCGGCATCGTCAACGAGTTGGCCGTGATCGGCAACTCGTCTCTGACCCAGAGGTCCTCGGACCTGATCATCACCGCGCGTGTCACCGCCGGTTTCGTTGACGCCAAGGAGTTGAGCGCCAACAACTTCAAGGTGGTGACGCAGCGGGGCACCACGTTCTTGATGGGCCGCGTGACGCAAGCCGAAGCCACGCGCGCCACCGAGATTGCGCGCAGCACCAGCGGCGTGCAAAAAGTGGTGCGCATCTTTGAATACCTCAGCGACGAAGAGCTGCGCCATCTGCTGGTGCCGCCAACGACGCCCAGCCCCGTGACCAAGGCGCCGTAAATCCGAAGTTTGAAAGTCAGCGCAGGCGCTTGATCAGGCTGGACGTGTCCCAGCGCTGGCCGCCCATGCCCTGCACGTCGGCGTAGAACTGATCCACCAGGGCCGTCACCGGCAGGCGCGCGCCGTTGCTGCGGCCTTCCTCCAGCACCAGTCCCAGGTCCTTGCGCATCCAGTCCACGGCGAAGCCGAAATTGAACTGGTCCGCGACCATGGTCTTGCCGCGGTTGTCCAACTGCCAACTCTGCGCCGCGCCCTTGCCGATCACGTCCAGCACCTGGTTCATGTCCAGGCCGGCCTTTTGTCCAAAGGCAATCGCTTCGCTCAAGCCCTGCACCATGCCGGCGATGCAGATCTGGTTCACCATCTTGGCGAGTTGGCCCGCGCCGCTCGCGCCGAGCAAGGCGAAGGCGCGCGAGAACGCCATCGCCACGGGCCGGGCGGCGTCGAAAGCGGTTTGCGCGCCGCCGCACATGACCGTGAGCAGGCCGTTTTGCGCCCCGGCCTGACCGCCCGAGACCGGCGCATCGAGAAACGCAAGCCCCAGGGCCAGAGCCTGCGCGTGCAACTCGCGCGCCACGTTGGCCGAAGCCGTGGTGTGGTCCACAAAAATGGCGCCCGGCTTCATGCCGGCAAAGGCACCCTGCGCGCCCAGCGTGACCGAGCGCAGATCGTCGTCATTGCCGACGCAGCAGAACACGATGTCCGCGCCCTTGGCCGCCAGAGCCGGCGTGCTGGCCTGGGCGGGCGCTGCGCTGTCGGCGAATTCCTGGCACCAGGCCGCGGACTTTTCAGCGCTGCGGTTGTAGACCGTGACGCGATGGCCGGCGCGCGCCAGGTGGCCGGCCATGGGGTAGCCCATGACGCCCAGGCCGAGGAAGGCGACCTGGCTTGGGTGGGTGGTTTCGTAGCTCTTGGGATTGATATTGGGCATGTTGACGCGGTTGGGTTGAAGCTGAAAAGTGACAAAGTGAATCGGGTCGCCGAGTCGGGCGAGGAACTCAGACGATGGTGAAGTGCTCGGTTCCGGCGGCCAGATCCTGGGTCTTGGCGCGACGGCTGGAGAGTTTGATCTGCAGGCGCAAGTCGTTCACCGAATC
Organism: uncultured beta proteobacterium; assembly: GCA_903844215.1. Lineage (GTDB taxonomy): Bacteria > Pseudomonadota > Gammaproteobacteria > Burkholderiales > Burkholderiaceae_C > CAIKVZ01. Next base: position 64,029 of record CAIMSP010000071.1, on the reverse strand, counting down.
GGCGTTGCGCAGCGCGTCTTCATAGGTGATGAGGTTGTTCTCGTAGGCGTCAAACAGCGCCTGGTCAAAGGTCTGCATGCCCAGGTTGCGGCTCTTCTTCATGACCTCCTTGATTTCCGAGACCTCGCCCTTGAAGATCAGGTCGCTGATCAGCGGCGTGTTCAGCAGTATCTCCACCGCCGCCGTGCGCCCCTTGCTGTTTTGCCGCGGGATCAGGCGTTGCGAGACCATGGCCTTGAGGTTCAGCGACAAGTCCATCAGCAACTGATTGCGACGTTCCTCGGGGAAGAAATTGATGATGCGGTCCAGCGCCTGATTCGCGCTGTTGGCGTGCAGGGTGGCCAGGCACAGGTGGCCGGTTTCCGAGAAGGCAACGGCGTGTTCCATGGTTTCGCGGTCGCGCAATTCGCCCATCAGGATCACATCCGGCGCCTGGCGCAGCGTGTTCTTCAGCGCCGCCTCCCAGCTTTCCGTGTCCAGACCGACTTCGCGCTGCGTGACCACGCAGTTCTTGTGCGGATGCACGAACTCCACCGGATCTTCGATGGTGATGATGTGGCCAAAGGAATTCTCGTTGCGCCAGTCCACCATCGCCGCCATCGAGGTCGACTTGCCCGAACCCGTGCCACCCACCAAGATGCACAAGCCACGCTTGGTCATGGCGATTTCCTTGAGGATCTGCGGCAGGCCGGTTCCGTCGATGGTGGGCGGCGTGCCGGGAATCACCCGCAGCACCATGCCGACCTTGCCTTGCTGCATGAAGGCATTCACGCGAAAACGCCCGATGCCCGGCGGCGAGATCGCGAAATTGCATTCCATCGTGCGCTCAAACTCCGCCGTCTGCCGGTCATTCATCACCGAACGCGCCAGTGCCAGCGTATGGCCGGCATGCAGCGCCTGCGGCGAGACCTTGGTGATCTTGCCGTCAACCTTGAGCGCCGGCGGGAAGTCCGAGGTGACGAACAGGTCGCTGCCATTGCGGCTGACGAGCAATTTAAGAAGATCGTTGATGAATACACTGGCCTGATCACGTTCCATGTCAATCGTCCTTTGGCTTTGGGCTGGTCTGGCGCGGCTGTCGCATCAACCCGGGAAATTTTCCGGGATCTTGGCCTTGCCGCGTGCTTCGGCGGCGCTGATCACGTTGCGCCGCACCAGGTCCATCAGGTTCTGGTCCAGCGTTTGCATGCCCACGCTGGAGCCGGTCTGGATGGACGAGTACATCTGCGCCACCTTGGCTTCGCGAATCAGATTGCGAATCGCGCTGGTGCCCAGCATGATCTCGTGCGCGGCGACGCGCCCTTGGCCGTCCTTGGTCTTGCACAGCGTTTGCGAAATCACCGCCTGCAGCGACTCCGACAGCATGGAGCGGATCATCTCCTTTTCCTCGGCGGGAAAGACGTCGATGATGCGGTCGATGGTCTTGGCGGCGCTCGAGGTGTGCAAGGTGCCGAACACCAGGTGCCCGGTCTCGGCCGCCGTCATGGCCAGGCGGATGGTTTCCAGATCGCGCATTTCGCCCACCAGGATGGCGTCCGGATCCTCGCGCAGCGCCGAGCGCAGCGCCGCAGAAAAGCTCAGCGTGTGCGGCCCCACTTCACGCTGGTTGATCAGGCACTTCTTGGATTCGTGCACGAATTCGATCGGGTCTTCCACGGTCAGAATGTGGCCGTACTCGGTCTCGTTCAGGTAGTTGACCATGGCCGCGAGCGTGGTTGACTTGCCCGACCCCGTGGGCCCGGTGACCAGCACCATGCCGCGCGGCTTGAGCGCGAGCTCGCCAAAGATCTTCGGCGCGTTCAACTGTTCGAGCGTCAGAATCTTCGACGGAATGGTCCGCAGCACCGCGCCCGAGCCCCGGTTGTGGTTGAAGGCGTTCACGCGAAAGCGCGCCAGGCCCTCGATCTCGAACGAGAAATCCACCTCCAGAAACTCTTCGTAGTTCTTGCGCTGGGTGTCGTTCATGATGTCGTAGATCATGGACTGCACGGTCTTGTGATCCAGCGCATCGACGTTGATGCGCCGCACGTCGCCGTGCACCCGGATCATGGGCGGCAGGCCTGCGGAGAGGTGCAGGTCCGAGGCCTTGTTCTTCACGCTGAATGCCAGCAGTTGAGTAATATCCACCCGTACTCCCCGTTTTGTTCGATGGAAGCAATTATGACCACCCTTGGCGAGAATTTGGAATCGGTGCGCAAACGCATCGCCGCCGCCTGCACAGCGGCCGGGCGCGACCCGCAGCAGGTGACGTTACTTGCTGTTTCAAAAACGGTGCACGCGCCCACCCTGGCCCAGGCCGTGGCGGCGGGGCAGACCGCCTTTGGCGAGAACTACATCCAGGAGGCACTGGACAAGATGCGCTTGCTCCAGGCCTTGCCGATCCAGTGGCATTGCATTGGCCCGATCCAGAGCAACAAGACCCGCTTGGTGGCCGAGCACTTTGCCTGGGTGCACAGCCTGGACCGCCTGAAGATCGCGCAGCGCCTGAGCGAGCAGCGCCCGGCGCAGCTTGAGCCGCTGCAAGTGTGCCTGCAGGTGAATGTGGACCAGGCGGCCAGCAAGGGCGGCGTCATGCCCGATGAGGCCCTGGCCCTGGCCCGGGAAATCGCGCGCCTGCCGCGGCTGAGGTTGCGCGGCTTGATGACGATCCCCGAGCCCGCCGTGGACTTTGCCAGCGCCTGCGTGGTGCATGCGCGAACGCGCTCGCTGTGGGAGGCGCTGCGCCGTGACGGGCTCGATCTGGACACGCTGTCCATGGGTATGTCGGCGGATCTGGAAGCGGCCGTCCACTGCGGCAGCACCCTGGTGCGCGTGGGCAGCGCCATTTTCGGGGCCCGTCAGCCAAGGGTTTGACCGGGGGCTCTTGGGCGGCCGCGCGGCGCCCGCTTCGCCGATAATTCAGGCCAAATTGCTTGTCCATGGAGCCCCCCTTGAATTACACCGAGTCCAGAGAGCAGAGCGCTGAATTCCTGCGCGCCGTGCTGAGCCATCTAGGGCAACACGATGCCGCTTTTAATCCGGTCAGCTTCGCACTCTGGTACGAGCACGTCGCCGGCATCAATCCGGGCTTGACGCAGGCCCTGGCACCTTTGCTGCAAGCCGGCACCCGGCTTGACGACGCGACGGTCTTGCAACTGTTTCGCGCCCACATTTCACCGGTTGACCAGCAGGCGGTGGAGCAGATCAGCGGCCGGATTGCCCAGGCCATGGTCGGGCTGGCAGAGTCTGCGCTGCGTACCGGCGACGACGCTGGGCGCTTTGGCGAGCAACTCACGGGGCTGGTCGAGGCGCTCAATGCGGGACGGGTGGAGGGCTTGTCGCCGCAACTGAGCCTGGCCATGGAAAACACCGCCGGCATGCGCAGTTCGGCCCAGGCATTGCAACAACAAGTGGCCAGCAGCCGGGCGGAAATCGATCAGTTGCGCGCCGAGCTCGGGCGGGTGCGGCACGAGGCCCTGCTCGATCCGCTGACGCGCGTGCTCAATCGCCGCGGCTTTGACCAGCGACTGGCGGCGATGTTGCAGCAACCGAGCGCACCGGGTCGCAGCCACTGCCTGATCCTGCTGGACATTGACCACTTCAAACGGGTCAACGATACCCATGGCCACGTCACCGGGGACCGCGTGATCCAGGCTTTGGGCGAGGTGCTGCGCGCCTGCGCGGGCGCCGAAGCCTGCTCCGTGGCGCGCTATGGCGGCGAAGAATTCGCGATCCTGGTGCCGCAGAGCACGCTCGGCCAGAGCGCGGCGCTGGCCGAGTCGGTGCGACAACGCACCAAGGCCATGAAGATTCGCAACCGCAAGACCCAGGACGTCTTGCTCACCGTCACGGTGTCCGCGGGTGTTGCCAGCCTGGATGTCGGCGACGATGCGAACAGCTGGATTGCGCGTGCCGACTCCGCCCTGTACCAGAGCAAACAAGCGGGACGCGATCGCGTTTGCTGCGCCTGAGTCGCGCCGCCAGCCCCGCGCCGACGACGCTGGCGCCGTCGGGTTTACGCAAACTTTACCCTGGGTAAAGGCCGGCATCACTTGGCTGGCGCACCATCGCTCAGACCCCGGCGCGGCCGCTCGCGTGAAAGCTCCCCGCTTTCACAAATGGCGCTTGCTGGCCCTTGCATGCACGTTAGACTTTATCCATGAAACAACACCTGCTGATGATCGAGGACGACAGTCGACTGGCTGCCATGGTGGGCGACTATCTGGGCCAATCCGGCTTTGAGTTTTCCCACGCCGTGAACGCTCAGTCGGGCCTGGGCCAGTTGCAGGGCACGTCGGCGCCCGACCTCGTGATCCTGGACCTGATGCTGCCGGACATGGACGGGCTTGAAGTGTGCCGGCGCATCCGTGCCATGCCCGGCGGTCTGGCGCAGACGCCGGTGCTGATGCTCACCGCCAAGGGCGACCCGATGGACCGCATCGTGGGCCTGGAAATGGGCGCCGACGATTACCTGCCCAAGCCCTTTGAGCCGCGCGAGTTGTTGGCGCGCATTCGCGCCATCCTGCGTCGGCGCGGTTCGCAAACGTCGTCGTCGGACCAGTTGCTGCGCTTTGGCTCGCTCGAAATCGACCGCGATGCGCGCAGCGTGAGTGTGGCCGGGGTCGCCTGCGACCTGACCGCCTACCAGTTCGACCTGTTGCTGGTGCTGGCCGAGCGCTCGGGTCGTGTGCTGTCGCGCGATCAGATCATGGAGGCGGTGCGCGGGCGCGAGCTCGAAGCCTTTGATCGGTCCATCGACGTTCACATGGGGCGTATCCGTTCGGCGATCGAACTCGACGCGAAAAATCCCAGACGCATTCTGACCGTGCGCGGCGTGGGCTATGTTTTCGCCAAGCAGCAGGACTGATGCGGCCATGATGTCGGTTGCCGCCGCCCCGCCCTTGCTGGCGCGTCTATGGAATCGGCTCTACGTGCGGATCTGGCTGGCCGTGGTGCTCACGGTGGCCGTGTTGACGCTGATGGTGGGCTGGTTCTGGCGCATGACGGTGGAGCCGCCGTTGCGCGAAATGGTGGTGCGCGACGAAGTCGGGCAAATCATTGGCCAGGGGCTTCCCCGGCGCGGACACGACGCCGCCAGCCCGCGCAGCGAGACGCCGCGCGGCGAAGCGGAGGAGGCCTACGCCGGCGCGAGTCCCAATGGCCCGGGGCCCGAATTCACCGTGCAGATGGAGAACGGACAGACGCTGCATGTGCACCTGCCGCGGCCGGCGCGCTCGCCCTGGAGCCGGCTGCCCTTCGGTTTCTTCTGGTCTCTGGTGCTGGTGGGCGTGGCCGTCGCGCTGGCCACCTATCCGATTCTGCGCAAGCTCACGCGCCGCCTGGAACTGCTGCGCCAGGGCGTGGAGCAGTGGGGCGCGGGCGACTTGTCGGTGCGCGTTCCGGTGCATGGGCGCGACGAGGTCGCGTTCCTGGCCGCACGCTTCAATCTCGCGGCGCAACGCATCGAGAACCTGATGGCGCAGCAGCAGGCCTTGCTGCGGGCGCAAAAATCCCTGCTTGCGAATGCCTCGCACGAACTGCGCTCGCCACTGGCGCGCATCCGCATGGGCTTGGAGCTGATGGGCGGCACCGCGTCCAGCCCCGCGCGCGACGAGATTGCCCGCAATGTCACGGAACTCGATCAACTGGTGGAAGAGATTTTGCTGGCCAGCCGACTGGACGCGCAGGAGGCCGACCTGGGCACGGTGGAATCGGTGGACCTGACCGGGCTCGTGGCCGAGGAGTGCGCCCGCGTGGACGCGCAACTCGAGGTTCAGGCCGAGGGCAGCGGGCAGGGGGCGGTGATCGTGGTCGATGGTGTGGCGCGCTTGCTGCGCCGCCTGGTGCGCAATCTGCTGGAAAATGCGCGTCGCTACGGCGACGGCGAGGTCATGGTGCTGCTGCGTCCAACGGCCACGTCCGCGCTGCTCAGCGTGTGCGATCGCGGGCCCGGTGTGCCCAGTGCGCTGCGCGAGCGCATCTTTGAGCCGTTTTACCGGCTCCCCGGCGCCAGCGAACGCGATGGCGGCGTGGGTCTTGGCCTGGCTCTGGTGAAGGCCATCGCACAGCGGCACTTGGGGTCGGTGCGCTGCGAAGACCGCGCTGGCGGGGGCGCCAGCTTTGTCGTTGAGCTGCCGCTGGGCCAGCGGCAGTGACCCGCGCCCGCGCGCCTATTGCTTGCGCTGCACAAACAGGTTGCGCTTGGCGTCTTCCGGATAGGCAAACGTGATGGCGGCGTTCTTCACCATGCCCATGACCAGCATGTTCGACGTGACGGCGTCCTTGTCCTCCAGGCTGAACGGTTTTTCGTAAGTCGCCACCACGCCGTAGTAGGTGCGCGTCATGTTCTCCAGCGCGGCTTTGACGGCGGGCCCGTTGAGCTTGCCGTCGTGAATGCCGAACAGCGAGTACATCAGCAAGTAGGTGGCGTCGTAGCCCTGGGCTGCGGCCATGGGAACGGGGATCTTCTTCACCTTGTACTTGCGCGCGTAGGCCGTGAGGAAGGCCGCGCGCCGCTCGTTGCTGGGTTCGGCGATGAAGGTTTGCGCCATCAGCGCGCCCTCGGCGGCGGCCTTGGCGCCGTCGATGAAGAAGGGAAACGACAGCGTCCAGGCGCCGACCTGAGGCACCTTCCAGTTCAACTCCTTGCGCCCCATGGCGATCACGGCATTTTCCGGCCCGACGGTGTAGCTGAACACGACGTTGGCGCCGGCTGCGCGCGCCGCCTGCAACTCGGCCGTCAAGTCCTTCACGCCGGTGGCAAAGCGCGCCACATAAGCGGGCTTGAGCTTCTTCGCGGCCAGCGCCGCTTCCACATCCTTCAGCCCGGCCTCGCCGTAGCCGGTGGTGTCGGCAAAAATCGCGACCCGGGTCCAGCCGCGTTTCACGATGTCTTCCACCACGAAGGGGGCCTGGATGCCGTCCTTGGCCGAGTTGCGAAAGATATAGCTTTGCGCCCCCGCGTACTTGGAGGTCAGCGGCGTGCCGGTGGCGCAGGGAATGATCAGGGGAAGCTGGTGCTTCTGAAATACGTCGAGCGACTTGGCGGCCACGCCGGTGTTGCAAAAGCCGATGGTCGCCAACACCTTTTCGGCGACCAATTCTTCAGAGGCTTTCAAACCCACATCGGGATTCGCCGTATCGTCCTTGAGCACGAGCTCGATCGGTCGCCCCATGTAGCCGCCCACGGCGTTGATCTCGTCCACCGCGTGCTTGACGCCGTTGAGCATGGGAATGCCAAAGTCAGCCGACGGCCCGGTGAAGGGGCCGATCACGCCGATGCGTATCGGGCTGGACTGGGCCGCTGCCCAGGTGGAAAGGGCGAGCAGCAGAACCGGGACTAAATGGCGAAGGCGAGCGGGCATGAAAAACTCCTTGAGCGAGCATTAAGCGCGGTGTGAGCGGCCGTCGCCAGCGGGTTTCCCCTCAATTTTCAACACCGGGCTACAGGTACTTCAGCACCTGCGCGGCGCTGATGTCATTCAGGCAGCGCAAATGCAGTGGGCCCGCAGGCAGCGGGCAATCCCTTTGGAAGCAGGGCGCGCAGTCCAGTGGCGGCTGGTACAGGTCATCGTTCTTCAGCCACAGCACCTGCGCCCGGTCGTTCAGCGGCGGCGTATGCAGCGGGCTGGAGGAGCCGAAGAGCGCCACCTGGGCCACGCCCAGGCTGGCGGCCACATGCATCAGGCCCGAGTCGTTGCTCACCATGCTGGCGGCGGCGGCGATCAGGCACAGGGCCTGGTCCAGCGTGGTCCTTCCGGCCAGATTCAGGCACTGGCCGACGCGCTGCGCGTTCGCGCTGGCCGCAATCTCTTCGCACAACGCGGCTTCCTTGCCCGAGCCCAGCAGCAGCACGCGCCGCTGCAGGCGCTGCGCCAGTTCGGCGTAATGCGCTGCGGGCCAGCGCTTGGCCGGGCCGAACTCGGCGCCCGGCGCAAACACCGTGTACTCGATGCCGCTCAAGCCCAGCGCGTGCAGCGTGGCGCTGATGCGCTCGGCCGGAAGTTGCAGTTGTGGCCGGTCGTGTTGCAGCTCGGTGTCGCCACTGAGCGCCGAATAAAAAGCGACCATGGGTGGGCGCTTGTCCTTGGGCGGATTCTTCAGTCGGTGGGTGAGCAGCCCGATGCGCGCTTCGCCCAGATAGCCCACGCGCTTGGGTATGCCCGCGAGCAGCGGCAGCAGCGCACTTTTCAGGGAATTGGGCAGCACATAGGCCACATCAAAGCGGTCCTGCAATTGCGCGGCCAGGGCCCGCCTGGCCTTGAACTGCAGGCCGCCGTGGGCAAAGGGCAACTCGATGACTTGCGCGACCGCCGGCATGGCGCGGTAAACCGGCGCCACCCAAGGCAGTGCGCCCACCGTGAGTTGCTCGCCGCGCGCCTGCAGCCGGCGCAGCAAGGGCTCGGTCATCACCGCGTCGCCGATCCACTGCGGCGCGATGACGAGCGAGTTAGTGATGGCCACCGACGTGTTCGCCGTCCTTGAGTTGGTACACCGTGCCGCAATAGGGGCACTTGGCCTGGCCGCTGTGCGCCACGTCCAGATACACCTTGGGGTGGCTGTTCCACAGCTTCATGTCGGCCTGGGCGCTGGGGCAGAACACGCCGCCTTGGGCGTTGAGGTCTTTGGCCAGCAGTTGGATATTGGAGTTTTTCATGGTGCTTAGACTTTGGTGAGCCAATGGTGGTACTTGGGGTTGCGGCCGTTGACGATGTCAAAGAACGCGCTCTGAATTTTCTCGGTGATGGGGCCGCGTGATCCGCAGCCCAGCTCGATGCGGTCGAGCTCGCGGATCGGCGTCACCTCGGCGGCGGTGCCGGTGAAGAAGGCCTCGTCGCAGATATAGACCTCGTCGCGCGTGATGCGCTTTTGCACCACTTCCAGCCCCAGGTCCTGGCAGATGTGGAACACCGTGTTGCGCGTGATGCCGTTGAGCGCGCCGGCCGACAGGTCGGGCGTGTACACGACGCCGCCCTTCACCACGAACAGGTTCTCGCCCGCGCCCTCGGAGACGAAGCCCGAGGAGTCGAGCAGCATCGCTTCGTCGTAGCCTTCGTCCGTGACTTCCATGTTCGCCAGGATCGAGTTGGTGTAGTTGCTCACCGCCTTGGCCTGCGTCATGGTGATGTTGACGTGGTGCCGCGTGTAGCTGGAGATCTTCACGCGGATGCCGCGCTGCATGCCTTCTTCGCCCAGATAGGCGCCCCAGGGCCAGGCCGCGACCATCAGGTGGATGGTGTTGCCCTTGGGCGAGACGCCCAGCTTCTTGTCGCCGATCCAGGTCAGGGGGCGCAGGTAGCAGGATTCGAGCTTGTTCTCGCGCACCACGGCCTTTTGCGCCTCGTTCACTTCTTCCTTGGTGAAGGGCAGCTTCATGCGCAGGATCTTGGCGCTGTTGAACAAACGCTCGGTGTGCTCTTCCAGGCGGAAGATGGCGGTGCCGTTGACCGTGTTGTAGGCGCGCACGCCTTCGAAGGCGCCGCAGCCGTAGTGCAGCGTGTGCGTCAGCACATGGATCTTGGCATCGCGCCATTCGACCATCTGGCCGTCCATCCAGATCTTGCCGTCGCGGTCGGACATTGAGGGAGGTGAAATGCTCATCGTGTTTCCTTGAGGTCGTATCCCCGCCCAGGCGCTGGCGAGGTGGGTGCGGCTGCCTGCAGCCAAAAGAGCGATTTTACGAGCGCCGACGCGAGCTGCACCAAGCGCTTAAACTTTGCGCTCCCATGACGCTGCGAACCTCTCCCCATCGACGCTGCTGCGCCAGCGCCCTGGCCCTGTGTCTGTTGGGTGGTTGCGCCGACACCGGCTACCTGCTGCAGACCCTGCAAGGCCACCTGCAGTTGCTGCAGGCCGCCAAGCCGGTGACGCAGTGGCTCAGCGACGAGCACACGCCCGCGGAGCTGCGCCAGCGCCTGCAGTTGGCGCAGCGCATGCGCTCGTTTGCGGTCTCGGACCTGGGCCTGCCGGACAACGCCAGCTACCGCAGCTACGCCGACCTGCAGCGCAGCGCCGTGCTCTGGAACGTGGTGGCGGCGCCGGCCTTTTCGCTCACGCTCACGACCTGGTGTTTTCCGATCACGGGCTGCATTGGCTACAAGGGCTTTTTCGATCAGGACCAGGCCCGCGCCGAGTCGCTGCGCCTGCAGACGCAGGAGCTGGAGACCAGCGTTTACGGCGTGCCCGCCTACTCCACGCTGGGCTGGATGAATTGGGCCGGCGGTGACCCCTTGCTCAACACCTTTATTCGCTATCCCGAAGGCGAGCTCGCCCGCATGGTCTTTCATGAACTGGCGCACCAGCTCTTGTACGTGCAGGACGACACCGTCTTCAACGAATCCTTTGCCACGGCGGTGGAGCGCCTGGGCGCGCAGCGTTGGCTGACGGCTCAGGCTTCGCCCGCAGCGCGCCAGGAATACGCCGAACTGGATGCGCGGCGCCAGCAGTTTCGCGCGCTCGTGCGCAGCACGCGCCAGGCACTGGAAGCGGTTTACGCCGGTCCTGCGGTTGCCACGGCGGCGCTGGCGCAGCGCTCGGAGCGCAAGCTCGTCGCGATGCGGGAATTTCGCCAAGGCTATGCGCAGCTCCGGCTGAGTTGGGGCGGCTACGCGGGCTATGACGCCTGGGTGGCCGGGGCCAACAACGCCTCCTTTGGCGCGATCGCGGCTTACGACGAACTCGTTCCGGGCTTTGAAGCGCTGTTCCTGGCGCAGGGCCAGGACTGGTCCAGGTTTTATGATGCGGTGCGGCGCCTGGCGCGCCTGAGCACAGACGAGCGCCGCGAGGCGCTGAAAACATTGACCTTGCCGGAGACACACCGTGGCTGATATCCAGATACAACGCAAACATGGCCTGGGCCTGCCCAAGGCCAGAAAGATCGCCTTTCGCTGGGCCGAGCAGGTCGAAGAAGAGTTCGACATGGTGTGCACCTACGCGGAAGGCGCGACCGTGGACGAGGTCTGCTTCACGCGCTCCGGCGTGAACGGCCGGCTCAAGGTCACGCACGAGCATTTTGAACTCGACGCCAAGCTGGGCTTTCTGCTGGGCGCATTCAAGGACCGCATCGAAGGTGAAATCGTGAAGAACCTGGACGACCTGCTGGCCGAAAAGCCGGCGCCCAAGGCGAAGACGAAGAAAAAATGAGCGCGCAAGCCGCCGGGCCGAGCGACAGCGAGGAACGCGAGGGGGCAAACGCGCCCGCCTTGGGGCCACTGGCCGGCCTGAAAGTGATCGAACTGGGCCAGCTCATCGCCGGCCCCTTCGCCGCGAAAACGCTGGCCGATTTCGGCGCCGAAGTCATCAAGATCGAAGCGCCAGGCGGTGGCGATCCGCTGCGCCAATGGCGCCTCATCAAGGACGGCACCTCGGTCTGGTGGCAGGTGCAGTCGCGCAACAAGCGCTCGCTCGCGCTCGACCTGAAGCAGCCCGAAGCGCAGCACATCGTGCGCCAACTCGCCACCGAGGCCGACGTGCTGATCGAGAACTTTCGCCCCGGCGCGATGGAGGGCTGGGGCCTGGGCCCGGCCGCGCTGGCGGCGCTCAATCCGGGCCTGATCATGCTGCGCATCAGCGGCTACGGCCAGACCGGGCCGTATCGGGATCGCCCCGGTTTTGGCGTCGTGGCCGAGGCCATGGGCGGCCTGCGCCATCTCACCGGCGAGCCCGGTCGGGTGCCGGTGCGCGTGGGCGTGAGCATCGGCGACACGCTGGCCGCGCTGCACGGCGTGATCGGCATTCTGCTGGCGCTGCAGCATCGGCACAAGAGCGTGAGCACGCAGGCGCCCAAGGGCCAAGGCCAGGTGATCGACGTGGCCTTGTACGAGGCGGTGTTCAACTGCATGGAAAGCCTGTTGCCCGAGTACAGCGTTTTTGGCGCGGTGCGCGCACCGGCTGGTTCGGCCCTGCCCGGCATTGCGCCGACCAACGCCTACTTGTGCGCCGACGGCTACGCGTTGATCGCGGGCAACGGCGACAGCATCTTCAAGCGCCTGATGCTGTGCATCGAGCGCCCCGACCTGGCCGACGACACGTCATTCAAGGACAACGCCGGACGCGTGGCGCGCGTGCAGGAACTCGATGCGGCGATTGGCGACTGGAGCCGAAGGCGCAGCGTGCAGCAGGTGCTGCAAGCGCTGGACGCCGCGTCCGTGCCGGCGGGAAAAATCTACACCGTGGCCGACATCGCCGCCGATCCGCATTACGCCGCGCGCGGCATGCTGCAGCAAGTGACGATGAACGATGGCACGAGCATGACGCTGCCCGGCTTCGTGCCCAAGCTCAGCCTCACACCGGCCAGCCACCGGCGCCATGCGCCCGCGCTGGGACAGGACACGGACGCGGTGTTGCGCGAAGTGGGCCTGTCCGACGAGCAGATCGCCCAACTGCACGCGCGCGGCGTGGTGGGCTGATCCGGGCTGCGGCAACTCAGCTCAGCGACTCGACCAGATCGATGTACTGCTGCATCGCGTCCTGGCTGTCCGTGCCCTTGAGGCCGTTCCACGCGTCCCACTTGGCGCGGCCCACCATGTCGCCAAAGCCGGGCTTCTTCTCGCCGTTGTCGCCCGTGCTGCCCTGCTTGTAGAGCGCGTAGAGCTTGAGCAGCGTGGCGTTGTCGGGGCGCTCGCTCAGGGTTTTGGATTGGGCTGCGGCAGCTTCGAATTTCGCTTTCAGGTCGGCCATGAGGTTCTCCTTGGTTGGGGTATCTGCCCATTATCGTAAGCCATGTCTTGCCTGCAAAATGCGGGCTATTGATTGAAGGAGATTCCATGGTCACCCGCATCCAAGCACAGCAAGTGGTTTCTCAGGCCGGGCGCGAGCTCGCCTCGCGCGTCGGACCGGTGGCGCGCAGCGCCGCAAAGTCGGCGCGCCAAAGCGCGCAGCAGGCCTCGGCCGCCATGCCCCAGGCGGTGAGCGACACCGTCTCGGGCGCCCTGGGTCTGGGCGGCGAGCGCATGAGCAAGGTGGACACGGCCTGGCTGCGCATGGACTCCGAATCCAATCTGATGATGATCGTGGGCGTGTGGATCCTCAAACCCGGCATCAAGATCGATCCCTTGCGCGAGCGGCTAAACGAGCGGCTGCTGAAGTACCGGCGCTTCACCCAGCGCACGGTGCAGGGTGCCGCCGGCGCATCCTGGGTGGACCACACCGAGTTCGAGCTCGACCGCCACATCGTGATCGAGCAATTGCGCAAGACGCCCAAGGGCCAGGAACAGATCGCGCTGCAGGACCGCTTGGCGGAACTCACGATGCAGCCGCTGGACGCGGCCCATCCCTTGTGGCAGTTCCACCTGGTGGAGGATTACCAGGGTGGCTCGGCCATGATTTTGCGCATCCACCACTGCATCGCCGACGGCATCGCGCTGATCTCGGTCGTGATGTCGCTGATGGACGGCGGCGCGCCGCCACCCGAGCGCAGTCAGGCGAAGGCCAAGCGCGGTGGGATCGAGGGGGCGGAGGACTGGATCACCGACACCTTGATCAAACCCTTGACCGACGTGGCGCTGCGCGCCGTGGACATGGCGGGCGAGGGCGCGGCCCAGTCCCTGGGACTGTTAGGCGACCCGCAAAAGGGCGTGAGCGGCTCCATGGACATGGCCAAGATGGCCTACCAGGTGGTGAGCGACCTAGCCGCGCTGGCGCTCATGCCCGACGATTCCAAGACGCGCCTCAAGGGCCAACCGGGCAAGCAAAAACGCGTGGCCTGGTGCCAGCCGATTCCGCTCGACGAGGTCAAGGCCGTGGGCAAAGCGCTGCACTGCTCGATCAATGACGTGCTCTTGAGTTGCGTGGCCGGCGCCATCGGCGAATACCTCAAGGCCAAGGGCGATGACGTCGAAAACCAGGAAATCCGCGCCATGGTGCCGGTGAACCTGCGTCCCATGGACCAGGCCTACAAGCTGGGCAACCGCTTCGGTCTGGCGCCGCTGGTGCTGCCCATCGGCGTGGCCAATCCGGTGGAGCGCGTGTACGAAGTGCGCCGGCGCATGGGCCAACTCAAAGGCTCGATGCAGCCGCTGCTGACCTTTGGCTTGCTGGCGGTCGCGGGGCTGCTGATCAAACCGGCGCAGGACGCCATGCTCGGCCTGTTCTCGAAGAAGACCACCGCCGTCATGACGAACGTGCCGGGACCGGCGAAGAAGATGACGCTGTGCGGCTCCACCCTGGAACAAAGCCTGTTCTGGGTGCCGCAATCGGGCTCGGTGGGACTGGGCGTGTCGATCCTGAGCTACGGTGGCGGCGTGCAGTTCGGCGTCATCACCGACAGCACGCTGTGCCCCGATCCGCAAGCCATCATCGACGCCTTCGAGCCCGAGTTCGCCAAGCTGGCGATGGTGACCTTGATGCTGCCCTGGGGCGAGTGAACTTAAGCCACCCGCGGCTTCACCTTGGACGCGGCCAGTTTGGCGTTGACGCGCGCCACCTGCACGTCGGCGTCGAAGGCCAGCGCCACGCCCATGCGGCGTTTCACGAAGCTCTCGGGCTTGCCGAACAAACGGATGTCGGTGTTGGGCACGCGCAGCGCTTCGGCCACGCCGTCGAACACGATGCCTTTGGCCTCGACGCCGCCGTAGATCACGGCGCTGGCGCCGGGGCTCTTGAGTGCGGTGTTCACCGGCAGGCCCAGGATGGCGCGGGCGTGCAGCTCGAACTCGTTCTGCCATTGCGTCGTCATGGTCACCATGCCGGTGTCGTGCGGGCGCGGGCTCACCTCACTGAACCAGACCTGCTCGCCCTGGACGAACAGCTCCACGCCGAACAGGCCCAGCCCGGCCGTGGCGCCGTTGCTGGCGTCGCCGTCCAGTCCCTGGCCCAGGTTGTCGGTCACGGCCTTGGCGATCTGGCGCGAGCGCTCCAGCGCGGCCGGATGCATGGGGTGGGGTTGCCAGCTCTCGACGTAGTCGCCGCTGACCTGGACATGGCCGATGGGCTCACAGAAATGAGTTTCCACCAGGCCGTCGGCGCCCACGGCGCGCACCGTGAGCAGGGTGATTTCGTAGTCGAAAGCGATGAAGCCCTCGACGATGACGCGGCCGTGGCTCACGCGCCCGCCGGCCATGGCGTAGTCCCAGGCCTTCTTCACGTCGGCCGGCCCATCGATCTTGCTCTGGCCCTTGCCCGAACTGCTCATCACCGGTTTCACGATGCAGGGGTAGCCGATGCCGCCATCGATGGCGGCCTGCAATTCGGCCAGCGAGTCGCAGAACTGATACGGGCTGGTGGGCAGGCTCAAGGTTTCGGCCGCGAGACGGCGTATGCCTTCGCGGTCCATGGTCAGGCGCGCGGCGCGCGCCGTGGGGATGACGCGCACCGTGCCTGCGGCCTCCAACTGCTGCAGCATGGGCGTGGCGATGGCTTCGATCTCGGGCACCACCAGGTGCGGTCGCTCCGATTCGATCAGCGCCTTGAGTTGGGCCGGATCGCTCATGGTGATGGTGCGCGCATGGTGCGCCACCTGTTGCCCCGGCGCGTTCTCGTAGCGGTCCACGGCGATGGTCTCCACGCCCAGACGCTGCAAGGCGATCAGCACTTCCTTGCCGAGTTCGCCGCTGCCCAGCAGCATGACTTTGGTGGCCTGGGGCGAGAGCGGGGTGCCGAGTGTTTTCATGATCGTGAGGTTTGGAGTGAAGAGGAAGAAAGCGTGCCCATGGCCTCGCCCAGGCGCACCGCTTGTGCCGGGGTCCAGACGGGGTTGAACTGCAGCGTGCCCTGGGGGAATAACAGCACCACGGTCGAGCCCAGCAGGAAGCGGCCCATTTCCTGGCCCTGCTGCAGCGAAATAGCCGGTTCGTCGTAACGCCATTCGCGCAGCCCACCGGGACGAGGCGGATTCACCACGCCATGCCAGACCGTGGCCATGCTGCCCACGATGGTGGCGCCCACCAGCACCAGCACGAAGGGGCCGTGCGCGCAGTCGAAGACGCAGACCACGCGTTCGTTGCGCGCGAACAGACCGGGGACGCCGCGCGCTGTGGTCGGGTTCACAGAGAACAGTTCACCGGGTACATGGATCATGCGCGTCAAGCGCCCGGCGCAGGGCATGTGGATGCGGTGGTAGTCGCGCGGGCTCAGGTAGATCGTGGCAAAGCTGCCGTTGTCGAACTGGGCGGCCAACTGCGCGTCGCCGCCGACCAGGGCCGTGCTGCTGTACTCGTGGCCCTTGGCCTGAAAGATCTGATGGCCTTCGATCGCGCCGAACTGGCTGATGGCGCCGTCCACCGGGCAGACGAAGTCCGCCTGCGCCAAAGGCCGGGCGCCGGGGCGCAGCGCGCGCGTGAAGAAGTCGTTGAAGCTGGCGTAGCTGGCGATGTCGGGATTGGCCGCCTCGTTCATGGCCACGCCGTAGTGCGCCACGAATCTGCGGATCACCGCCGTGGTGATGCGCCCGGCCTGGGCCTGGGCAAACTTTCCCGCCAGCGCCGTGAGGGCCGCTTTGGGCAACAGGTACTGAGGCAGCACTGCAAGACGATCGGACATGGACGCTACCGGAGAAGAGAAGAACCGCCAATTATAAATTTCTGCCTTGCGCGCTATTGCGACGCCCCTCAGCCCCGCCCTCGCCCCCGATTCCGGGGGCGAGGGCGTTGTGGAGGACTCGACCGATGCATGGTGTTCGGATCGGCTCCCTCGCCCGCGTGCGGGAGAGGGCAGGGGTGAGGGTCAATCTACGCCGCAGCGTTGATGCGCTTCACGCCCGCGACGAAGCGCGACAGGGTTTGCGACAGCACGCCGCGCGGGATCGTGATGTCGATCAGTTGGAAGCGGCCGCGCGTGGCATAGGCCTTGGCCAGCGCCGCTTGCAGTTCGGCGCGGGTGTTCACGCGCACGCCGTCGCCGTTCATGCCGGGCGCCATCTCGGCAAAGCCCCAGCGGTCCAGGTTGTTGAAGGACGATTCGCTCTGAAAGGTGCGCAGCATTTCCCAACTGGCGTTGTTGAACACCAGCACGATCGGGTCCCAGCCGTAGCGCAGGCAGTTGCCCAGCTCCCAGCCCGTCATCTGAAAGGCGCCGTCGCCCACCAGGATCAGCGGGCGCTCGCCGGTGGCCGCCTGCAGGCCCAGACCGGCGGGCACGCCGAAGCCCATGGTGGCGTAGTAGCCGGGCGCGACCAGCGCAGTCTGGCTCATGTCCATGGCGGTGAAGAAGCAGTCACCCATGTCGCTGGCAATGGGCATCTTGCCGTGCAGCGCCATCAGGTCGTTCACCGCCGTGGCGATGTCGGTGGGCGTGATGCTGGCCGTGTCGGCCACCAGGCCGTGGGGAAATTGTTGCGGCGCCACGGTGAAGGTCTGACCGCTGGCGGGCACGCGCTCCAACAGCCGGTCCACCAGCGCGGTCAGCGGTAGCTGCGCATAGCTGTGGTAGCCCATGGTCACCTGCCCATTGAGCGCCTGTATCGTCTTGCGCAGGTCGATTTTTTGCGCCGACACACCGAAGTTGGTGTCGCACAGGATCACGCCCAGCAGGAACAGGCCGTCCGAGTTTTCCACGCGTTCGGTGATCTCGGGCAGACCGGCCACGCCCATGTAGGTGCCCAGCAGCGTGTCGGTTTGCGCGAGCAGGCCGCGCCCCATCAGGCTCGTGACCACGGGCAGGCTCAGGCGGCGCGAGAGCTCGGCCACCTTGTCTTCGAGGCCGAAGCGGCGCACCTCCACGCCGGCCATCAGCACCGGTGCCCGGGCCTGTTGCAGGCGCTGCAGGATTTCGCTGACGCAGGCGTCGAGCGCATCCCGATCCACGGCGATGGGGGTCTGCGCCACGACCGGGCCGCAGGGCACGGCCACCATGTCGCGCGGAATCTCGATGTACACCGGTTGCGACAGTCGCAGGCAGCTCGCGAGCACGCGCGCGATCTCGGCCGGGGCCGTCTTGGCGTCATCGAGTCGCGTCTGATCGCAGGTGATTTCCTTGTAGATCTGGAACTGCGAATCCAGCGTCTTGGCCTGATGGTGCAGCAGCAAGCCCGAGTGCGACTCGCCTTGACCGGGGCCGCCCGAGAGCACCACCAGCGGCGACTTCTCGGCAAAGGCGGCCGCCACCGAATTCACCATGTTGAGCGCGCCCGCGCCATAGGTCACGGCCGCCACCCCCAGCCCACCGCCGATGCGTCCGGCCGCGTCGGCCGCAAAGCCCACGCCGGGTTCGTGCGACAGCGTATAGAGCGGCAGGATCTGCGACTCCTCGATGATGCGAAAGTAGGGCAGGGCAAAGTCGCCCGGAATGCCAAAGATCTGGCGCGCGCCATGCGCTTTCAGGGCGTGGAGTAGGGATTGGGTGAGGTTCATGAGTGGGAGTTTATTCCCGGTTGGTTGAGTGCGCAGTCGGGCGCACATCCCGACATCACCAGCGCGCAAGTCGGCGCAAGACCCGACAACCTACCCGTTGGCGGCCTTGATCATGTCCGCCGCCTTCTCCGCGATCATGATCACCGGGGCGTTGGTGTTGCCGGCCACGACGCTGGGCATGATGGAGGCGTCCACGACGCGCAGACCCTCGATGCCGTGTACGCGCAACTGCGCAATGGTGCGCAGCTTGACTCGTCCAACTTGATCACCCTCCTTGGATGATCAAGCCATCAAGTCAACTGCAAATCCGTTGTTTCAGGCTCACACCTCATTGGACAAGGTTCAACATTGACAATAAGGCGATTTTGCATTACCGTTTGCGCATCATTCAAACCACTGTGAAAACACCATGACTACATTGACCGTTACCGCTCGTGGCCAAGTGACTTTTAGAAAAGACGTGCTGCAACACTTGGGCATCAGGCCGGGGGAGAAGATCGAGCTGGATTTGCTGCCAGATGGGCGGGGCATGCTCAAGGCGGCAAGGCAAACCGGGACGATTGCCGGCTTTGTCGGACTGCTCGCGGGCCGAACCAAGAAGGTCGCCACCATTGAGGAAATCAACGCGGCAGGCGCACAGGGCTGGGCTGGTAAAGAATGAAAGTTGCCGTTGATACCAACGTGCTTGTTCGTGCGGTTGTGGGCGACGACCCCGCACAAGCGCGCATCGCCACCAAGGTCTTGGCCGATGCCGAGTTGATTGCGGTCGCGCTACCGTGCCTGTGTGAATTTGTGTGGGTGCTGCTCAGGGTCTACGGATTTCAACCATCCGACGTGGTCGCCGCAATCCGTGCGCTACTTGCCGCAGCCAATGTGGAGGTGGATAGGCCAGCCGTAGAGGCTGGCCTAGAGGTGCTCGATGCTGGCGGTGACTTTGCTGATGGCGTCATTGCCTACGAGGGTAACTGGCTTGGCGGAGAAACCTTCGTTTCCTTTGACAAGAAGGCGGTGACGCTTCTCATGGCTCAAGGACACGCAGCACGACTTTTGTGAGCAGAAGGGGTCTTGTACTCGGATCATGGATCCCCCACGCTTTGCTTGCCTTGACGAGCGCAAGACCCGACAACTCAACCGTTTGCCGCCTTGATCATGTCCGCCGCCTTCTCCGCGATCATGATCACCGGGGCGTTGGTGTTGCCGGCCACGACGCTGGGCATGATGGACGCATCGACCACGCGCAGACCCTCGATGCCGTGCACGCGCAACTGGGCGTCCACCACGTCCATGGGGCCATTGCCCATGCGGCAAGTTCCCACCGGGTGGTACACGGTGTCGGCGTGGTCGCGGATGAACTGCTCGATCTGCTCGTCGCTGTGCACATCGGCAAAGGCCTTGGATTCGCGTCCGCCAAAGCTGGCCAGGGCCGGTTGCGTCAAGATCTGGCGCGCGGCCTTGAAGCCGCGGATCATTCGATCCATGTCGTCGCGATGGCCCAGGAAGTTCGGGTCGATCAGCGGCGCGGCCACCGGGTCCTTGCTCGCCAGCTTGAGGCTGCCGCGGCTCACCGGGCGCAGGATGCAGACGTGGCAAGAATAGCCGTGGCCGATCACCGGCTTGCGACCATGGTCCACCAGTTTTCCGATGACGAAGTGGAACTGAAGATCAGGCAACGGCTCATCGGGCGTACTTTTCACGAAGCCACCGGCCTCGGCGAAGTTGGTGGTGAGCATGCCCGTGCGTTGGCTGGCCCACTCGAAAATTCCCTTGATGGCGCGCCAGGCGCCGCTCAGGGAAACACCAAACAAGTCCTTGGCCTGCGGCACATTCACCACCAGCACCACGTCCACATGGTCGTGCAGGTTCTGGCCCACGCCCGGCAGATCGTGCTGCGTCGCAATGCCGGTTTGCAGCAGATGCGCATGCGGCCCGATGCCTGAGAGCATGAGCAGTTGCGGCGACTGGAAAGCGCCCGCGCTGAGCAGCACTTCGCGTGTGCACTTGATCTGCTTGTGCTCGCCGTTGTGCAGATATTCCACGCCCACGGCGCGCTTCTTGTCGAGCAGGATGCGCGTCGCGTGGGCGCCGGTGATGACGTGCAGATTCGGGCGGTTCAGAACCGGTGTCAGATAGGCCTTGGCCGCGCTGTAACGCTCGCCGTTCTTGTGCGTGACCTGGTACATGCCCACGCCCTCTTGCAGCGGCCCGTTGAAGTCGCGGTTCTCGACATAACCCGCCTGCACGCCGGCCTTGACGAAGATCGGGCCGAAGCGATTCGGGCTGCGCAGATCCATCACGTTGAGCGGGCCGCCTGCGCCGTGCAAGGCATCGGCGCCGCGCTCGTTGTGCTCGCTCTTCTTGAAATACGGCAGGACCTCGTCAAAGCTCCAGCCGGCGTTGCCTTCGGCCGCCCATTGGTCGAAGTCGTTCGGGTGACCACGGGTGTAGATCATGGCGTTGATGGAACTGGATCCGCCCAGCACCATGCCACGCGGCTGGTAGCCTTTGCGGCCGTTCAGCCCCGGCTGCGCCACGGTCTCGAAGGCCCAGTTCACCTGCCCGGTCTGCGCCAGCACGGCCAGGCCGGCGGGGCACTGGATCAGCACGCTCTTGTCGGTCGGACCGGCTTCGAGCAGCGCCACCTTGACCGAAGGGTCTTCGCTCAGCCTGGCCGCCAGCACACAGCCTGCCGAGCCGCCGCCGATGATGATGTAGTCCTGCATGGTGTGCTCTCCGCGTCGCGTTGGATCTCAAATGACGAACCGAGGCTGACCTTACCTCAATCCCGGCGGCAACCCAATAGCCTTGGCGACAGCGCCCGCACTTTAAGGAGCCCACCCTATGCCCGTCGTCCCGACGGCGCGCGCCGCCTGGCCCGGCGACAATCGCAGCATGACCGCAGCCTCAGTTTCTTTGCAACATCCCTATGAACAACTCAGCCCGGACGTGGTGCTGGACGCGCTGGCCAGCGTGGGATTGTTCGGCGACGGACGGCTGCTGGCACTGAGTTCCTACGAAAACCGCGTCTATCAAATCCCGCTGGAGGAAGCGGTGGACGGCCACGAGGTGGTGGTTGCAAAGTTCTACCGACCCGGGCGCTGGAGCGACGCGCAGATCGCTGAAGAGCACGCGTTTTCGCAGGAGTTGATGGCGGCTGAAATCCCGGTCATCGGCCCGCTCGCGCTGCAAGGCGCGACGCTGCATCACTTTGGCGGCTTTTCCTTTTCCGTGAGCCCGCGCCGCGGCGGACGCCCACCCGAACTCGAGGACTTCGAGGTGCTGGAGTGGATTGGACGCTTTCTGGCGCGCATCCACAGCGTGGGCGCGGCGCGCCCCTTTGTGCAGCGGCCCGCGCTGGACCTGCACAGCTTTGGCAGCGAATCGCGCGACTGGCTGTTGCGCCACGACAAGGTTCCGCTGGATGTGCAGTCGAGTTGGGAGCGCGCCTGCAGCGAGGCGCTCGAACTGATCGCCAAAGGGCCCTTGTGCATTGCACAGGAAGAGCGCCCGCTGCGCCAGATCCGCCTGCATGGTGACTGCCATCCGGGCAACATCCTGTGGACTCCGGTGGACGCCCCGGCCAAGGCCGGACCGGGGCCGCATTTTGTCGATCTCGACGATGCGCGTACCGGCCCGGCGGTGCAGGACTTGTGGATGCTGCTCAGCGGCGAGCGCGGCCAGCGCACGCAGCAACTGTCGGCGCTGGTCGAAGGCTACGAGCAGTTTCGCCCCTTTGATCGGCGCGAACTCGCGCTGATCGAACCGCTGCGCACGCTGCGCCTGATCCACTACAGCGCCTGGCTCGCGCGCCGCTTTGACGACCCGATCTTCCCCATCAACTTTCCCTGGTTTGGCAGCTCCGACTACTGGAAAGGCCAGGTGCAGATGCTGCAGGACCAATGCGAGGCCATGCAGGAAGAGCCGCTCTACGTTTGAGCCGCGCGCCAGGCTATCCGCGCAGCAGGGCGAGTCCCAGGCCCCACATGATGAAGGCGATGAGCGAGTCCAGTACCCGCCATGCCATGGGTCGGGTGAAGAGGGGGCCGAGCAGACGAGCGCCATAGCCCAGGGCAAAGAACCAGACAAAGCTGGCAAGGACCGCGCCAGCGCCGAACGCCCCGCGACGCTCTTCTCCGCGCTGGCTGGCCAGCGCGCCGAGCAGGATCACCGTGTCCAGATACACGTGCGGGTTGAGAAAGGTGAAGGCCAGGCAGGTCGCCAGGGCCGCGCCAAGGGTGCTTGCCACGTCGGCATCAAGCGTCAGCCCCCGGGGCTGCAAGGCGCGGCGCGCGGCGATGCAGCCATAGACCAACAAGAAGGCCGAGCCACCATAACGCGCCAGGTCCAGCACCCTGGGCAGGGACTGAATCAAGGCGCCCAGACCGCAGACGCCGGCGGCGATCAGCAAGGCGTCGGCGCTGGCGCAGAGCAGCACGACCGCAAGCACGTGCTCGCGGCGCAGGCCCTGGCGCAGCACAAAGGCGTTTTGCGCGCCGATCGCAATGATCAGCGCGGCGCCGCACACGAAACCGGCAAGGAGATCAGCGGTCATCGACGATCAGTTGAGGACAGGCCCGCAACCGGTGTGTCCCGCCCTGTTGTCAGAACGGGATGTCGTCGTCCATGTCGTCAAAACCGCTGGACGGCTTGGCCGCTGCGGCGGGCGCGGGGCGCGCTGGGGGCGCAGGACGCGCCGCTGCGGCCGGGCGCGCATAGCCGCCGCCTTCGCCGTCACCACCCGAGGGGGCGCCTGCGCCTTCACGGCCGCCGAGCATTTGCATCTCGTTGGCGATGATGTCGGTGGCGTACTTTTCCATGCCGTCCTTGTCGGTGTACTTGCGCGTCTTGATGCGGCCCTCGACGTAAACCGAACTGCCCTTCTTCAGGTACTGGCCCACCACCTCGGCCAGCTTGTCGAAGAAGGTGACGCGGTGCCATTCGGTCTCTTCGATCATCTCGCCCGAGCGGTCCTTGTCCTTGTACTTTCGGCTGGTGGCCAGGGTGATGTTGGCGACGGCGCTGCCGCTGGGCAGATAGCGCACTTCCGGGTCTTTGCCCAGGTTGCCGACGAGAATGACTTTGTTGACGGATGCCATGGTGTTTTCCTTATCTGTTGGGAGCGTGTGCGATTATGGCGCCTTGCGCCCGGTTGCGGTCATGGGCCAGGCCAGCACCAGCCACACCAGCATGGCCGCGCCACAGGCCGTGAACAGGGCTTGCACGCCCTGGTTCTTCAGCAGCAGGCCGCCCACCAGGCCGCCGACAAAAAATCCCAGCGACTGCAAGGTGTTGTACACGCCCAGCGCGGTGCCGCGTGCCTGGGCCGGCGCCAAGCGCGAGGCCATGCTGGGCTGGCTGGCTTCGAGCACGTTGAAGCCGCAAAAGAACAGGAACAGCAGCACGCTCAAGGCGGCCAGGCTCGGCGTGCCCGCGCCCGCCCACCAAAAGCCCAGTTGCACGAGGGCGATCAGTCCCACGGCGCTCAGAAAGGCGGCGCGCAGGTAGCCGCGCCGCTCCATCGGAAACAGCGTCCCGCCCATCACCAGGAATGATGCCAGCACGGCCGGCAGATAGACCCACCAGTGGTGCTCCTTGGTGAGTCCGGCCTGCTCCAGCAGGGCCGGCACGGCCAGCCACATCGCCACCTGCACCGCGTGCAGCACGAACACGCCCAGGTTCAGGCGCAGCAGCGCCGGGTTGAGCAGCACCTCGGACCACTTGCCGCGCCCTGCGTCCCGGTGTTTCAAAGGCTCGGGCGGCGAGACCCAGAGCACCACGGCCACGCCGCTCAGTGCCAGCGCGGCGGTCAAGACGAAGATGCCGCTCAGGCCCACGACGCTCACCAGCAGCGGCGCCAGCACCAGCGACAGGGCGAACATCAAAGCGATGCTGCCGCCCACCAGCGCCATGGCCTTGGTGCGCACGGCGTCGCGCGTCTGGTCGGCCAGCAGGGCGGTCACGGCGGCCGACACCGCGCCCATGCCCTGCAGCGCGCGGCCCAGCATCAGGCCGCTCAAACTGCTGGCCCCCGCAGCGACCACGCTGCCCAGGGCGAACACCAGCAGGCCAAACACGATCACGCGCTTGCGCCCGAAGCGGTCCGAGGCCATGCCGTAGGGCATTTGCAAAAACGCCTGGGTCAGGCCATAGATGCCCATGGCCAGTCCGACGGCGGCGGCGTCGTCGCCACCCGGGTATTTGCGCGCTTCGAGGGCAAACACCGGCAGCACCAGAAACAAACCCAGCATGCGCAAGGCAAAGATGAAGGCCAGCGACAGGCTGGCACGCCGCTCCGGCGCGGTCATGGCGCTGGAGGCAGAAGCAGGAGAACGGGAGGAATCAGACACGCATGAATCCGCGCGCGGCGGTCTACTGAAAGAGTGCCATTGTCACTGATCGTCGCTTTGCCAAGCTCGGATGCGCCAACTTCACTATGATGGCTGGTTTTGCTCTTGCCTGGCCTTACCTTGAATATCTCCTCCGATGATCTGAGCACCGCTGCCCCGGACGAAGGCAAATACCTGGGTCGCGCCGTGCACCAGCACATCAGCATCCGGGGTGCGCGCACGCACAACCTGAAGAACATCGACCTGAACATTCCGCGCAATCAACTGGTGGTCATCACCGGTTTGTCCGGGTCCGGCAAGTCGAGTCTGGCGTTTGACACGCTGTATGCCGAAGGGCAAAGGCGCTATGTGGAGAGCCTGAGCGCCTATGCGCGCCAGTTCCTGCAGCGCATGGACAAGCCCGACGTGGATGTGATCGAGGGCCTGAGTCCGGCGATCTCGATCGAGCAAAAAGCCACCAGCCACAACCCGCGCTCGACCGTGGGCACGGTGACGGAAATCCACGACTACCTGCGCCTGCTGTTCGCCCGCGCCGGCACGCCTTACTGCCCGGAGCACGGCGTGCCCTTGCAGGCGCAGACCGTGAGCCAGATGGTGGACGCGGTGCTCGCCTTGCCGCAGGAGACGCGCATCATGATCCTGGCGCCAATCGCGCGTGAGCGCAAGGGCGAATATGCGGATGTGTTCGGTCAGATGCAGGCCCAGGGCTACGTGCGGTTCCGGGTGGAAGGCGAGTTGTTCGAGTACGACGACCTGCCCAAGCTGAAGAAGACGGAGAAGCACAACATCGACGTCGTGATCGACCGCATCAAGGTGCGAGCGCAGGCCGATGCCGGCTTGCGCCAACGCCTGGCCGAGAGCTTCGAGGCCGCCTTGCGCCTGGCCGAAGGGCGCGCGATTGCGCTGGAGATGGACGCGCCCGATGCGGGCGCCCCGCGCGAGCACCTGTTCAATGCCAAGTTCGCCTGTCCGGTGTGCCATTACGCCATCAGCGAACTCGAGCCCAGGCTGTTTTCCTTCAACTCCCCGGTGGGCGCCTGCCCCAGTTGCGACGGCCTGGGCAGCATGGATTTCTTCGACCCGGCCCGGGTCGTGGCGTTTCCCAGTTTGAGCCTGGCCAGCGGCGCGATCAAGGGCTGGGACCGGCGCAACGGCTATTATTTTGCGCTGCTGGAAAGCCTGGCCAGGCACTACAAATTTGACGTCGAGACGCCGTTTGATTCGCTGCCCATGGACATCCGTCAGGCCGTGCTGCAGGGTTCGGGCGAAGAAGAGATCAAGTTCAGCTACATCATGGATTCGGGTGCCTCGCAGGGCAAGAAGCTGAACAAGAAGCATGCCTTCGAAGGCATTATTCCGAACATGCAGCGGCGCTACCACGAGACCGATTCGGTGCTGGTGCGCGAAGACCTGGCGCGCTACCGCAGCACCCAGGCTTGCACCGACTGTGGCGGCACGCGGCTGCGCAGCGAAGCGCGGCACGTGCGGCTGGGCGAGGGCGAGCAGGCACGCGCCATCTTCGAGATCAGCCACGCCACGCTGGGCGAATCCTGGCGCTATTTTCTTGGCCTGGAACTCAAGGGTTCGAAGGGGGAAATCGCGCGCAAGATCGTGTTGGAAATCGCCGCGCGGCTGAAGTTCTTGAACGACGTCGGCTTGAATTATCTGAGCCTGGATCGCAGCGCCGAAACCTTGAGCGGCGGCGAGTCGCAGCGTATCCGCCTGGCGTCGCAGATCGGCTCGGGCCTCACCGGCGTGATGTACGTGCTGGACGAGCCCAGCATCGGCCTGCACCAGCGCGACAACGACCGGCTCATCGGCACGCTCAAGCATCTGCGCGACATCGGCAATTCGGTGCTGGTGGTGGAGCACGACGAGGACATGATTCGCGCCGCCGACTTCTGCGTTGACATGGGTCTGGGTGCCGGCATTCATGGCGGGCGGGTGATCGCGCAGGGCAGCTTCGAGCAGATCAAGGCCAACCCCGAGTCGCTCACCGGCCAGTACCTGGCAGGAACGCTGCAGATCGCCGTGCCCAAGCAGCGCACGCCCTGGTTGACGAGTGATGCCGCGCCGCTGGCGATTCGAGTCCAGGGCGCGCACGGCAACAACCTGAAGCACGTCAGCGTGGATTTCCCTGTGGGCCTGCTGACCTGCGTCACCGGGGTCTCGGGCTCGGGCAAGTCCACGCTCGTGAATGACACGCTGTACACCGCTGTGGCGCAAACCCTGTACCGGTCGCACGAAGAACCTGCGGCGCACGAGGCGATCCTTGGCATCGAGCACTTCGACAAGGTCATCAACGTCGATCAATCGCCCATCGGCCGCACGCCGCGCTCCAATCCGGCCACCTACACCGGACTGTTCACGCCGATTCGCGAGCTCATGGCGGAAACCAATACCGCGCGTGAACGTGGCTACGGCCCGGGTCGCTTCAGCTTCAATGTCGCCGGTGGCCGCTGCGAGACCTGCCAGGGCGACGGCGTGATGCGCGTGGAGATGCACTTCCTGCCCGACGTCTATGTGCCCTGCGACACCTGCCACGGACAGCGCTACAACCGCGAGACCCTGGAAGTGCTGTACAAAGGCAAGAACATCGCACAGCTGCTGGGCATGACCGTGGAGGAGGCCTACGCCTTCTTGCAGGCGGTGCCGGCGATTGCGCGCAAGCTGCACACGCTGCTGGACGTGGGCCTGAGCTACATCAAGCTGGGTCAGGCGGCGACCACGCTCTCAGGCGGCGAAGCGCAGCGCGTCAAGCTCGCGCTCGAGCTCTCCAAGCGCGACACCGGGCGCACGCTCTACATCCTGGATGAGCCCACGACCGGCTTGCATTTTGCCGACATCGACCTGCTGCTCAAGGTGCTGCACCAGTTGCGCGACGCGGGCAACACCATCGTCGTGATCGAACACAACCTGGACGTGATCAAGACCGCCGACTGGCTCATCGACATGGGCCCTGAAGGGGGGGCGGGTGGCGGCCAGGTCTTGGGCGTGGGCACACCCGAGACCCTGGCGGCGCATCCCGACAGCCACACCGGGCGCTATTTGAAACGGTATTTGCCGCTTGCTGCCGTGTCAGCTCAGGCGGGCTTTAGCTGAGTTCTTGGGCCTGCGCCGTGAGTGAATTGAAACGCACGCTGAACAGCGCGCCGAGCGGGGTCTGTCCCGGGTGGGAATCGTCCAGAGTCACTTGGGCCTCGTGCTGGTGCGCGATCTCCATGACGATGGGCAGGCCCAAGCCCGAGCCATCGGCCTCGGTTCCCAGCGCCCGGTAAAAGGGCTGGAACACCAGGTCTTTCTCGGCCGGCGGAATGCCCGGCCCGGAGTCTTCCACCTGCAGCACCAGCACCTGGCCAAAGGGGTCGGCCAGCACCCGCACCGTGACAATGCCGGGCTTGGCTGCGCTCGACGGCGTGTAGTTGATGGCGTTGTCCACCAGGTTGCGGATCAGCTCCTTGATCAGTGTCGGGTTGCCGCTGAGCATGGTGCCGGGCGAGTCGGGTTGCGCGCCCTCGTAGCCCAGGTCGAGTCGCTTGTCCAGGGCGCGCGGCACTGAGTCCTGCACCACCTCCATCGTCAGGCGCGCCAGGTCGCAGGGCTGGCGCGTGATGTTGGCGCCACTGCTTTCGGCGCGCGCCAGCGCCAGCAACTGGTTCACGGTGTGGGTGGCGCGAATGCTGGCGCGGCCAATCTGCTGCAGCGAGCGCTTCAGGTCCTCGGTATTGGCGCCCTCGCGCAGCGCCAGGTCCGCCTGCATGCGCAGTCCCGCCAGGGGCGTCTTGAGTTGATGCGCGGCATCCGCCAGGAAGCGCTTTTGCGTGGAGATCGAGTCCTTGAGCCGGGTCAGCAAATCGTTCACCGACGACACCAGAGGGGCGACCTCCAGCGGCACCGCCTTGTCGTCCAGCGGACTCAGGTCGTCGGGCTTACGCGCGCGAATGCGCTCTTCGAGCTGGTTCAGTGGCTTGAGGCCGCGCGTCAGCGCCAGCCAAACCAGCAACACCGTCAGCGGCAGGATGGCGAACTGCGGCAGCATCACGCCCTTGATGATTTCCGTGGCCAACACCGAGCGCTTTTCGCGGGTTTCTGCCACCTGCACCAGCGCCGGGCCGCCGTCCGGCGTGTCCAGAGCGACCCAGAGGTAGGCCACGCGCACGTCCTGGCCGCGCATCTCCGCGTCGCGCAGGCGCACCTCGCCAGGTTGCGCGTTGTCGCCGCTGGGCGGTGCGGGGAAGTCGCGCTCGCCGCTGAGGAACTCACTCTGGGAGCCGAGAACCTGGTAGTACACCAGGTCGGCGTCGTCGGCGCGCAGAATTTCGCGCGCCGGTTGGGGCAGAAAAAACCGCGCCCGATGGTTGTTGGAGACGACCAACTGGGCCAGCGCTTGCACATTGAATTCCAGCGCCCGGTCGAAGGGTTTGGCAGCGATGCCCTGAGCCACCAGCCAGGTCAGAACCAGCGTGACGGGCCACACCAGCAGCAGCGGTGTGAGCATCCAGTCGAGGATTTCACCAAACAGACTGCGCTGTTCGCGCTGGAAGATTTTCACAATCGGGTCGGTGCCGGGCTTGGGGCGGGAGGCATTGCGGTTGAACGTGAACGAACCAAGCGCATGGCTCGGGGCGCTGCGCCGCCGCAAAAACCTTAGTTGGGGATCTTCTCCAGGCAGTAGCCCAGGCCGCGCACGGTGGCGATGCGGATCGGTCCTTTTTCAATCTTCTTGCGCAGACGGTGGATATACACCTCGATCGCGTTGTTGCTCACTTCCTCGCCCCATTCACACAGGCGTTCGACCAACTGGTCCTTGCTCACCAGTCGGCCCGCACGCTGCAGCAGCACTTCGAGCAGGCCGAGTTCGCGCGCCGACAATTCGACCATCTTGCCGTCGATGGTGGCGACGCGCCCCGATTGGTCGTACACCATGGGCCCGTGCTTGATGGTGCTGCTCGCGCCGCCCATGCCGCGGCGCGTCAAGGCGCGCACGCGGGCTTCGAGCTCCTGCAGGGAAAACGGTTTCGCCATGTAGTCGTCGGCGCCGTAGTCCAGGCCTTTGACGCGTTCCTCCACGCTGTCGGCGGCGGTCAGGATCAGCACCGGCAAGGTGGAGCCGCGCGCGCGCAGCTTTTTCAGCACTTCCAGGCCGTGCAGCTTGGGCAGGCCAAGGTCAAGAATCAACAGATCAAATTCGGTGTTGGTGAGCAAGGCTGCGTCAGCTTCACTGCCACTGGCCACGTGATCGACGGCCGCGCCCGAAGCCCGCAAGGTGCGCAGCAGCCCATCGGCCATCACCTGATCGTCTTCTGCAATGAGTATTCGCATGAACCTGTCTCCTACGATTGATTTTGTCGCCAGCCGCCGTCGGCCATCCTGCGCCTGGCCCTATCTTGACATGAAAATTCCGCGCTGCGCCGCGAACTTTTCTTGCGCTGTGGCTTTCATTGCGCGTAGGACTCCAACCCGAGCGCCACGACGGTGGCGACCTCGGCACCCACTTCGGCGCGAAACTCCGCCTCGGTCTGCGCGATGGCGTCCTCGAACGCCTGCAACCAGGCCAGACCATCGGCCGTGAAAACCACCTGGCGCGCGCGCGCGTCGCGCTCGTCCACGCGGCGTGTCACCAGTCCCCAGGCCTCGCATTGCGTCACCAGGTCGCCCATGGCCTGTTTGCTCATGCCGGCGCTTTGCGCCAGTTCGGTCAGCCGCGAGCCCGCCCGTGCCAGATGGCGTGTGATGTGGATGTGGGCGGCGCTGATCTGGGCGCGCGCCGCCAGGTTTGACAGCGCCAGCGGCACATCGACGTTGTGCGCCATCAGGTGCAACACGCGCGCGTCAAAGCGGCGCAGCGCCTGACCCAGCAGATAGCCCAGATGGGTTTGCCGCGAGTCGCGTTTCGACATCGGTTTCCTTTGCACGGTTGAGGACAGAGCAAGCTTGTTGGGGTCAGACACCAATTTGGCAAAACCCCAAGGCCACGCCGCGGCGCTTTGCGCCGCTCGCCTCACCTCGGCGAACTGCAAATGCGAATTTGGGCGCTGACCCCAAAAACCGCTGTCCCGCAAGGTCTCATTATAGTAAGGCAAACTGACTAAAAAATGTGTTTACCAATCCGGATGACGTCCGTTAAACTACTGTTCACGCATCCAGCCTGTTCATAACAACAAGCTGACAAATGCAACCCACCGTTGATTTTTAAGGAGATATTCATGGAAGCACCCACCAAAGTTCAAACCGCTGCATCGATCGAAAAGGCCAAAGCCCTGCAAGTGGCGCTGGCGCAAATTGAAAAGCAGTTCGGCAAAGGCACCATCATGCGGCTGGGCGAAGGGGAGGTGATCGAGGACATCCAGGTCGTCTCCACCGGTTCCCTGGGCCTGGACATTGCGCTGGGCGTAGGCGGCCTGCCGCGCGGCCGGGTGGTGGAAATCTATGGCCCGGAGTCCTCAGGCAAGACCACGCTCACGCTGCAAGTCATCGCCGAGATGCAGAAGATCGGCGGTCAGTGCGCCTTTGTTGACGCCGAGCACGCGCTGGACATCCAGTACGCGCAAAACCTGGGCGTGAATCTGCAGGATCTGCTCATCAGCCAGCCCGACACCGGCGAGCAGGCCTTGGAAATTGTCGACTCCCTGGTGCGCTCCGGTGCCGTGGATCTGATCGTGGTGGACTCGGTTGCGGCCCTGACCCCCAAGGCCGAGCTCGAAGGCGAGATGGGCGACTCCCTGCCCGGGTTGCAGGCGCGACTCATGAGCCAGGCGCTGCGCAAGCTCACGGCGCACATCAAGAAGACCAACTGCATGGTGATCTTCATCAACCAGATCCGCATGAAGATCGGCGTCATGTTCGGCTCGCCTGAGACCACCACCGGCGGCAATGCGCTCAAGTTCTACGCCTCCGTGCGGCTGGACATCCGTCGCACCGGCACCATCAAGAAGGGCGAGGAAGCCATCGGCAACGAGACCAAGGTCAAGGTGGTGAAGAACAAGGTGGCGTCGCCCTTCAAGACGGCCGAGTTCGACATCCTGTTTGGCGAAGGCATCAGCCGCCACGGCGAAATCATCGACATGGGCGTGAACGCGCGCATCATCGAGAAGTCGGGCGCTTGGTATGCCTACAACGGCGAGAAAATCGGCCAGGGTCGCGACAATGCGCGCGAATTCCTGCGCGAGAACGCCGGCCTGTCGCGAGAAATCGAGAACAAGGTGCGCGAGTCGCTGGGCATCCCGCTGCTGGCCGACGCGGTCGATGGGGTGGAGGCGGCGCCGAAAAAAGCGTCCGCGAAGTGATTTGCAGCGCGGGCCGGGCCTGCGCTGTCAAGCGACGTCAACATGTGCGCCACCCCGCTTTCCCTCAAAGGCCGCGCGCTGCGCCTGCTCGGCGGGCGCGAACACTCGCGCGCCGAGCTCGAGCGCAAGCTGGCGCGCTTCGAGGAGTCGCCAGGCAGCCTGGCGCAGGCGCTGGACGAGCTGGAGTCCAAGGGCTTCATCAACGAACAGCGCGTCGTGGAGTCGCTGCTGTACCGGCGCGCGGCCAAGCTGGGCGCGGCGCGCCTGCAGCATGAACTGCAAGCCAAAGGGCTGGATGCCGACACCGTGCGCAGCGCCGTGGCCGCTTTGCAAGGCAGCGAACTGGACCGCGCCCGCGCGGTCTGGCGCAAGCGGTTCCCCGAGGGGCCGAAAGACGCGGCCGAGCGCGCCAAGCAGATGCGATTTCTGACGGCACGTGGCTTCAGCGGCGAGGTGGTGCACCGCGTGCTGGGAAATGACCCGCAAGATGAATAGGCACTACAGGCCGAGCATCAATTTCAGGTTCTGCACCGCCGCACCGCTGGCGCCCTTGCCCAGGTTGTCCAGGCGCGCGATCAACACGGCTTGGCCGTAGTCCTCGTTGGCGAACACGCGCAGTTCCATCTGGTTGCTGTCGTTCAGCGCCAGCGCATCGAGCTTGCCGTCGTCGGTGGCGGCTTGCACACTCACCCACTCGGCCCCAGCGTAGTGGCGCGCCAGCGCCTCGTGCAGGTCCGCCGCGCGGGGCTGGCCGGGCAGCGTGTCCAGATGCAGCGGCAGTTGCACCAGCATGCCCTGGCGGAAATTTCCCACGCAGGGAATGAAGATGGGACGCCGTGTGAGGCCTGTGTAGCGCATGATCTCAGGCAAATGCTTGTGCGTCTGGCCCAGGGCATAGGCCTCGAACAGCGGCGCTGTACCGGCTTCGTAGGCTTCGATCATGCTGCGCCCGCCACCGGAATAGCCGCTCACTGCGGGCAGCGCCAGGGGCGCGTCGGGCGCAATCAAACCGGCGTCAATCAGGGGGCGGATCAGGGCGATCACGCCGGTGGCGTAGCAACCCGGATTGGCCACGCGCTGCGCGCCGCGCACCGCGTCGCCCTGGCCTGCGCACAGTTCGGGAAAGCCGTAGACCCAACCGGGAGCGGTGCGGTGCGCGGTGGACGCATCGATGATTTTGGGCTGATGGCCGGACAAGCTGTCGATCATCGCCACCGACTCAAGCGCCGCCGCATCGTGCAGGCACAGCAGCACCAGATCGACTTGCGCCATCAACTCACGTTTGGCCATGGGGTCCTTGCGCAACTCGCTGGCGATGCTGACGAGTTCGACCTCGGGCATCAAGGCCAGCCGCTCGCGAATCTGCAAGCCAGTGGTTCCGGCTTCGCCGTCAATGAAAATCTTGGGCATTCTGGGCTCCTGCCGTTGGTGGGCGACGCTGTAAGGCACGCAACAGTTTGGTGCGTTGCAGCATGATACAGTCAGAAGCTGATCTGTTCAGCGCCAGCCACATATTGCCCGGCAGTCTGTGGCTGGGGTCAAAAACCACTCTATTCCCGAGAGAGACCACATGAAAATTCACGAGTACCAGGGCAAGGAAATCTTGCGCAATTTTGGCGTTCCCGTGCCACGTGGCATTGCGGCGTTCACGGTCCAGGAGGCGGTGGAAGCTGCACAAAAACTGGGCGGACCGGTTTGGGTGGTGAAGGCCCAAATCCACGCCGGTGGGCGCGGCAAGGGTGGCGGCGTGAAGCTGGCGCGCTCGATTGAGGAAGTGAAGAAGATCGCCGGCGAAATCCTGGGCATGCAGTTGGTGACGCACCAGACCGGCCCCGAGGGACAAAAGGTCCGTCGTCTGCTGATCGAAGATGGCGCCGACATCAAGAAGGAATATTACGTTTCCGCCGTGACCGATCGTGCCACGCAGCGCGTGGCCTTCATCGTCTCCAGCGAAGGCGGCATGGACATCGAGGAAGTGGCGCACTCCACGCCCGAAAAGATCATCACCGAGTTTGTCGATCCGGCTTTGGGCCTGACCGACGCGCAGGCCAGGAAACTGGCGGACAGCATCGGCGTTCCTGCGGGCTCGAGCGCCCAGTGCATGGACATCCTGCAAAAACTGTACAAGGTGTACATGGACACCGACGCGTCGCTGGTCGAGATCAATCCCTTGATTCTCGAAGGCAATGGCGGCGTCAAGGCGATCGACGCGAAATTCAACTTCGACGCGAATGCGCTGTTTCGGCACCCGGAGATCGTCGCCTATCGCGACCTGGATGAAGAAGACCCCGCCGAAGTCGAGGCCAGCAAGTTCGATCTGGCCTACATCAGCCTGGACGGCGACATCGGCTGCCTGGTGAACGGCGCTGGCTTGGCCATGGCGACCATGGACACCATCAAGCTGTTTGGCGCCGAGCCGGCAAACTTCCTGGATGTCGGCGGCGGCGCCACTCCCGAGAAGGTGACGGAAGCGTTCAAGATCATGTTGAAGAACCCCAAGGTCAAGGCCATCCTAGTCAACATCTTCGGCGGCATCATGAAGTGCGACACCATCGCCACCGGTGTCATCACGGCCTGCAAGGCAACGAATCTGAGCGTGCCGCTGGTGGTGCGCATGAAGGGCACGAACGAAGAGCTGGGCAAGAAGATGCTGGCCGAGTCCGGTCTGCCCATCATCAGCGCCGACACCATGGCCGACGCGGCGCAAAAAGTTGTGGCTGCCGTCAAGAACGCAGCCTAAGGAGAACACATGTCCATTCTCATCAATCAAGATACCAAGGTCATTACCCAGGGCATCACCGGCAAGACCGGTCAATTCCACACCGAAAAGTGCCAGGAATACGCCAACGGAAAGAACTGCTTCGTTGCGGGTGTGAACCCCAAGAAGGCCGGCGAGTCGATCTTCAACATCCCGATCTACGCCTCGGTCAAAGAGGCCGCGAGCGAAACCGGCGCCACCGTGTCGGTGATCTACGTGCCGCCAGCGGGCGCTGCGGCGGCCATCTGGGAGGCGGTCGAGGCCGACCTGGATCTGGCAATCTGCATCACCGAAGGCATCCCGGTGCGCGACATGCTCGAAGTGCGCAACAAGATGCGCGCCAAAGAGGCCGCAGGCGGCAAGAAGACCTTGCTGCTGGGGCCGAACTGCCCGGGACTGATCACGCCCGATGAAATCAAGATCGGCATCATGCCCGGTCATATCCATCGCAAGGGCCGCATTGGTGTGGTCAGCCGTTCCGGCACGCTGACCTACGAAGCGGTAGCTCAGTTGACCGAAATCGGCCTGGGCCAGTCCAGCGCGGTGGGCATTGGCGGCGACCCGATCAATGGCTTGAAGCACATTGACATCATGCGGCTCTTCAACGACGACCCCGATACCGACGCCGTCATCATGATCGGCGAAATCGGCGGTCCGGACGAGGCCGAGGCGGCGCGCTGGTGCAAGCTCAACATGAAGAAGCCGATCGTCGGTTTCATCGCTGGCGTGACGGCGCCTGCCGGCAAGCGCATGGGCCACGCGGGTGCGCTGATTTCTGGCGGCGCGGATACCGCCGACGCCAAACTGGCGGTGATGGAAGAGTGTGGTTTCACCATCACGCGCAATCCGTCGGAAATGGCCAAACTGCTCAAGGCCCTGCTTTGACCTGAGTGTTTCGTCAAGCCAGCGGCGACAAGTCCGCTAGACTCTGAGAAGCGGCAAGAAGCGCTCCGGACCCTGGTCCCGAGCGCTTCTTGCTTTGTTGCCAACTTTCATGCCGGGGCTGCGCAGCGCCCCGAGTCCTGCCGGTTCGGCTATTCAGGTTCGCAAAATTCAAGGGGAGGGGCCACGTGGAACTGCTGCAGTCGTTGGATTTCTGGATTGGTCTGCTCAAGATCATCTGGATCAACATCATTCTTTCTGGCGACAACGCGGTAGTGATCGCCCTCGCAGCGCGTTCGCTTGAGCCGCGGCGGCAACGCCAGGCCATCTTGCTGGGTTCGGGCGCGGCCGTCGTGCTGCGCATCGCCTTGACCGTCGTTGCCGCCAAGTTGCTGGCATTGCCCTACCTGCAAATCGTGGGCGGCCTGATGTTGCTGTGGATCGGGGTACAGCTCTTGGGTGAAGAAGAGGGCGGTCACGACAAGGCCAGTGAACAGGCCAACCTGATGACGGCCGTGCGCACCATCCTGGTGGCCGACCTGGTGATGAGCCTGGACAACGTCATCGCGGTGGCGGCCGCCGCCAAGGGCAGCAGCCTGTTGTTGGTGCTGGGTCTGGCGATCAGCATCCCCTTGGTGGTGTTTGGCAGCACGCTGATGATCGGCTTGATGCAGCGTTTCCCTGTCATCGTGGTGCTGGGTGCGGGGTTGATTGGCTGGGTCGCGGGTGAAACCATTGTCGGCGACGTTGGCCTGCGCGCGGCCTTGGGCGACAACGCCTGGCTGCATTACGCGGCGTCGGCCGCAGGCGCGTTGCTGGTGGTTGCCACGGGCAAGATCCTGGCCGCCCGAGCGCGCTGACATGGAGCCCGGGCGGATGCGCTGTGAATCGATGCTCCTTGGCAATTTTGCGGCCTGGCGCCACGGCGTGCGGCAAAGCCTCTTGCCGCAACCTGAGGGCTCTGGTAACGTGGGCGCGCAACCATGACATTCACGCTCGACTCATTCCATCACCGCGCACGATGAATTACGAATTCTTCTCGCAAACTGACCCCGGACTGAGCCGGTCCAACAACGAAGACGCGGTGGCGTTTGATGGGGATACCCAGTTGTGCATCGTGGCCGATGGAATGGGTGGCTACAACGCGGGCGAAATTGCCAGCGGCATGGCGGTGGCCTTCATCATGGCGGAGATGCGGCGCTGGCTGACACAGGCGATGCACCTCGCCGGGCCCAAGCAGGTGGGCCGCGCGCTGGAAATCTGCGTGGAGAACACCAACCTGGCGATCCTCAAGGCGGCCCATGGCAACTCGCAATACGCGGGCATGGGAACCACGCTGGTGGTCGGGGTGTTCCAGCCCGATCAACTGGTGGTGGGGCATATCGGGGACTCGCGCTGTTACCTGTTTCGCGGCGACCGCTTGACCCTGATCACGCGCGATCACTCGCTGCTGCAGGAACAACTCGACGCCGGGCTGATTTCCGCCGCTGAGGCTGCCAGTTCCGCTCAGAAGAACCTGGTGACACGCGCTCTGGGCGTCGAGGCGGAGGTGATGCTGGAAGTGGATCAGCGCGAAGTGCTGGGCGACGACATTTTTCTGTTCTGCTCCGACGGACTGAGCGACATGGTGGGGGACGCGCAAATTGCAGAAATCTTGCGCGCGCAATCAACGCTGGCGGCCATGTCGGAGCGGCTGGTCGCCAGCGCCAATGCCAACGGGGGACGTGACAACATCACGGTTTTACTGGCCCGGGCAACCGGCGACCATAAGAAACCTACAATCATGGCGCGCTTGCTGGGTCGTTGATGTTTTCTCGCAGCATCGCAATAGGTTTAGAAACTGGAGTGGGTAATGCCAAAAATGATCGTATCGCTTGACGGGATCGTCGTCAAAGACGTGATGCTGACGAAAAATCGGACCACGTTGGGGCGCAGGCCATACAACGACATCGTGATCGACAACTTGGCCGTCAGCGGCGAGCATGCGGTGATTCAGATGAGTGGTGGGCAGGTCTACATCGAGGATTTGAACAGCACGAACGGCACCAATCTGAACGGCAAGACGATCAAGCGCGAACTCCTGCACAACAGCGACACAGTCGAAATCGGGAAATACAAGATCAAGTATTTCCAGGATACGACCGGCGATGATTTCGAAAAGACCCAATTGGTTCGCGCCGGTTCGTCCAATGGATCGGCCCCGGCGAAGGCTGCGCCGCCGTCCGATATGCCGGCTCCGGCCACGATCCTGGTCGAGATCTCCGATTCAATGGCCTTGTCCACCTTCGATGGCAATGCGGCCATCAGGGTGGTCTCGGGCGCGGCGCAGGGGCGCCAGGTGCCGCTGGTGAAGGTGGTGACCACCATCGGCAAGATCGGGGTATCGGTGGCGTCGATCACCAAGCGCCGGCACGGCTTCGTCGCCGCCCATGTGGAAGGTGCGAGCCGCCTCATGATCAATGGCCTGGCCATTGGGACTAAATCGATGCCGTTAAAGGACCAGGACATTCTGGAACTCGCGGGAACGAAGATGCAGTTCTTCCACTTGTAGGTTCAGTCGGCTGGCGCGCCCGCGCTGGCACCTGTTCCAGCCCAACCGCCCCGAGCCCATGCAAAAGCGCGTCCCATGGCGGCGCATCGCCTTGCTGCTGATGCCGCTGCTGTTGGCCTTGTTGCATGCCGGCGATTGGCTGCGCATCGACCTGGTCGATCGCCTGGACAACGCCATTTACGACCTGCGCCTGCGCGCCACCATGCCCGCAACCCTGGACGAACGCATCGTCATCGTCGACATCGATGAAAAAAGCCTGTCCGAACTCGGGCACTGGCCTTGGGGCCGCGATCAACTCGCGCGCTTGACTGACGAGTTGTTCCAGCGCCAACAGGTGGCTGTGCTGGGTTTCGACGTGTTCTTCGCCGAGCCGGACGAAAGCTCGGGGCTCAAGCACCTGCAGCAGTTGGCAGGCAAGGAGTTTCAGGGTCAGGCCGCGTTCCGGGAAATGCTCTCCCGCCTCCAGCCCAGCCTGGACTACGACCACCGGTTTGCCCAGGCGCTGAAGAACCGGCCGGTGGTGCTGAGCTACTACTTCACACGTGACGGCGACGCTCGGACTTCGGGCGTTTTGCCCGCCCCCGTGCTGCAACTGCCCCCGAGGGCGGATGGTCAAACCGACTTTGAGTCCTTCAGGGGCTATGGATCGAACATCGAGTCGCTGGCACGGGTGGCCCCAATGGCAGGGCACGCCAACCCGGTCGTGGACAGCGACGGCGTGGTGCGCGCCATCCCGCTGCTGGCGCAGTACCAGAACAGCCAATATGAGGCGTTTTCCCTGGCACTGTTTCGCGCGGCGGTGGGGATGCCGCAGGTCGCATCGGGTTTGGCCCAGGAGCGCTTGCTGCCATGGGGCGATGCGCGTCTGCAGAGTCTATTACTCACATTGGGCGGCAAGTCCCGCAACATCGCCCTGGATCGGCATGGCCGCAGTCTGATCCCCTTTCGTGGACCCGGCGGGGTCTCGGGCGGCTCGTTTCGCTACGTGTCCGCGACCGACTTGCTGCATCAGCGGGTCGCAGCCAACAGCCTCCAGGGCAAGATTGTGCTCGTGGGCACCACCGCGCCGGGCATGCTGGATTTGCGCGCCACGCCAGTTGGAGAGACCTATCCCGGAGTGGAAATGCATGCCAACCTGCTGTCCGGCTTGTTGGACGATCGCGCGCTGGTCAAACCCGACTTCGCTCCGGGATTTGAACTGGCGCAACTGCTGGCCACGGGCCTCTTGATGTTGCTGGCGCTGCCCCGGCTCTCGGCCAAGCGCGCGGTGGCGCTGGGAGCCCTGGTGTGCGCCGCCTTGCTGGGCAGCAACCTGTGGGCCTATCTCGCGCTCGGACTGGCCTTGCCGCTGGCGTCTGCGCTCTTGCTGGCGCTGGCGTTGTTCGTTCTGCACATGAGTTACGGCTACCTGGTGGAAAGCCGAGCCAAGCGCGAACTGGCGCAGTTGTTCGGCACCTACGTCCCGCCTGAGTTGGTGGAGGAAATGCTCAAGCATCCCGATGCCTACAGCATGCGGGCCGTGAGCCGCGAACTGACGGTCATGTTTTGCGACCTGCGCGGCTTTACCCGGATCTCCGAAAGCATGGAGCCGACGCGCCTGCAGGGCTTGCTGAACCGATTTTTCAGCCGGCTGACACACTGCATTCGCGCCCACCGTGGCACCATCGACAAATACATGGGTGACTGCGTGATGGCTTTTTGGGGTGCACCCGTGGCCGAAAATAATCACGCCAGCCTGGCCGTCAGCGCCGCACTGGACATGGTGCAGGCGGTGCGCGCGCTGGCGCTCGATGAAGCCGACCAAGGCGCGCTGGGCATGGGCATTGGCTTGAACACCGGACTCATGTGCGTGGGCGACATGGGCTCGGACATCCGGCGCAGCTACACCGTCATTGGCGACGCGGTGAACCTGGGGGCGCGACTCGAGGGCCTGTCAAAAGTCTACGGCGTGGACATCGTCGCGAGCGAGTCCACCTGCCTGCAGGCGAGCGAGTTTGCCTGGCAGGAACTCGACCGGGTCCGGGTCAAGGGCAAGAGCCAGGCAGTGAGGATCTACACGCCGCTGTGTCGGCTCAAGGAACTCGCGCCGCAGCAGGCTTCGGAACTGCAGCGCTGGGACGCGGCGCTGAACGCCTATCGGCTGCAGGATTGGGCTGGTTGCGAGCTGCAGTTGACGCATTTGCAGCGCGAGCATGCCAACAACGGCCTTTACGCCCTGTACGCAGCGCGCTTAAGCTGGCGTCGAGCGCTGCCATTCGACCCGGCTTGGGACGGCGCCACGCAATTTGACAACAAATAGGGGTAGCCATGAAAGTGCGCGTGCTGGGATGTTCGGGAGCGATCGCTAGGGATTGCCGCACGACATCGTTTCTGATCGACTCCGACCTGCTGGTGGACGCTGGCACCGGCGTGGGCGACCTGTCGCTGGATGAGATGCGCGACATCGACCATGTGCTGCTGACGCACTCCCATCTGGACCATGTGCTGGCGCTGCCGC
This sequence comes from uncultured beta proteobacterium, assembly GCA_903844215.1. GTDB lineage: Bacteria > Pseudomonadota > Gammaproteobacteria > Burkholderiales > Burkholderiaceae_C > CAIKVZ01. The sequence goes on along the minus strand of CAIMSP010000071.1, from coordinate 23,448 downwards.
TGATGGTCGACGCGATTGCCGCCCAGCGCGGCCGGCCGCTGCAGGTGTATGCACTCGCCGCCACCCTTGCCAGCCTGAAGCTGCACATCTTCAATGACGTCATTTGGCCGGACTTCACGCGCCTGCCGACGCCGCAGGCGCCGCTGATCGAATTTCACGCCATTGTGCGGGGGCAGACGCTGTCGATCGGCAGCAAAAGCATCGAGGTCCTGCCCGCTGTGCACACCGTCCCGGCGGTCGGCTATGCGGTCAGCACGGCCAGCGCCTGCTGGGTCTTCACGGGCGATACCGGGCACAACCCGGCCTTGTGGGCCAGGCTGAACCAGATCCCGGTCAGCATGTTGGTGATCGAAACCGCCTTCAGCAACCGCGAGCACGATCTGGCCCGGCGCAGTCTGCATTTGTCACCGCAGGCGCTGGCTCAGGAGTTGGAGCAAATTGGGCCCGGCAAAAGCTATCCGATCTACATCACGCACACCAAACCTGCGCAAACCCCGTTGATCATGGCCGAGGTTCAGGCCCTTGAAAGCACCCGCCCAGCAAGCGCTGGGGCGCACGATATTCGCTGGCTCAGCGCGGGGCAGACCTTCGATTTGTGACGCCGGCGTTGCGCTTCCGGCAGCGGCGCGGCGCCTGTGCCACCGCGCTCGCCGGCCCGACTCGGCAAGCGTGGCAGCCCCAAGCGCGAGTCAGTGGATGAGTCGCTCCGGATTGGCTTCGAGCTTGGCCAGCGCGTCGCGGGTGGCGCGCACCGTCAACGCCTCTTCTTCCAGCGGCACCAGCAGTCCGGCCTGCAAATAGGCTGACAAGCGCCCGGCCTGAATCAGGTAATTCGGTCCAGCGGGCGCGGTGAACAGGTGCAGCTTTTGTTTGCCGCTGCGCCACACAAACTGAACTTGGTTGAGCTTGCCGTTGTGATCCAGCGTGAACCAGGTGCCCACGGCCAATGTCCGGGCCCAATTGGCCATGTCGGCACTGGGCTGCGCGCCGCCGTCGGCGACCACTACCAGAGAGGACGCGTCGATGCCCAGCATCATCTCAATGCTTTGCGCATCCAGCGGCAAGTCGCCCATGCCATCGGGTGGAACGACGTCCTCCAGTCGCGCCAGTTGACGCGTCATGGCCTCGATCTGAGCATGGGGAACGGTTTCGGTCTTGGACATGAAGGCGTCCGCCAGCGTGTCGCTGATGACCTTGATATGGGCTTCCTGTTCAGTCGCCGCCAATCCCAGGGTGCTCATGCCGTGGCGCAGGTTTTGCAGCAGCAGCGGCAGATTCTGGATGACGCGCGTGCGCGCACTGCGGCTGGGTTTGGCGCTGGCCGACCAGACCAGATCCGTCGCCGTGCGCTTGAACGTCAGGATCTGCTCGTCCTGCGGACTGAGCTTGATCGTTGCCATGGCCAGCACGTCGGCCCAGACCTTGAACAGGAACTGACGGATCTCCTCGCGCACCGGCATGTCCTTGAGCATGTTGCGCATCTCAATGGTGTACTTGATGGCCAGCGTTTCCTTTTGCTCGACCTGCTGCACCACGCTCACGACACGCTGGGTCACGCCTTTGCCGGTGAGCAGGGTGGAGAGAAACTGCAGAAATTCGTCGTAGACTTTTTGGAACACCTGGCGGCCGGTTTCCGGAAACTGCTCCACCACCTGCACCACGCGCTTGATCTCGACCTCGAGATCGCTGCCATCGATCGCGGCCACTTCAAACCCGAGAACGCAGGCGCCGATGCGGTCGATGAGCAAGCGCGCGGGATGTTCCAGGTTTTCGAAAAATGTCGGGTCCTCCAGCGCGATGCGCAGCACCGGCATTTGCAGTCGGGCCACCCAGATGCGCACCGCCGATGGGATGCGATCCTCGGTCAGAATGCTTTGAAACATCAGCGCCACGACCTCGATCACCGCCCGTTCACTGTCGGTCTCGGCCTTGAGCTTCAACTCCGAGGTGTTCTCGCGCAGATTTCCGGCCACTTCGGCCACGTCAAGGTACGCCGCCGGATCAAGCTTCTCGGTCGTTGGCCAATCGGATTCAGCGGCAGCAGCGGCCCGGGGGGCGATGGCCCGCGCCAACGCACCAGAGCGCTGTGGTTGTGGCGCACTGTCGAATCCCGCGACCCGGTACTGCAGCATGCCCTTGAGTTGCCCTATGACGCCCTGGGCGCGTATCAGCGCGAGCTCAAGCGAGGCGCCGGAGGGCTGCTGCAGCTGCGCCAATTGGGTCAGGTCCGAGCCCGAGACCCAGCCCGGAACGACGCGCGCACGGGCGCCGCTCCCCAGGCCGGAACGACCGTCCCCTGGCCCGACGCTCATGTGCTCCGCTCCCGATACCAGGCTCACCACCGGGCGGCTCGTCATGCGCACCTGATGGAAGCCCTTGGGGAGGATGCCGCGCTGCACCAGGAATTCGTTGCTCGCCTGGCAGGCCTTCATCAGCGCTTCCTGAAACGAGGCGGCTGCGGCCGACTGAACGATCACCCAACTGCCTTCGGGCATGCCAACCAGCTCCCACTGTTCCAGCATCATCGAGACCAGCACGTCGGGGCGCAGCAGGTCGCGACTGGACAGGTCAACGATGCCCTCCAACTCCTTCATGCGCATGCGCAGCAGGTTGAAATCCTGGGTCACGCCCTCCATGATCAATTCGACAAAGCGTGACACCACGATCTGACTTTCAACCACGTCTTGATCTTGAAGTTCAAGCTTGATGCGTTTGGTTTGGTCGGCCTGCAGCGCCGACAAGGGCTTGGCAAGGTACTGCTGCCAGGCCTTGACCGTGGACTCGCGCCAGCGCTCGCCTTGAATCTGAAATTGCGACCAAGCCTCGCGCCGCAACTGCATTTCGGCCGAGGTTGCGGCCTGACCCATCAAGGCCGAGAGGCAGCCTTGAATGCTTCCGGTCACACCGACCAAGGCCCGACACATTTGCAGCAAATAGCGCTCACGGGCCTCACGCCCCAGCTGTGCAGCGATCCTCTGCGCCTGTGTGTCGGCCATGGGTCAAGGCTCCATCAAACGGTCGCCCCGGCATTCGGGTCGTTCGGGTCTTCGATCGTCTTGACGGCAGTGCCCTTGACCAGGTCTTCGCGCTCAATGCCCAGCCACATGGCGATGGCCGCCGCGACAAACACCGAAGAATAAATGCCAAACAAGATGCCGATGGTCAAGGCCAGCGCGAAGTAGTGCAGCGTCTCGCCGCCAAACAGCAGCATGGACAGCACCATCATCTGGGTGCAACCGTGGGTGATGATGGTGCGGCTGATGGTGGAGGTGATGGCGCTGTCGATGATCTGCACCGTGTTCATCTTGCGAAAGCGCCGAAAGTTCTCGCGAATCCGGTCAAAGATCACCACCGATTCATTCACCGAATAGCCCAGCACCGCCAGCACGGCCGCCAACACCGTGAGCGAAAACTCCCACTGGAAGAAGGCAAAGAAGCCCAGGATGATGATGACGTCGTGCAGATTGGCGACGATCGCGGCGACGGCAAATTTCCATTCGAAACGCATTGCCAGATACAGCATGATGCCCGCGACCACGAAGGCCAGGGCCTTGAGTCCATCGGCGGCGAGTTCATCGCCGACCTGGGGTCCGACAAACTCGTTGCGCCGCTTCTCGGCGCTGGCATCGGCCGCCTTGAGGGCGGCCATCACCTTGTCGCCCTGCTCCGATTTGGCCTTGCCGTCCTGCTCGGGCTTGCCTGTGTCCTTTTGCACCGGCAGGCGAATCAGCACGTCGCGGGAAGAGCCGAAGTTTTGCACCGTCACGTCGCTGTAGCCCAGGCCACTCACAACATGGCGCACCTGGGTCAGATCGGCGGGCTGGGCATAGCTCACTTCGAGCAGCGTTCCGCCCTTGAACTCCACCGACAGGTTCAGTCCTCGGCTGAACAGAAAAAACACCGCCAGCACGAAGGTGAGAAACGACACGGCGTTGAAGAACAACGCATGGCGCATGAACGCAATGTCTTTGTGTATCTTGAAAAATTCCATCGGATTCTCTTGAGTTGGATGTCTTGGCGCCGCTTGGCGAAGTCTGCCCGGGTCAGCCCGCGCTGTCTACCGTGGTGCTGCCACCAGGCGGCAGCCACACCGTGCCGATGGACACGGTCTTGAGTTTTTTCTGCCGTCCGTACCACAGGTTGACCAGGCCGCGCGAGAAGAACACGCCCGAGAACATGCTGGTCAAGATCCCCAGCACGTGCACCACGGCAAAGCCGCGCACCGGTCCCGAGCCAAAGGCCAGCAAGGCCAGGCCGGCGATCAAGGTGGTCACGTTGGAGTCCAGAATCGTCGCCCAGGCGCGGTCGTAGCCGGCGTGAATCGCCGCTTGCGCGGAGGCGCCGCCGCGCAATTCCTCGCGCACCCGTTCGTTGATCAGCACATTGGCGTCGATCGCCATGCCCAGCACCAGTGCCATCGCCGCCATGCCCGGCAGCGTCAGCGTGGCGTGCAGCATGGACAGAACGGCCACCAGCAGCAGCAGGTTCACGGCCAGCGCGACGCTGGAAAACACGCCGAAGAGCATGTAGTAAACGCACATGAAAAACACCACCGCAAGAAAGCCCCAGGCCACGCTGTTGAAGCCCTTGGCGATGTTCTCCGCGCCCAGACTCGGGCCAATGGTGCGCTCCTCGATGATCTCCATCGGGGCGGCGAGCGAGCCCGCGCGCAACAGCAGCGCCAGATCATTTGCCTCGACCACGGTCATGGAGCCCGAGATCTGGAAGCGGTTGCCCAATTCGCCCTGGATCACCGGCGCCGTCAGGACCTGGCCCTTGCTCTTCTCAAACAGCACGATCGCCATGCGCTTTTTCAGGTTCTCGCGGCTCACGTCGCGCATGATGCGGCCGCCCTTGGCGTCCACCGTCAGGTCCACCTTGGGCTGCTGGGTTTGCGAATCAAAACCGGGCTGCGCGTCGGTCAGGCTGTCGCCCGAAATGATGACTTGCTTTTTCACGATGATGGGTCGTCCGTCGCGCTCCAGGAAGCGCTCCGAGCCAAACGGCACCGCACCCACGCCGGTCAGACCCGCAGCCGCTTCGCTGGATTCGTCCACCATGCGCAGCTCCAGCGTGGCGGTGCGGCCCAGAATGTCCTTGGCCTTGGCGGTGTCCTGCACGCCGGGCAACTGCACCACGATGCGGTCCAGGCCCTGCTGCTGAATCACCGGTTCGTTCACGCCGAGTTCGTTGATCCGGTTATGCAGCGTGGTGATGTTTTGCTTGAGCGCCTGTTCCTGCACGCGCCGGGCGGCCTCGGGCTTGATGCTCGCGCCAAGCTTGATGTCGCTGCCGTCCTGGCTTGTGGCAACCAGCAAATCCGTGAACTGATCCAGTATCACGGCCTTGGCGGCGTCGGCACTGGCCGCATCGCGAAAGCGCAGCTCGATCGTCTGGCCGCTGCGGCTGATGCCGCTGTGGCGCACATTCTTCTCGCGCAAGGTGGTGCGAATGTCGCCCGCGAGCGACTCCACCTTCTTGCTCAGCGCCGTCTGCATGTCCACCTGCAGCATGAAGTGCACGCCACCGCGCAAATCCAGTCCCAGGTACATGGGCGCTGCGCGCATCGCGCTCAGCCAGGCCGGTGAGCGTGACACCAGATTCAGCGCCACCACATAGGACGCGTCGGCGGGGTCGGGTACCAGCGCCTTCTGGATCGCGTCCTTGGCCTTGAGCTGGATGTCGGTGCTGGCAAAACGGGCTTTGACCGAGTTGCCTTCAAGTGCCACCAGATCGGCCGGGATGCTGGCGGCGCCGAGCACCTCCTGCACCCGCGCCAGCGTACTGGCATCCACCTTGGCGCTCGACTTGATCGAAGACACCTGCACCGCAGGCGCTTCAGGGAAAAAATTCGGCAGGGCGTACAGAGCCCCCACCAGCAGCGCGATCACGATGATCGCGAACTTCCAGGCCGGGTAGCGATTCATGGGTGTTCTTACTTGAGCGTGCCCTTGGGCAATACCTGCACCACCGCCGTGCGCTGCATTTGCACCTCGACGCCAGCGGCCAATTCCACGCCCACGTAGCTGTCACCCAGCTTGGTCAGCTTGCCGATCAGGCCACCGGCCGTGACCACCTCGTCGCCCTTGGCCAGCGCGTCGATCATGCTGCGCTGTTCCTTTTGCTTCTTCATCTGGGGGCGGATCATGACGAAGTACAGCACCACAAACATCAGTACCAGCGGCAGCATGCCCATGAGTGAGGATTGGATGTCGGTCCCGCCAGCAGCAGCGGCAGGGGCGGTTTGGGCGTAAGCAGAAGAAATCAGCACGGGCAACTCCACAAAAAGAACCGGTCGCACGAACCTGCGGCGCAGGGCATGGCTCCGGATGTTCAACCGGCGATTGTATTCGGCCTGACCGACGTTGGCGTGACCCAGGCGCGGCGCGCCAGGGCGGCGGATTCTGCCTATTTAATTATCAAAATGATGACTAAAAGCGCAAAAGGGAATAGCATTCCCATCCCGACAGCGGAACAACTTCAAGAGGAGTGGCGGCTTTGAGTTCTCCTGGCACACGGTTCCTGGCATGCTACTTGCCGCTTGTCGGCCTGGCGCTGTCGCTGGCCGGCTGTTCCAGCCCGTCGCTGCCGGTCTCCCACACGCACCTGAATCCAGCCCCCGAGGTCATCGGCGGGGCGCCCCCATTTGCCGAGGTCGCGCCACTGCCGCCGCCGCCGCAAGCCAAGGAGCGCCAGGAGTTGTACAGCGTCGTGATGCAAAACATCGACGTGCAGGAGCTGCTGTTCGCTCTGGCCCGGGACGCCAAGTTGAACGTGGACATCCATCCGAGCATCGTCGGCACGGTGACCATGAACGTGCACGACCAGACGCTGAGCGAGATTCTGGACCGGGTGGCGCGTCAGGTGGACCTGCGCTACGAGATCAAGGGCAACAGTCTGTCCATCCTGGTCGATGCGCCCTATCTGGCGCACTACCGGGTGGACTACCCGAACCTCAGGCGCGATGCCAAAACCACCATCAGCACCTCGACCGACGTGGCCAGCACGGGCGGCGCGCCCGGCAACGTGGCGGGTGCAGCGAATGCCAGCAACGGCTCGACTTCGTCCATCGAGAACCTGTCCCACAACCGATTCTGGGACACGCTGGTCGCCAACCTCAAGGACCTGCTGCGCGAGACCGACAAGATCTTGCCGGAGGGAAGCAGCGAGACCAGCACCGAGCAATCGGGCGTGCAGTCCACCACCGGCGTGGCCGTCGCTGGCAATGTCGGGACGGCGCCGCGCAAGGGGACAACGCGTCCAAGCACCAGCGCCGCCGCCGTGCTCGCGGCCAGTGCCCGCCCGGCGGTGCTGGCCAGCGGCGCCTCGAGCGTGGTGCGGCGCAGCACCGTGCGCGAGGCCGCCTACGTCATCGCCAGCCCGGAGAGCGGCAATATCAGCGTGCGGGCGTCGCAGAGCCAGCACGAAAAAGTGCGCGAATTTCTGGACCGCGTGCTGAGTTCGGCCCGACGCCAAGTGCTGATCGAGGCCACCATCGTCGAGGTGGACCTGTCCAGCAGCTACCAGCAGGGGATCAACTGGGCCTTGGTGCAGACGGCGGGTTCGCGCTCGGGTTCGCGCATCGACCTGGCGCCGGGCGGGCCCAGCACCGGACTGCAGACCGGCGGCCTGGTGAGTTCGCTGGCCACCCTGACGCTGAAGAATTTCGGCCTGCTGGGCGGCAACACCGACCTCTCGGCCGTGCTCAGCCTGTTGGAATCCTTCGGCACGCTGCGCGTGCTGTCGAGCCCCAAGATCTCGGTGCTGAACAACCAGAACAGCGTGCTCAAGGTGGTGGACAACAAGGTGTATTTCACGCTCAGCGTCACGCCCGCCACCTACTCAAGCGGGTCCCTGACCACGCCGCCGACCTACAACACCACCATCAACACCGTCCCCATCGGCTTCCTGATGACGGTGGTGCCACAGGTGAGCGAATCGAACGAGGTCACGCTCAATCTGCGCCCCACCATCAGTCGCATCACCGGCTACGCCACGGACCCGAACCCGGCGCTGGCGCAGTACAACATCGTGAACCGCATTCCCGAAGTGCAAACGCGCGAAATGGAATCCGTGCTGCGCGTCCAGTCGGGCGACATTGCCGTGCTGGGCGGACTCATGCAGGACACGCGCAGCGACGGCTCCGACGAGGTGCCGGGGCTGAACCGGCTGCCCCTGTTCGGCGACTTGTTCAAGTTCCGCAACGACAGCAGTCGCAAATCGGAGCTGGTCATTTTCCTGCGACCCACCGTGCTGCGCGACGCCAGCCTGTCGGGCGACTTGCGGCCGCTTCGCGCGGCCCTGCCCGACGCGCGTCGCGGGCTTGAAGTCAGGCCGGATGCGCCGCGACCGAGCCCATTGCGAGACTGAGATGAGCTCGCTGTGGGAAGCACCAGCCACGGGCCGCGGGGACGGACAAGCCGCCCTGGAAGCGCCCGCCTTGGCGGGGCCACCTGCGACGCTGGAGACGCACGCAGCGACCCTATCCTCGGATCTCAAGCCCGCCAGCGGCCAGCGCGCCTTGGCTCAGCGCAGGCCAGCTTGGGGCGCGGCGCTCGTGGCCGTGATGGCCGCCGGTCTGGGTTTTCTGGCGGCCCAGTTGCCGGGTCTGAGCACGCCTTTGGCGCCACCGGCCGCAGCCGCAGCCGCAGCGAGCGTCGCGCCGCCGCCATCGGTGGCCCCTGCCAGCCGCGCTGACGCCGCCCCGCTCGGGCGCCGCGAGTCCGGCGTGCCGGTGGCCGCGCGGGTGGTCAAAGCCGTTCGGTCAAGCCCCGCCCATCTGCCCGCTGCCCGCGCCAGCAGCGCTGCGACAGGCCGTAGCGGAACGGAATTCGTCGTCGCCAACACGGCGCAAGAAACGCTCGCCTCGGCCTACGCCGCCCTGCAGCTTGGGCGCTGGGACGAGGCCCAGAGCCTGTACAACAAGGTGCTCAGAGCCAATGCCGGCGACCGCGACGCGCTGCTCGGACTGGCCTACATCGCCCACAACAGCGAACGACCGCAGGAGGCGCTGACGTACTACCGCAGCGTGCTGCGCCAGGAGCCCGGCCATGCGGCAGCGGGCGCGGCCTGGCTGGTGCTGAGCCGCGAACTCGATCTGGCGCAGTCGGCAAGCCGGGCTCGGGAATGGGCCGAGCGCCATCCCGAATCGGCCCCCGCCCAAAGCGCGCTGGCGAACCTTCTGGTGCGCCAGGAGCGCCTCGCCGAGGCCGCGCTCGCCTACGCCCAGGCGCAGCAACTGGAGCCCAGCCAGGCGAGCCACAGCTACAACCTGGCGGTGGCGCTGGATCGCCTGCACCGCTACGACCAGGCGCAAGAACACTACCGGCGCGCGCTGGCGCAGGCGGCTGGGCAAGATGACGTCATGACGGGTTTTTCGCGCGCCGCCGCGCAGCAGCGGCTGGAACAGTTGCGCCAGGCCCGGGAGGGCGCGCCGTGAACGCTTCGCATCCCGTCGCGACGCCTGCGCGCCTGGGGGAACAACTCGTGGCCATGAAGCGCCTGGGTCCAGACCAGTTGCGCATCGCACTGCAGGAGCAAGAGCGCAGCCACAAGCCGCTGGGAGAAACGCTGCTGGCGCTGGGTTTCATGAGCGAGAGCGCGATGCGCGCCGCGCTCGCGCAAAAGCTCGGCCAGGAGTCGATCAGCCTGCATGGCATCGTCGCCGACGCCAGCGCCCTGGCGCTGATCCCCAAGGCGCTGGCCAAGCGCCATCGCGTCTTTCCCGTCAGCCTGGAGAACGGCGAACTGATCCTCGCCAGCGCCAACCCCAACGACATCGTCGCCGCCGACCAGATCAGTGCCTTGCTGGCCGGCGGACCGCGCCTGCACTGGGTTCTGGCCGCCAGCGCCGAGATCCTGCACGCGATTGAACTGTTCTATGGCCACGAGCTCTCCATTGACGGCATCCTGCGCGAACTGGAAACCGGCACGCTGGACATTGCCAGCCTGAGCCAGGCCAGCGAGGGCTACAGCCACCCGGTGGTGCGGCTGATGGACTCGCTGCTGGCCGACGCCACCTTGCGCGCCGCTTCCGACCTGCACTTCGAACCCGAGGCGCAGTTCCTGCGTATCCGCTACCGCCTGGACGGCGTGCTGCGTCAGGTGCGCGCGTTGCACTCACGCTATTGGCCGGCGATGGTGGTGCGGCTCAAGGTCATGGCGGGCATGAACATCGCCGAAACCCGCGCGCCCCAGGACGGCCGCATCACGCTCACGATCTCCGGGCGCGCCGTGGATTTCCGCGCTGCGGTCCAGCCCACCTTGCACGGCGAAAATTTCGTCTTGCGCGTGCTGGATCGCAAGCGCCGCGTGCTCGCGCTGGACAGCCTGGGCCTGTCCGAGGCGCAACTGGCCTTGATGCAGTTGATGCTGTCGCGCCCCGAGGGCATTCTGCTAGTCACCGGGCCCACGGGCTCGGGCAAGACCACCACGCTGTATTCGATCCTGGCCCATCTGAACCAGGAGCAGGTCAACATCATGACGCTGGAAGATCCGGTCGAATATCCCCTGCCCTGCGTGCGCCAGACCTCGCTCTCGGATGCGCTGAAGATGGACTTTGCACAGGGCGTGCGCTCCCTGCTGCGCCAGGATCCGGACATCATTCTGGTGGGCGAGATCCGTGACCGCGAAACGGCGGACATGGCGTTTCGTGCCGCGATGACGGGTCATCAGGTGTTCTCCACCTTGCACACCAACTCGGCCGTGCGCGCCATCCCGCGCCTGTTCGATCTGGGCATCACCCCCGAGGTGGCCGCCGGCAACGTCATCGGCATTCTGGGCCAGCGTCTGGTGCGCCGCTTGTGCCCGAAGTGCAAGGCGCCGCAGGCGCCCAGTGCAATGCAGGCGCGCCTGCTTGATCTGGGAGCGGGCGCAACGCCGCCGATCTTCCGGCCGGTGGGCTGTGCCGCCTGCGATTTCCAGGGCTATCAAGGCCGCCTTGCGATCGTCGAGCTGCTCAAGTTCGACGCCGAGCTCGACGAGTTGATGGCGCAGCGTGCCAGCCTCAAGGCGCTGAACCAGCATCTGCGCGAACGCGGCTTTGACAGCATGGCCGAGGACGGCCTGCGCCGCGTGCGCCAGGGCCACACCACGGTCGAAGAAGTCGCGCGCGTGATCGACCTCACGCCAAGGATGGTCTGATGCTTTACCGCTACCGCGCCGCCAATCTGCAGGGTCAGGTGCACCGGGGTCAGGCCGAGGCCCTGCACGAGCTCGATCTGGCGAGCCAACTGCGGCGCATGGGGCTGGTGCTGTTGCGCGCGCGGGCACTGCAGCGCCAGGCACGAAGGCGCAAGCGCCTGCCGCGCCGAGCGCTCATCGATTTGCTGTTTCAGCTCGACCTGCTGCTGCGCGCCGGCGTTCCCGTGCTGTCGGCGCTGGAGGAGTTGCGCGCCTCGTCCGAATCCGACGCCGGTCGCGACCTGTGCGGCGGGCTGCACGAAAAGGTGCGAAGCGGTGCCACGCTGGGCCAGGCCATGTCGGGCTATCCCCAGCTGTTCCCCCAGACGCTGGTGCAGCTGGTTCGGGCCGGTGAGGTGTCAGGCCAACTCGGCGCGGTGCTCGGGGGCATCGTGCGCTCGCTCAAATGGCAGGACGAGCTGGCCGCTCAGACCCGACGGCTCATGCTCTACCCCAGTTTCGTCATGGCCGTGGTTGGCGCGGTGCTCGTCTTCCTGATGCTCTATCTGGTGCCGCAGCTGGTGGGATTCCTCCATCAGATGGGGCAGGATTTGCCGCTGCAGACGCGCCTGCTGTTGGGGCTGTCGAGCCTGTTCGCCGACTACGGTTGGGCGCTGCTGCTGCTGACGGCGGCAACGCTGGCCGGGGTGAGCGCCCTAGCGGCCGCGTTCGAGGGCGTGCGCTACCGCTGCCATCAGGCCGAGTTGGCGCTGCCCTGGGTCGGACCCATTCTGAAGAAGATGGCGCTGGCGCGCTTTGCCGACACCCTGGCGCTGCTGTATCGCACCGGCGTGGCCCTGAGTGATGGCCTGGAACACTGCGAAAAGGTCTCGCGCAACCTGGTGGTTCAGCGCGCCATCCGCCAAGCCCGTGAACGCGTGCTCAATGGCAGCACGCTGTCGCAGAGCTTCGGCGCCGAAGCCCTGTTTCCGTCGCTGCTGATTCGCATGCTCAAGGTGGGCGAGTCCACCGGCGCGCTGGACCAGGCACTGGGCAACATCAGCTACTTCTATGCGCGCGACATCGACGAGTCGGTGGGCAAGGTCCAGGCCTTGATCGAGCCCGTGCTCACGGTCGTCCTGGGGCTGCTGCTGGCCTGGATCATGCTGGCCGTGCTGGGGCCGATCTACGACACCGTGGCCCACATCAAGCTCTGAGCGCGCATGAAGACCGTTCTGCACATCAGCGCCAAGGCCACGCAATGCTGGCAAAGGGGCAAGAACGGTTGGCAGTTGCACAGCGGCGTCGGCGCCGGGCCGGTCTGGGCCATCACCGATCTGGCCGAAGAAGACTTCGCGCCGATCCAGGTGCCCCGTTTGTTCGGGCGGGACCGCAGCGACTACATCCAGCGGCAGCTCGCCAGCCGCTTTCCGGCCACAGTTTTTCGCGCCGCCATTGCCGGGCGAGGCGGCGCCGGCTTCGTGGAACGCCTGCTGCCAGCGCAGCAGCTGCTGGTGGGCGTGGACGCCGCCGAGCGCATTCAATCCGCCGTCGATTCCCAGGGCGGCGCGTTGGCCGGTCTGTGGACCCAGTCGATGTTGCTGGCGCTGCTGGGGCGTCATTCCCGGCTGCCGCCCACGCTGTTGCTGGTCATGCCGGCAACGGCCGGCCTGCGCATTGTTTTCCTCAAGGACCGCATCCCGCTGCTGACGCGCCTGGCTCCCTGCGCGGATCAAGCCGACGAGCAAGCGGCGCAACTGCTGCGCACCCTGCGCCATCTGGAAAACACCCGTGTCGTCGCGCGTTCGGGGCAGCGCTACGGCGTGCTGTTCCTGGGTGAGTCCGCCGGTCTGGGTGCGGCCCTGGCCGCGCTGGGTCTGGACTTGCTGGCCGCTCCCGCGCCCTGGCAAGGCCTGGCGGCGACGGACTGGCAAGGCGTGCTGTTCGATCTGGCACTGCAATCTCCCGTCGGTCAATTGGCGCCATTGCGCCAGCGCAGCGCCTTTGTGGGCCAGCGTCTGGGCCGGGCCTGCTGGGCGGCCACGCTCTTGTGTCTGGGGCTCACGGGATGGGCCGCAAACCGGCAAGCGCAGGCGGCGCTGCAGGCGCAAACCGAGCGCGCCCAAATGCTGTCCCAGGTCCAGCAGGTCCAGGCCGGACTGACGCAATCCGAGCCGGCGCTCCAGCAGGCGCGGGTGTCGCCGCAAGCCCTGCGCCAGGCCATGAGCGCGTACCAGCAGGAACTGGCCGGGGAACCGTCCTTGGCGCAGGCCATGCGGCGTGTGGCCCAAGTCGTCAGTCGCACGGCCACGCTGCGCGCCCATGGCTTCGAGTGGCGCCATCTGTCCAAGGGCGACGCCGCCTGCGCCGGCGCGGCGGCCCTGTCCGGTGCTGCGGCGCAGCGGGCGGGCGCGAACGCGCAAGCGATGGCGGTCGAACTCCGGCTGGAACTGGCGCCGCAAGGCGAGGCCACGCCCCAGGAACAGCGGCAGACGCTGGCAGAAATCTCCCACCAATTGAGTCAACTGCCCGAGGTTCAACTGTTGCTGGACCCGCTGCGTGAGCGCAGACTGCAAGCCTTGAGCAACGCGGGCGAACGCGAGTCCCTGCGCTGGTGTCTGACGCTGGCGCGCGCGGCCGAGGCGGCACCGAGCAGCCCCGCGCCCACAGCCCGAACCGAGGCCCTGGCGCGATGAAGACCTGGCGCGTCATTGCGGCACACGCACGCGTCGGGCTGATCGGCCTGGGTGCGGCGTTGGCGCTGGGTTTGACGCTGGCGCTGGGCGCCCAGCAGTGGCAAGCACGCGCTCAGCGCGAGCGGTCCAGCGCGGCGCAGGAACTGGCCGCCGTGCAATTGCGCGCCCGGCAAAGGCAGGACGATTTGGACTACATCCAGCGCCAGTCGCCACACTACTGGCGCCTGGTTCAGGCCGGCTTCATCGGCGCGCCCGAGCGCGAGGTCTGGATCGAGCAGCTCCAAGCCGCCGCCGCGCGCGCGGGCCTGGCGTCGGTGCTGCACTACACGCTGAACGCCGCCAAGCCGCTGGCGCAAGCCGCGAGCGCAGCCGCAGGCCACCGGGCCGAATATCACGATCTTGAACTGGACTTAAGCGCGGTGCACGAGGAAGATTTGCTGGCTCTGCTGCGCGAGCTCGAGCGCGCGCCCAGGGGGCGATTTCGTGTCAACGCATGCCAGTTGTCGGACCCGAGCCCTGCGGGTTTGGCGGCGCAGTGCGTGCTGCGCTTTTTCGCACTGGAGCCGACGTTTCCTCTGGCCGCGCCCTTGGGCGCTGCGGCCCCAGTTCCCCCGGCGCTGGTGTGGCCCGGCCTGGACACCTTGTTCTATGCGCCCGCCGAGCGCAGCGCCATGGCCCGTGAGCGCAGCGGCGATGCCGGTCAGCAAGGCCGCCGGCCAGCGCGTCTGCAGGGCATCGTGCAACGTGAGCGCGGCCGCAGCAGCGCCTGGATCAACGCGCAGCGCGTGGCCGAAGGACAAGCCCTGGTGGCGGGCACGCCCACGCGCATGGCAGCGGACGGTGTCGTGCTTGGTGGCAAGCGTTTGCGTGTCGGTGAAACCCTGGATCTGGAAAGCGGCGTGCGCACCGACCTCGTGGCACCCGGCAGCGTGAGCAAGAGGGCTGCGAAATGAAACGCGCAGCGGGTTCGGTGCTGTTGCTGTTGCTGCTGGTGTTGGGCGTGGTGGCGACCTGGCTTGCGCTTCGAAGCTCGGCTGGAATGCAAATCGAGCGCGACCGCATCACGGCGTCGGCCCTGGGCCAGGCCAGGGAAGCGCTGATTGGATTTGCCACGGCTTACCGCTACCTGGTGAACGACGAAGAGGTCTTTGGCTATCTGCCCTGTCCTGACAGCAACAACGACGGTGTGGCCCATCCTCCTTGCGGCGCGAGCCAGGTGTCGGTGCTGGGACGACTGCCCTGGAAGACGCGCTCGATGGCGCTGGCGCCGCTGCGCGACAGCGCCGCCGAGTGCCTCTGGTACGCGGTCTCCGGCGCGCTCAAGGACAGTCCGAAAGCGAGTCCGCTGAACTGGGACACGCTGGGTCAGTTCACATTGCAGGACGCCGCCGGAACGGCGTTGACGGGGCCCACGCCGCACGACCGGGCTTGGGCCGTCGTGCTGGCGCCGCTGGCCGCATTGCCGGGGCAACCCCGGCTCGGCGCCGGGACGAACACCGAGTGCGGCGGCAACCTGGTCGCCGCCAACTACCTGGAGGGCAGCACGCTGCTGGCCGGCGCTGGCGCGGTCAGCACCCTGGTGCTCGGCAACGCCGACAGTCGGCAAGGCGCGTTGAACAATGACCAAGGCCGCTGGATCACGGCCCAGGATGTGTTCGATCGCTTGAAGAAGCGCAGCGACTTCAAGGCCGACATCGACCAGCTGTTGGGCGACCTGCAGCTCTGCCTGAACAAGCTGCCGCCGGGCCATCTGGGCTTGACGCCATCGGTGGGCAACAAGGGCGTGGACCAGGTCGTTGCCGCCTGCGCGCCGGCTGCGCCGCTCAAGGGCAACATCCTCAAGCACTGGCAGAACAACCTGCTCTACGCCCGGCCCGCGCTCGCGCCCACGTTGAACGGCCTTGGCGGCTGCAGCGCCGTGCTGTTCTTCGCCGGCGAGCGCACGCAGCGCAGTGTGGCGCCGCTGGGTGCCCAGCTGCGCGACACGCCGGCGCGCATCGGCAGCGCGACGCAATTTGGCGACCCGGCGATGTATCTGGAGGGCGTGAACGCGATCTTCCCGGCCGCCGGCGCCTATGCCGGAGCCGGGTTTTTCGATCCGGTCCAGGCCAGTGCCGACCTGCTGCGCTGCGTCAAAGGCTTGGCGCCGGGGCAGGTGCAGCAGTCGTTTGACAAGGATCTGGCCAGCTTCAATCCGGTTGGCGCGGGTGTCACGATCGATAGCTCCAGTGGTTCGGTCGGCTTGGCGGCTGCCGCCGGTTCGGTGGGCGGCTGCATCTGGTCGCCTACGGCCGTGCCACTGGCGGGCAAGACACTGCGCGCCTACGACGAGTTCAGGTTCGCGTTTGCCGACGCCTTTGCCCTGACCGGCGCTGGCGTGGACCGAGGCAATGGCTTCACGCTGCAACTGGTCGGCGCAGACGTCGGCGCAGCACCCGGCCACTGCGGCAGCAAGGCCATGATGGGCGCGCTGGACGCCGCCGATCCCTGGGGCCAACACTCCATCATCATCGAGACCGACGTCCACCGCGACCCCGCCCCGAGTCTGGACCCGGTGCAAAACCACAGCGCCATCCTGCTCCATGGCCATCTCGACCACGCGCAAGCGGGCGACAGCATGAGCCTGGCGTGTGACGGCCGTGCGGTGGCTTGTCGCCATGGGCCGGCGAACCGATTCGAGGAGTCGCCCCCGGCCACGCACCGGCAGCGCGTGGAGATTCACTCGGGCTGCAATGCCGACTGCGGCCGCTGCAATCCGGCGGCGCACGCGGCCCCGAACGACTTCCTGCGCGTTGCGGTCTGGGTCGATTGCAGCGATTGCAGCGACGTGGCCGTGGACCTGGACCGGCTGGTGCAGACGCCCTCGATGCAACGCTGCGTCGCCCCTGACGCCGCACTGGCCTCGGTGTACTACGGTGTCACCGGCGGCTTTCTTTCGGGCAGCCGCCGCCAGGGTGTGGCCCTGAGCCAGTTCGTGCTGCGCGCCGACTGAAGCGCATCCGTGCCATGCGCCCAGCCCCGACTCACGGCCACGGCTTCACGCTGATCGAAGTCGCCATTTCGCTGCTCGTCGTGGGCCTGCTCTGCGCCAGCGGCCTGTCCCTACTGGGCACGCAGCTCGAACAGCAAAAGATCCGGGCGACGCAAACCATGCTGGACGATGCCCGCGAGGCGCTGCTCGGCTACGCTGCGAGCCAGACCCCGGCGCACCTGCCCTGTCCGGACCTGAGCGTGGCCGGCGCCACGGGCACGGCCAACGACGGCCTGGAAGACGTGACGGCGGCCACCGGCCACTGCGTCACGCAGGAGGGCAACCTGCCCTGGGCCACGCTTGGTGTGGCCAGCTTGGATGCCTGGGGCAACCGCTTTCGCTACAGCGTCAACAGCAACTTTTCGAGCCGCAGCCCGGGCGCCAGCTTTGGCCTTGGCTCGGTCGCCACGCTGCGGGTTTGCGCGACCGCGCTGTGCGTCACGGAACTCGCCAGCGGCGTTCCGGCCGTCATCCTCTCGCATGGAAAAAACGGCTTCGGTGCGACCACGTCGGGCGGCGTTGTGCGCAGCGCGCCGAGCAGCGCCGACGAAATCGACAACAGCGACGGGAATGGCAATTTTGTCAGCGCCAGCCCGGCGGCTGCGGGCGCTGGCGCCGGTGAATTCGACGACATCGTGAGCTGGCTTCCGACCGGCCTGCTGTTCAACCGCATGCTGCAGGCGGGCAAGCTGCCATGAGCACGCCTGCCAGCGCAAGGTGCAAAGAGACAACAAGAGGGAACGGCCGATTGACTTGCCAACGAAAGGAAAATCCATGAAACATCCGCTTCAGACCCGCGCGTCGGGCTTCACCCTGGTCGAAATCGCCATCGTCCTGGTCATCATCGGTTTGCTGCTCGGCGGCGTCCTCAAGGGCCAGGAATTGATCGACAGTGCCCGAATCAAGAGTGGCGTGAACGACCTCAACAGCGTCGCGGTCGCGTACCACGCCTATGTCGATCGTTTTCACAGCCTCGCGGGCGATGACGCCGGGCCGCTGGGAACGCTGGCCTCGCTCCAGTCCCGGGGCGGCAACTGGGCCAGCGTGAGCGAGTTCGGCAACAACGACGGCGTGCTCTCGGTCACCCAGGCCCAAGTCTTCACGGCGGGCGGCGAGGCGGCGGCCTTCTGGCAGGCGCTCAAGGCGGGCGGCTTCATCGCGGGCAATCCGGGCGACGCCGGCGTGGCCGCGCTGCCACGCAACGCCTTCAACGGATTCATCGGCGTCGGCCCCGGCGTCACTTCGGCCGCCGGCGTGACCGCGCTCTCGGTCTGCCTGTCACAGGTGCCGGGCAAGGCGGCCCGCGCCATCGACATCCAGTTGGACGACGGCCTGGCCGACCGGGGCAACGTGTTGGCAACGCAGGCCACGGTGGGCGCGAATACCGCCCCGGGCGCGGCCGCCAGCAGCTACAGCGACGACAACCAGTACACCTTGTGCCGCAGCCTGTGACGCTCAGGCCGCCAGCCGCAGCACGACGCCCGCCAGGCCGCAGGCCAGAATCACCGGAATCACGCCCCGCTTGTAGCGCAACAGCGCCAGCGCCGCAGCCAGCATCAGCAGAATTGGCGGCCAGTCGAGCTGCGCCAGCCACGGTCCAGCGGCGGCGGGTTTGAGCGCGATGTGGGCCATGAAGAACAGCGCGAGGCTGGCGATCACCCCGACCACGGCGGCCGTGATGGCGCGCAGCGGCGCGGTGAAATGCAGCTTGCCGTGGGTCGATTCGACCAGCGGACCGCCGGCCAGGATGAAGATGAAGGACGGCAAAAAAGTGAACCAGGTCACGACCGTGGCCGCCAGCGCGGCGCCGAAAAAAAGCGCTTGCGGCCCCAGCACCTGCTGGCTCCAGCCGCCCAGAAAGCCCACGAACGCGACCACCATGATGAGCGGCCCCGGTGTGGTTTCGCCCAGCGCCAGGCCGTCGATCATCTGCGCCGCGCTGAGCCAGCCAAAGTGCTCGACCGCACCCTGATAGACGTAGGGCAGCACGGCGTAGGCGCCGCCGAAGGTGAGCAGCGCCGCCTTGGTGAAGAACCAGGCCATCTGCGCCAGCGTCGAGTCCCAACCCTGCCAGGCGATCAGTGCCGCCATCGGCAGCAGCCACAGCGCCGCGCCCACCAGCGCCACCTTGAGCAAGCGCCCCGGCCTGAAGCGCGCGTGCTCGGGCGTGGGCGTATGGTCGTCGATCACGGCTGCGGGCGGTTGCGCCGCGGCCGTCTTGGAGCCGCCATGCGCGGCCACGGCGCTGAACTGCGTCGGCGCCAGGCGCGAGCCGATCCAACCCAGCAGCGCCGCCGTCAGGACAATCGCCGGAAACGCCAGCTTGAAGCAATACAGCGCGACAAAGCTGCCCAGGGCAATGAGCCAAAGCCAGGGCGCGCTGGTCGGCGTCTTCAAGGTCCTGGAGCCGATGCGCTGCACGGCTTGCACAACGATCGCGGCCACCGCCGGCTTGATGCCGTAGAGCAGACCCGCCACCAGCGGCAGAGTGCCGAAGGCGACGTAGATCCAGCTCAAGCCAATCAGTATGAAGAGCGAGGGCAGCACAAACAGCGCGCCCGCCACCACGCCACCCCAGCTGCGGTGCAGCAGCCAGCCGATGTAGGTCGCCAGTTGCTGCGCTTCCGGGCCGGGCAGCAGCATGCAGTAGTTCAAGGCGTGCAGGAAGCGCTGTTCCGAGATCCAGCGCTTTTGCTCCACCAGCTCGCGGTGCATCACGGCGATCTGCCCGGCCGGTCCGCCAAAGCTGATGAAGCCCAGCCGCAGCCAAAAGCGCAGGGCTTGGGCAAAGCTGGGGGCCGCTGGGGATGCCGTGCTCATGGCGCCGTCGCCGGGCTTAACGCCGCTGCAGCTTGAACACGGCGGTGCCGGCCCGGGCGTTGGGCCAGAGCCGCACTTCGCGGCCTTCCTGCAGGCCGAAGGCATCGAGCAACTGGAGCTGGTTCTTGGCCGCGAGCGCGGCAAAGTCCTTGAAGGTGCCGACGCGGATGTTGGGCGTGTCGTACCACTGGTAGGGCAGACGCCGGGTGACCGGCATGCGTCCGCGCAGCACGCTCAGGCGGTTCGGCCAGTGACCGAAATTCGGGAAGGCGACGATGCCGGTGCGACCCACGCGCGCCGTCTCGCGCAGCATCACCTCGGCGTTGCGCAGGTGTTGCAGGGTGTCAATCTGCAGCACCACATCAAAGCTCTGGTCTTCAAACAGATTGAGGCCTTCGTCCAGATTGAGCTGAATCACGTTCACGCCGCGCTGCACGCAGGCCAGCACGTTGGCGTCGTCAATCTCCACGCCGTAGCCACTGCAGCCGCGCTGGGTTTGCAGGTAGGCCAGCATGGCGCCGTCGCCGCAGCCCAGATCGAGCACGCGCGCGCCTTCGGGCACCAGGCGCGCGATGGATTCAATCGTGGCCAGGTCGCTCATGCCGTTTCCTTGGCGATGCCGTCGAAATAGCAGCGCATCACGCCCAGGTAGCGCGCGTCGTCGAGCAAGAAGGCGTCGTGCCCGTGGGGCGCATCGATTTCCGCGTAGCTCAGGTGGCGGCGGTTGTCCAGCAGCGCCTTGACGATTTCGCGGCTGCGCTGCGGCGAAAAACGCCAGTCGGTGGTGAAGCTCACGAGCAGGAACTTGGCCGTGGCCCGCGCCAGCGCCAGACTCAGATGGCCCTCGAACGCCTGCGCCGGATCGAAGTAGTCCAGGGCGCGGGTGATCAGCAAATAGGTGTTGGCATCGAAGTACTCGGCAAACTTGTCGCCCTGGTAGCGCAGGTAACTCTCGATCTGGAACTCAACCTCCTGGGTTGAATACTTGTAGGCCCCGGCCCCTTCCTCGCCAATCAGCGTGTCGCGCAATTGGCGGCCGAACTTCTCGTTCATCACGTCGTCGCTCAGATAGGTGATGTGGCCAATCATGCGGGCGATGCGCAGGCCACGCTTGGGCGTGACGCCGTGCTGGTAGAAATGCCCGCCGTGAAAGTCCGGATCGGTGACGATGGCGCGGCGTGCCACCTCGTTGAAGGCGATGTTCTCGGCCGTGAGGTTGGGTGCGCTGGCCACCACCACCGCGTGGCGCACGCGCTGCGGATACTGCAGCGTCCAGCCCAGCGCCTGCATCCCGCCCAGGCTGCCGCCGAGCACGGCGGCGAGCGTCTCGATGCCCAAGGCGTCGAGCAGTCGTGCCTGCGCATCGACCCAGTCCTCCACCGTGACGACAGGGAAGTCCGCACCGTAGATGCGCCCGCTGTCGGGGTTGATATGCATCGGCCCGGTGGAGCCGAAGCACGAGCCCAGGTTGTTCACGCCGATGACGAAGAACTTGTCGGTGTCCACCGGCTTGCCCGGGCCGATCATGTTGTCCCACCAGCCCTCCGATTTTTCCTGACCCGCGTACACGCCGGCCACATGGTGCGAGGCGTTGAGCGCGTGGCACACCAGCACGGCGTTGGAGTGGTCGGCGTTGAGCTGCCCATAGGTCTCGAAACTCAGGTCGTAGCCGCGAATCGAGGCGCCGCTTTGCAACGCCAAGGCAGCGGGGAAATGCATCGATTGGGGGGTGGCGATCAACATGGGCCAATCGAGTATATCGGCAGCGTGGCGCCCCAGGCCCGCGCCCAAAAGGGCTCGGCGCGGCCGCGTAACTTCACACTGGCTTCGTCTGTTGGCGCTGTTGCCGATAATAAGTTCGCACATTCCGTGAAAACTTACTCACTTTTCTGCTCGATTGCCCCAAGGGACAGTTTCCCCGTGACAGGTCGTCTGTAAGACTTCTCAGCACAGCCCAGACCTTGCGCTGTGCTTGTCGCTCGTGCATTCCCATGAGCGTTTCGGTTCAAACAAAAAATGTCGATCATGGCGCCTGCGCAAACTGCAAGCTTGATGCTGGTTCGGGAGTCCTTCGCGTGACGGACGAGATTCAGATTTGGACCGTTCACGAGAGCCCGCCCGGCTATCCGGGCCATTTCGTGGCGCGCCTTTGGGTCAACGAGCAAGCGACGGGCGTGGCACGATTCGCAACGACACTGGCGGCGATCCGCGAGAAACTTCCGTCCGATCTCAGCATGACGCCTTGTCCGGAGAGCGGGTCACAGCGCATCCGCGAAATCTGGCGCTGACGTTTTGGCCCCCGGCGTTCGCGGCCCGTGGAGTCAATGAGAAGCCAGCAAAACCCCGTCGGCTGAGAACGCCAGCGCGCCGTTCAGATCGAAACTCAGGCCCACTTGCTGCCCTGCCACGACGCGACCCTCGTTGGCCGCCACCTTGGCCGTCAGCAGCTCGTCCACGCCATCGACGCGCAGATGGATGATGGAGGCGTCGCCCAGGTGCTCGGCCAGCATGACCTCGGCCGCCACGCCCTGCGCCGCGTCGCCCAGGTGCAGATGCTCGGGGCGTATGCCCACCTTGTGCGCGGCCGCGTCCACGCCCACTGCGGCGGCACGCCACAGCGCCACCTGGCCTGCGCTCGCGCCGTCTGCGGGACGCAGCACGAGGTTGATGCGCGGTGCACCGAGGAAGCAGGCGACGAACTCGTTCGCCGGTCGCGCGTACAAGTCCATGGGCGCGCCGAGTTGCTCCACGCGGCCCTTGTTGAAGACGGCGATGCGGTCGCCCATGGTCATGGCTTCGACCTGGTCGTGCGTCACGTAGATCATGGTCGTGCCCAGTTCCTTGTGCAGGCGCGAGAGCTCGATGCGCATGGTCACGCGCAGCGCGGCGTCCAGATTGGACAGCGGCTCGTCAAACAAAAACACCTTGGGCTTGCGCACGATGGCGCGGCCGATCGCCACGCGCTGGCGCTCGCCGCCCGACAAGGCCTTGGGCAGGCGCGGCAACAGATGCGAGATGCGCAGCACCTCGGCAGTGCGGCCCACCACGGCGTTGCGCTCGACCTTGCTCACGCCGGCCATGCGCAGCGAGAAGCCCATGTTCTCGGCCACCGTCATGTGCGGGTACAGGGCGTAGCTCTGGAACACCATGGCCGCGCCCCGGTCGGCGGGACGCAGCTCGTTGGCACGCTGGCCGTCGATCAGCAACTCGCCCTCGCTGATGCTTTCCAGGCCGGCGATCATGCGCAGCATGGTTGATTTGCCGCAGCCCGAAGGCCCAACGAAGACGAGGAACTCGCCGTCATTGACTTGCAGATCCACGCCGTGGATCACGGCCGTGTCGCCGTAGCTCTTGCGAATGCCCTTGAGCGCCAGATGTCCCATGTGAAATCCTTAGTGAAACCTTGCGGGACAGTCCGAGCCACACGCAGTGAGCCAGCCCCGTCCCCAACTGACTAGGTGAGGAAGCGGCGATACCACAGCGCGCTGTCCTTGAGCGTGCGCTGCTGCGTGTCGTAGTCCACGCGCACGATGCCGAAACGCTTCTCGTAGCCCGAGGCCCATTCGAAGTTGTCCAGCAGGCTCCAGACAAAGTAGCCGTCCACGACCACACCCTGGGCCATGGCAGCGCGCACGGCGGCGATGTGGCTTTCGATATAGCGCTGGCGCTGCACATCGTGCACCTGGCCGTCCACCACCTCGTCCTTGAAGGCGGCGCCGTTTTCGGTGATCAGAATCGACGGCAGCGTGTAGTCGCGCTGCAGGCGCAGCAACAGGGCCG
>CAIMSP010000070.1 GCA_903844215.1 uncultured beta proteobacterium | reverse complement strand
CGGCGCAGCAAGGCGCTGGACGAGCAGGTGGCGGCCTTTCCCTACGTCAACGGCCGGCTGTTTGCTGAAGGCTTGCCGATGGCCGACTTCACCAGCGCCATGCGCGAGGCGCTGCTCGATGCCTGCGCGCTGGACTGGTCGGCCATCAGCCCGGCGATCTTCGGCAGTCTGTTCCAGAGCATCATGGACGAGAAAGCGCGGCGCAATCTGGGCGCGCATTACACCTCCGAAGAAAACATCCTCAAGCTCATCAAGCCGCTGTTTCTGGACGAGCTGTGGGCCGAGTTCGAGCGGGTCAAGAGCAACAAGAACCGACTCTTCGAATTCCACAAAAAGCTGCGCACGTTGACGTTTTTTGATCCCGCTTGCGGCTGCGGCAACTTCCTCGTCATCTGCTACCGCGAACTGCGCGAGCTGGAGCTCGAAGTGCTGCGCGCATCGCACGCCACGGGCCAGCTCACAGTGGACGTGCACCAGCTCATCGGCATCGATGTGGACCAGTTCTTCGGCATCGAGATCGAGGAGTTTGCGGCGCAGATTGCGCAAGTGGCGATGTGGCTCATGGACCACCAGATGAACCTGCGCGTGAGCGAAGAGTTTGGCCTGTACTTCGCCCGCATCCCGCTGCGCACCAGCCCGCACATCGTGCACGGCAATGCGCTGCGCGTGGATTGGAACGAGGTGCTGCCGGCCGAGCGCTGCAGCTATGTGCTGGGGAATCCGCCGTTTGTCGGCGCCAAGTTCATGAGCGACGGCCAGCGTGAAGACACGCGCGCGGTGTTTGCTGGCATCGACAACGCCGGGCTGCTGGACTTCGTGGCGGCGTGGTACGTGTTGGCCGCGCACTATGCCAGGGCCGTTCGCCCCGAGCTTGTCGAAGGGGCGTCGGCGCGATCAGGGCAAACGTCGGGTTCGTTCTCACTCCCTCTCCCGCCGGGAGATGGCAGGGGCGAGGGCCATTTGGTTCGTTGTGCCTTCGTCTCCACCAACTCCATTTGCCAAGGCGAACAGGTGGGCGTGCTCTGGGGTTGGCTGCTCGCGCAAGGCATTCACATCCAGTTTGCGCACCGCACGTTCAGTTGGAGCAACGAGGCATCGGGCAAGGCGGCGGTGCACTGCGTCATCGTCGGTTTCGGGCTCGAAGACCGCGCCGGCAAAGTGATCTACGAGTACGACGACATCAAGGGCCAACCGCACGCCGTGCCGGCCGCCAATATCAACCCCTATCTGGTGGACGCGCCGGATGTGGTGCTGCCTCGCCGCTCCACGCCGATTTGCACGGTGCCGGATATCGGCATCGGCAACAAGCCAATCGACGGCGGACATTACCTCTTCACGGCGGAAGAAAAACGGGCCTTCATTGCGCTGGAACCAGCCAGTGAAAAATGGTTTCGCCGCTGGCTCGGCGCGGATGAATTTCTAAACGGCTACGAGCGCTGGTGCCTGTGGCTGGGTGCATGCCCGCCAGCCGAACTGCGCGCCATGCCCGAAGTGATGAAACGCGTGCAGGCGGTGAAGACGGTCCGACTGGCAAGCAAAAGTCGGCCCACGCAGAAGCTCGCGGCCACGCCGACTCACTTTCATGTGGAGTTCATGCCAACCGAACCCTACATGGTCATTCCCGAGGTTTCATCGGAGCGGCGGGAATATATTCCCCTGGGTTTTCTGACGCCAGAAACTTTGGCAAGCAACAAGCTACGCCTGCTGCCGAAAGCCGAGCTATGGCAGTTCGGCATCTTGCAATCATCAATGCACATGGCTTGGACGCGCTACACCAGCGGTCGCCTCAAGAGCGATTTTCAATACTCCATCAGCATCGTCTACAACAACTTCCCCTGGCCTGAATTGGGCGATGCCCGTTCAAAAACCATAACCGTTCGGGCTGAGCCTGTCGAAGCCCTTCGACAAGCTCAGGGCGAACGGGTTCATAAAAATCAGCTACCAGCTTCCGCCGATAAATCTCACGCTGCGATCGAAGCTGCAGCCCAAGCGGTGCTCGATGCGCGCGCCGGGTTCCAGAGCGGCGACCAACCCGCCACGCTGGCCGATCTGTACGACCCGCTGACCATGCCGCCCGAATTGCTGAAATGCCATCAGAGGCTCGACGCGGCCGTGGACAAGGCCTATGAGGCCAGCGGCGGCAAGAAGAGCTACAAGAGCGACGCCGAGCGCGTGGCGTTCCTGTTCGAGCTGTACCAGCGCTACACCAGCCTGCTGCCCACCGACAAGCCAAAACCGAAATCTCGTAGGGTGGGGTAGCGTCCTATGGGTAACCCGCCATGTGGTCAGGGCGTGCCTTTGACCCCGCCGCTGCCGGTTAAGCATCGGCGTCACATCGATGCGCCGAGCGCTCAGCGCGTTCAGCGCATCCGGTCCACACGGGTCTTGCATGGGTGGCCTTTCGAGGCAGTCAGTACAATGGGCGCGGGGTTGAACACGGGGCTCGAAAGCGGTTGGTGCTGGACCTATAACCGCCTGAAAGTTGACCACAGCGTCCAGATCTGCTGTGGAGCTTAAGACCCCGTGTTCATTCCCCACCCCATAGCGTTTCTTCGACCAGGCTGCGTGAAGGACTTGGCATGAGCACTTCGCCTCAATCGGTTCGCTTCGACGACGACACCCTGTGGGTGAGCCTGTCCGACGGTCGCACCATTGCCGCGCCATTGGCTTGGTTCCCCCGGCTGCTTGCCGCTTCGACGCAGCAGCGGGCGCAAGTGGAGTTGAGCAAGAACGGGCTGCACTGGGACGCGTTGGACGAAGATATTTCGGTGCTCGGCTTGCTGGCGGGGCAGCCTGATTTGTCACGGCGCACAAGGCTTTCCGAAGTCTGAGCGACACCCCAACGCCGCTCGTCAAAGAGCCCCTTTTTGGGTACAACAACTATTGCGTCATCCCCGTCGATCAGCACGGCGGCCAAATCATCGTCGGCGAAAAGCCGGCCGGCGCTGCGCGGCAATGCCGTGCACTTCGTCGTCGCCGCGAGTCGCAGTCAATGTCCGGCATATCAAGAAAGTCAGTTTCCGGAAAATTGGTTAAGATGATTCAAGCAAAACCCATTTTCAGGTACCTCAATTTGAGACGTTTCTTCAGATTACTTGGAACTTGGCGAACGATGTTTGTCGTCGTCATGACGTGCACGACTATTTCTGCAGTTCTAACGTATTGCCTCGCATCGATTCTCATGCCACGCTTTGCGCTGCAAGCAACTGCAATTGGGATCATCGTCCCGATGGTGATTGCGCCGCCGGTATTGATGGTGTTGCTCCATCTCCTGCGGGAACTGGATCACGCTGAGGTCAAGTACAAGCAGATGGCCGTCATGGATGAATTGACGGGCGCTTTCAATCGGCACTATTTGGCGATCGCATCCGGCCGAATCGTGTCTTCCGCGATGCGCAACCAGCTTGGGTTGGCTGCGGCGATGTTGGACATCGATTGTTTCAAAAGCATCAATGACACCTACGGTCATCATGTTGGCGACTTGGTGCTCACTGAGTTCAAACGTCGCGTGGAAACATGCCTTAGGCCAGGTGATCTACTTGTGCGATTGGGCGGGGATGAGTTTCTGATATTGCTGGCCGTTGCTGGACAGAAAGCGGCTTTCGAAGTCGGAGAGCGGCTACGTCAAGTTGTTGGGGACGGTCCCTTTCTCGAAAACGACCTCGGCTTAGCTCTGACAACGACCGTTGGTATTGCCTATTTGAAAGAGGATGAAAACAGTCTGGACGGTCTGATACGCCGCGCCGATGCCATGTTATACAAGGGAAAGAAGGGTGGTAGAAACATGGTCGTTGCCGAGTAGAAAGACGGCATGGGGCCGACCTTGCACTTTGCCAAGGCGACGAGACCGCGTGAAGCCTTGGCCAAATACCACTGGCCATGAACATCAGGCCGCTGCCAAATGCCCAAGACGCACTGGCTGCGCCAGCGCCTGCTGGCAGGATGCAGGAAACTTTGCGGCAACCCAGCAAGCTCACTTCTTGAACATCAGGCAGTCGGCCATCTTGTCGTGCAAGCACTGTTTGCGCTCGGTCCATGCGCACATCAGATAGCCGACAAACAAAGTCAGCGTGGAAATGATCATGCCGGCGACGCGCCCGGTGGCCCGCCCGAAGGAGATTCGATTGCCTTGCAAATCGGTCACGATGAATCCGCAGGCCATCTTGCCAAGGGTTGCCTGTTTGGCTGAACTCTCCATCAGTGCGTAGTACAGCCAACCGAAAACACCGCCGGCGATGGCGCCAAGCACCGTCGCAAGATCGTGGGCGTCATTGCCGCCGGTCAGCGCGAGCAGGAGGCCGATGACGAAGCCCACCACGAAGCCACCGACATAACAAATCAGCGTGTCGATCAGGTGTGCGGCGAGCCTTAACCAGAATCCCGGATGTCGATCGCTGTGCGCCGCGGTGGTGCCGCGCACTGGCGGCGGACCCTCGGTAGCGAGACCGAGCACCTGAGACAGGGGAACCCAGTCGGTCAAGCCCTCATGCCAGCAAAGATCGTCCGGCACAACAAAGCCGCCATTCAGCATCGCGATGACTTGATCTTGCGGAAACGGACCGGTCTTCTTTCCGTCCCGGGTGAGATAGAGGGGAAAAGTCATGAGTTGGAGCTCGCTAAAGTTCACAGATAAACCATGGCGACACGCTCGTGTCGCCCGGACAAATTGGCAATGCCACCGTTCGCCAACCGCAGGGCCGAGAGTGCAGGCCGTGTGGAGGTGAGTCGTTGTTAAAAATGCCGTTCACCGCCGCGCGGTGGCGAGTCTGAACTAGGCGCCATGAAAAAGCAATTGCCCCAAAGGGCAGGCCTGTTGCGCTCGGGTGCAAGCGCGCAGCCGGGGACGGCTTTGCTTGGATGCCAGCAGCGCCAAAGCGCTGGCGGCAAGTCCTCGCGTCTTCGTTGGTGGCCTAATAGCGCATTCACCAAGGAAGCCATCATGAAACAACTCAACATCACCATCCAACTCCAGATGTCCGTCCCGGATGACTGGGAACTGGTGCAAACCTCCGAGGGCGGGCACGTGCTCAAGCTGCCAGACCAGCAATTTCTGGACTTCGCGATCGAGCCGCTGTTTGCCAGCAACCCCGAAGAAACCTGGCAGAGCACCGAAGACGAGGATGTGCTCAACGACATCCTGGACATGGTCGAGAGCGAGGAAGTGAGTTACGAGTTCGTCAGTCACGGATGAGCCTGAACTCGAAACTGCCATGACGGCACCACTCCCGCACAGCGACCCGGCCGAGCGCAACAAGCAGCCCATTCTGGAGCGGCTGCGCCAGGTGCTGCCGACTCAGGGGCGCGCGCTGGAGATTGCCTCGGGCACGGGCCAGCATGTGGTGTGGTTCGCCACCGGCTTGCCGCAATGGACTTGGCAGCCCACCGAGCCGCAGCGCGGCGCGCTGGCAGCGATCGCCGCGCGCGTGGCCTTGGCGGGTTTGCGCAACGTGGCGCCGCCGCTGCTGCTCGATGTGATGGCGCCGCACTGGGTGGATGAGGGCAGCGAATTCGACGCCATCTTTTGCGCCAACATGCTGCACATCTCGCCCTGGGCCACGTGCGCGGCGCTGATGCAGGGCAGCGCACGCCTGCTGTCGGGAGAAGGCGTGCTCATCACCTACGGGCCCTATCTCGAGGACGAGGTGCACACGGCCAGCGGCAATGGGGCCTTCGACCAGAGCCTGCGCGGGCGCAATCCGGCCTGGGGTTTGCGCCGGCGCGAAGACGTGGAGCGCGAAGCAAAAGGCGCCGGTCTGCGCCTGGCGCAGCGCTTCGCGATGCCGGCGAACAATCTGCTGTTGGTGTGGTCGCGCGCGGCCTGAGCGCGCCTCAAACTCGTTCTTTCACATCAACGCAAATCCTGAGGGTTCGGCGTGGCCGCCGCCAACACCGCGCCTGCGCCGACCAGAGCGATGACTTCGTCGCCCGGTCCCGCCACGCAGCCCTGAGCGATGGCTTGCCAGCCGCGGTGCAACACCACCTGCTGCGTCGTGTAGCACAGCTCGACGCGCGTGGCCAGCGGCGTGCGGCGCTGCACGAAGCCCTCGATCGAAGCCGGCATGCTGACGCGAAACTGCGCCGCCGCCAGGTCTGCTTCGGGATGGTCGTCGCTGTGCAGCCAGAACAGCCAGTCGCTCAACCACACCAGCGGCCGCAAGCCCAGCTTCATCACGCTCGGGCTGTAGCCCTGGCTTTGCAGCCACTGCTGGGCCTGGGCGCGCGCGTCCTCGCTTGACGCCTGGGTATTCCAGGCGAAGGCCAGCAGCTCGGCCAGCCATTGATTGCAGTTCTGGTAGCGCTGGCTGAAGGCGTAGGCATTGGCGCTGTAGTGGGCGCCCAGCAGTTGCAGCGCGCGCCGGTCGTCCAACGCGGTGCGCTCCAGCGCGGCAGCGTCGTCGGCGGGCAGATAGACGATGGAGATAAAGCCTTGCGCCGGGTCGTGCACGCCCAGCACAAAGCCCGACATGCCCTGGTCGAAGATGCGCGCACGCTGTTCGTCGCAGGCGTAGTACAACTGGCGCACCGACCACGGCGCGTTGGCGCTGGCCTTGAGGCTGACGCCGGCGTGCGAATAGCGCTGCTCAAAGTGCTCCAGCGCCAGGCCGGAGCGCGCCACCAGCGCCACGCTCTGGCCTGAGGCTTCGAGTTCGTTCTTCACGATGGCGGCGACCTGAATCAGTCGGTCCTGCGTGGCCGTGTCCACGTTGCCGTGGGCGTCGCAGTAGCGCAGCGACGTGGCCTGCGCCGACAGCGCGCTCCATGCCGTGAGCGCGCACAACAGCAGGGCGTTTTGAATCAGGCTGCGTTGGCAAGCCAAGCTCATGCGGCCGTGCCGGCTGGCCTTAGATGCTCAGCGCGCGGCTGTCGAGTTCGCGGTACCAGGCGTCGTCGAGCACCAAAAAGAAGGGGCTGGCCGTGCCCCGCGCGGTCACTGCGGCAAAGGCCAGGCCGTAGGCGCGTGCCTGCGCCAAGACGCGGTCGCCCGTGGCCAGTTGCCCGCGCTCCACCGCTTGGCGCGGCAGCAGCAGAAAGAACTCCTGCGCCTGCAGCGCAGCCGCCGCTTGCAGCCGCAGCCGCAGCAGCTCGGGCTGCTGCGCCACGGCGGTCATCTCGATGAGGATGTATTCGCCCTGCGCGACCTTGTCCTTGCTGGACGAGCTGCCGCTGGACTGCTGGATCGAGGTGGACGAGCTGCCCACCGAATCGGATGCCATGCTGCTCGCCGAGGAGCTCCCGGCCTGGGCTGCAAGACTGCTCAGTGCCAGCGCGAGGGCGCCTGCCAGTGGCAGGAGGTGCTTGATGATTGGCTGCATCGTGGATTCCAAGTTGATGGGTAGAAAGGGGATGAAGCTTATTCGGTCTGTGACGCCGGCTTGGTTGAGCTTAGCGCCGATAATTCTAGACCATGAATCTCATTCTTTTCCCCCTGGGCTGGCAGCATTACCTGCTGGGCGGCCTGTTCGTTGGCGCCGGTGCGGCGCTGCTGTTTGTGCTGACGGGGCGCATCGGCGGCATGAGCACGGTGTTCTCCAGCAGTTGGTCTTACCTGGTGCAGCGGCCGTTTTTCCAGCAGCCGCGCTTTGTCGATTCGCGCGCCTGGCGGCTGGTGTACGCGGCGGGCCTGATCCTGGGCGCGCTGATCTGGTGGCTGGGTTTTGCCGGCGGCGCGCCCGAGGCCACGTCCGTGCCGGTGTGGCAGTTGCTGGTGGGCGGCTTCTTTGTCGGCTATGGCGCGCGCCTGGGCAATGGCTGCACCTCCGGGCACGGCATCTGTGGTCTGGGCTCGCTGCAGTGGCCTTCCTTGTTGGCGGTGCTGAGCTTCATGGCCACGGCCTTTCTCACGGCCAACATCGCGGCAAGGTGGCTGGCATGAGCGGCGCGGGCAATAAGCGCCTGGCGCGCGCCCTGGCCACGCTGGGCGCCGGTGCGCTGTTCGGCTTTGGGCTCTCGGTGTCGGGAATGATCCGGCCTGAAGTGGTGCTGAGCTTTTTGCATTTCCAGGACTTCGGCCTGATGCTGGTGATGGGCGGCGCCGTGGTCGTGGTGCTGCTCAGCTACCAACTCGCGCCGCGCCTGTTGCGCCGACCGCTGCTGGACGACCACTTTCACGCTCACCCCAGCGTCTGGAACCGCGACACCGCCGTGGGCGCGGCGCTGTTCGGCCTGGGCTGGGGTCTGTGCGGCGTGTGTCCCGGCCCGGCCATCGCCGGCCTGGGCGCGGGCAACTTCAGCCTGCTGTGGGCGCTGGCCGGCATCGCGCTGGGTGCGCTGGTGCAGGGGCTGAGCGCGAAGCCGCGCTGATCGATTCCGCGCCAACCTTCGCGTCAAGCCAAGTCAGCGCCAAAGGTCGGGCGTCTGGTCCCAGCGCTGGGGTGCTGCGGCCTTGCGCAGCGGCGCGCGTGGCGCCGGCTCTCCCAGCAGCGAATCGGCGCCCGGGCAGCGCAGCAGCGACTGCGCTTGCTCGGGCGTGGCCTGCAGCCAGGCCCGGTAGTCAGCGGGCGCAACCAGCACCAGGCTGCGCTTTTCATCGCCCGGCCGGTGCATGCGGCGCAGCAGCGGATGCGCGTCGGCGTTCACCGTGAGCAGGCTAAAGCTGGTGATGATTTCGCCGCTGCCGCCATCGGTCCAGCGCTCCCACAGCGCGGCTGCGGCAAAGGCTTCGCCATTGGCCTGGGCCAGGCGCCAGCGCACCGACTTGGCGCTGGCGGCCGCCGCTTCCCAGCACGGTTCGTAGAAATTTTGCATGGGCGCGAGCGCGTAGTGCCGCTCGCGCCAGGGCCCGCGAAAGCTCGGCTTGTCGGCCACGGTTTCGCTGCGCGCATTCAGAGTGTGGCGCGACATCTCTTTGGCCTGCTGTGCATCCCGGCTCCAGCGCGGCACCAGGCCAAAGCGCGCCAGCACGCAACGCGCGCCACCGGTGGCGTCAGCGCCATCAGCCAGCACCAGGGGCGCCTCGTAGCCCGGGAACACTTCGGCTGGCCATTCCTTGGCCGGCAACTGGTCGAAGCCCAGACGCATGGCCACGAGCTGGTCGCGCGCGCTGGGCGTGTAGTTGGTGCACATCAGCGGATTGTGCCGCTGGCGCAGAATCGGCCTGCCCCTTGGGGATAATCGTTCAGGCCGTTTCCCCCGAAACGCCTGCAACTGTCAATCGCAACCGAAGTGAATCGTGAATCTCAAGCAACTTGAATATTTCGTGCGCGTCGCCGAACTGGGCAGCTTCAGCAAGGCCGCCACCGTGCTGAGCATCGCGCAGCCGGCGCTGTCAAGGCAGGTGCGCTTGCTGGAAACCGATCTGCACGTGACCCTGCTCACGCGCAACGGCCGCGGCGTGGTGCTGACCGAGATCGGGCAGCGGCTGTTTGATCACAGCGTGGGCATCTTGCAACTGGTGGCGCGTGTGACCGAGGAGATCGAGGCCGCGCGCAATGTGCCATCCGGGCGCATCGTCATCGGCCTGCCGCCGAGCATGGGGCGGCGTCTGACGCTGCCGCTGGTGGACGCGTTTCGCCGCCAGTTTCCCAAGGCACGCCTGGCCATCGTCGAAGGGCTCTCCGCGCATCTGACCGAGTGGGTCGCCACCGGACGCGTTGAGATCGCGCTGCTGCACAACCCCGAGCCCAATCCGGCGATTGAAGTCATCCCGGTGCTGGACGAGATTCTGGGGCTGGTGGGGCCGGCGCCGGCGCGCGCCGGCAAGGTCAAACCGCTGACCCTGGCCGAGCTCGCGAGCTATCCGCTGATCCTGCCCGAGCGCACGCACTCGCTGCGCCGTCTGCTGGAGACGCAGGCCGCGCTGGCCGGGATCAAGCTCAACGTGGCGCTGGAGGTCTCCAGCGTGCAGTCGATTCTGGAATTGGTGGCGGCGGGCCACGGCTATGGCGTGCTGGCGCAAACCGCGCTGGCCGCCTCCGGTCGGCCGCAGGCCTTCAGCCTGCGCCCGCTGGCCAAGCCGGCGCTGACGAGCACGCTGTTTCTCGCCGTCTCGGCGCACAAGCCCGCCACGCCCCTGGGGCGCCAGGTGCTGCGCCTGCTGCAGGAACTGGTGCAGGCCAGCGCCGAGGTGGTGCTGCCGGCCAAGCTCAAGCTGCGTTAGGCGTTGCTGGCCTGCGGCACTTGGCCTGGCTCCAAAGGGCCTGAGCAGCCTCATTGGAAGCCATCTGGTAGCGCAGCAATCGCCAAGCATCGGCGGCACACTGTGATTGCCACTTCAAGAAAGTCTGCGTCGCGCTGCGACGGGCAGGCGCCCTTGCCGAACTGATGTTGCGTGCTTTTCTGGAAGCGGGTGGACAAACCGGCAAGCTGCACCTATGCTGCGCCATCCGAGTGCAAATGACAACTTCCTGATGCACGCGGACGAGTGAGAAGGGAAGTTGCTGCCGCTCAATTTGCTATGACTGGAATATTCATGAATATTTGGCTCCTGCTCCTTGTGGTCCTGCTCGTTGGCGTTGGCCTGTTTGGCTGCATCAAGTGGCTGAAGATTTTCAATTCACCTGATGGAGAGCGCTATCGCCGGATGCGAACGCAAGGACCGTTTGCCCCGCTCAGTGCAGGCGATGTCGCGCACGACGAACAGCGGCGCAAGAATGGCTAGATCCCCGCGCTTCGCTCAAGCCTGCGCCCGGTCGATGGATGATCGCTTGCGCCGCGACCGGAAACTTTCCATCACCAGAATGCGTTGCCCAGCTTGGCCGTGAGTCGCGCGAGACGGCGTGCTGGTTGGGCATCAGGGCGTGCAGCACCAGGGCGCCAGCGTCATTCGGCGTGGGGCCATGGTTTCAGATCGACGTGCGTGGGGTCGGTGCCGGCGGGTCAATTGGCCGCTGGACTGGGGGGCGCCGGCGCGGCGCTGGGCTCAAGGTCGAGCGTGCGCACGCCACCGCTCTCGACAAATTCATCCATCGCCCAGTCCCCCAGCACCTGGCGCACACCGGCGGGCTGGGGCATGACGTTGACGGGCTTGT
This sequence comes from uncultured beta proteobacterium, assembly GCA_903844215.1. GTDB lineage: Bacteria > Pseudomonadota > Gammaproteobacteria > Burkholderiales > Burkholderiaceae_C > CAIKVZ01. Next base: position 20,221 of record CAIMSP010000070.1, on the reverse strand, counting down.
TCGTCAGGTTCACGCGCATGTAGTCGATCCAGATCGGCAGGGCCACGGTGGCGCCAAATTCGCGTCCGCCCAAGGACTGCGGTTCGTCGTAGCCCATCCAGGCCACGGCGGTGGTGGCGCCGCTGTAGCCGGCAAACCAGCCGTCCACGGCGTCGCTGCTGGTGCCGGTCTTGCCCGCCAGGTCGGCGCGTCCCAGACTCTTGGTGGCTGCAGCGCCGGTGCCGCTGCGCGTGACCTCGTGCAGCAGGCTGTCCATGATGAAGGCGTTGCGCGCATCGATCACGCGCACGCTCTCGGGCCCCAGGGCGGCGGGCTTGGCTTCAAACAGCACCGTGCCGCGCCCGTCCTGCACCTTTTGAATCAGGTAGGGCGTGACCTGGTAGCCGCCATTCGCGAAGGCCGAGTAAGCCACGGCCATTTGCAGTGGCGTGACCGAACCCGTGCCCAGGGTCAGCGTGTAGTTCAACGGGTGTTTGGCCGGGTCAAAACCAAAGCGCGGCAAATAGTCGTGCGCGTATGGCGGCGTGATGGCGCGCAGCAAGCGCACGGCGGCAACGTTCTTGGACTGCGCCAGCGCCGTGCGCAGCGTGATCGGGCCGTCGTACACGGCGTCGTCGTTTTGCGGCTGCCAGGGCGGGCCGCCACCGGTTTCGGCGCTGCTCAGCAGCAGCGGCGCGTCGTTCACCAGGGTGGCCGGCGAAAAGCCTTTTTCCAGGGCGGCGGAATAGATGAAGGGCTTGATCGCCGAGCCCGGCTGGCGCCAGGCCTGGGTGACGTGGTTGAACTGGCTGGCGTTGAAGTCAAAGCCACCGACCAGGGCGCGATAGGCGCCGGTCTGGTTGTTCAGTGCCACCAGGGCCGCGCCCACGCTGGGCAGTTGGGTCACGCTCCAGCGACCTTTGGCGTCTTTGACCACGCGGATCACCGAGCCCGGCTTGATCTTCAGCGCCGCCGGGGCGCGCGCCGCCAGGCCCGGCGCTGCCAGCTTCAAACCCTCGGCCGTGATGTCGATTTCAGTGCCGTTGGCCAGTTCGGCGTGCACGCTCTTGGCGCTCACGCCCAGGGCCACGGCGGCCATGAGTTTGTCGCTGGCAGGGTGCTTTTGCAGCACCGCGTCGATGGCCTTCTTGCGCGCCGCAGCGACCGCTGGCAGGGCGACAAAGTCTTCCGGGCCGCGGTAGCCGTGGCGCTGGTCGTAGGCCAGCAGGTTGCGCCGAACGCTGTCGTAGGCGGCGTCCTGGTCGGCGGCCAGCAGCGTGGTGGTCACGCGCATGCCCTGGGTGTAGATGTCGTCCTTGAACTGGGCATACATGGCCAGTCGCACCATCTCGGCCGCGTAGGCGGCGTGGCTGTTGTAGGACTGGCCCTCGCTGATCACGTGCAGCTCTTCCTTGAGTGCGTCCTGGAACTGGGCCTCGCTGATGTTGCCCAGAGCGCGCATGCGCTTGAGCACCAACTGCTGGCGCAGCTGGGCGCGCTTGGGGTTGACCACGGGGTTGATGCTCGAGGGCGCCTGGGGCAAACCGGCCAGCATCGCGGCCTGCGCCAGGCTGAGGTCTTTCAGCGGCTTGCCAAAGTAGATGCGCGCCGCACTGCCAAAGCCATAGGCGCGCTGGCCGAGGTAGATCTGGTTCATGTAGAGCTCCAGAATCTGGTCTTTGGTCAGCGTGCTTTCGATCTTGTAGGCCAGCCTGACTTCGGTGAGCTTGCGCGAAAACAGTTTTTCCTTGGTCAGAAAGAAGTCCCGCGCCAACTGCATGGTGATGGTGGAGGCGCCTTGCTTGAGGCCGCCCGTCAGGTCGGCCACCACGGCCCGCGCCACGCCCTTGAAGTCCACGCCGCCGTGCTCGTAAAAGCGCGCGTCCTCGATCGCCAGCAGAGCCTGCCGCTGCAGCAGCGGGATGTCCTTGATCGGCACGAAGTCGCGCCGCTCCTGGCCAAACTCGCCGATCAGCACGTTGTCACTGGTGTAGATGCGCAGTGGAATCTTCGGCTTGTAATCGACCAAGGCCTCCAGGCTGGGCAACTCCAACGGGGCGGCGGCCTGCGCCAAGGGCAGGGCGGTGGCGCCGAGCAGCGCGAGCTGCGCGAGAAAAGCGAGGAGGGAAGACTTCAAGTTGAGTGTGTCGCGGGTGGAAGAAGCGAAGGCCGATGGAGCGCCGCGCAACTGTAGCAGTTCAGCCGCCAAGGCAGCATCCAGCGCGCCTGTGCTACATCACGTTCATGGCCGCGCACGATCACAGCGCCCCAGTCGAGCCCACGGAACTCCTGTCATTCGCCTCCCATCTGCTAGCGGGCTTCCAGCGTATCGCGAAGCCGGTAGTAGTTGGTCAGCGCGCGGGCGACAAGGCGCGTGAAGGGGTAGCCGACGATGGGGCGCATGGAGGTCACGGGAAAAGGAATGTCCTTGGCTGGAACGCCGCAGGCGAGGTCGGCGAGCAATCGCCCGAGAAGGGTGGCCATGCCGACGCCGCGCCCGTTGTAGCCGAGCGCGGCCCAGAGCCCCTGCTCGAGTTGGTTCAGGTGCGGGATATGGTCCTGCGTCATGGCCACGCGCCCGGCCCAGTGGAACTCGAACGGCGTGTTGCGCAGTTGCGGGAACAGTCGATTCACGGCCGTGCGCACATGCTGGTCGTCGTCGGCGCCCTGGTCTTCGCGGTAGGGTCCGCGCCCCCCCATGATCAGTCGGCCGTGGGCGTCGCGACGGAAGTACCACAACAGCCGGCGCGTATCCGATGCGGCGTGTCCTTCCGGCAGGATGCTCTGGCCCAATGCCGCAGCAATCGGCACGGTGGCCGCTTGGTAGCTCATCATCGGAACCACCGTGCGGCGCAGTCCGGGCCAAAGTCCGTCGGTGTAGCCGTTGGTGGCGATCAGCACCTGAGCGGCCACAACGGCGCCCTGGGCGCACGCCACTTGCCACTTCGCTCCCTGTTGGCTCAGGCTTAAAGCGGGCGAGTTGATGTAGATCTCGGCCCCGGCCCGTTGCGCCGCCAAGGCCAGTCCGCGCACATAAGACAGTGGTTGCACGTGGCCGGCTCGGCGGTCTTCCCAGCCGCCAAGGTAATGGTCCGTGCCCAGCAGTTGTGCCATTCTCGAGCGATCGACGGCGCCCACATTCGCACCACGGCGCTGCCAACTGTCGCAGCGCTGCAATGCCAGGTCGAGCGAGCGCGTGGAATAGGCGGGCTGCAGCCAGCCCTTGCGCTGGGCGTCGCAATCAATGGCGTGCCGCTCGATCAGGCCAAACACCTCGTCGCCAACCGCACCGGCGGCCTGCACCATGCGCGCGCCGAGCTCCGCACCGAACATGGCCTCGAGTTCGTCAGGGTCGTATTTCAGCCCCGGGATCACCTGGCCACCGGTGCGCCCCGAGGCGCCCCAGCCAACGGTCTTGGCTTCCAGAACGGCGACGCGCACGCCGCGCAGTGCCAAGGACAGTGCCGCAGCGCAGCCGGTGAAGCCGGCTCCGACAATGAGCACATCGACCGCCCTGTCTGCCTGCAGCGCTGTGGCTTGCACATCGGGCGCGGCGCTACTGGCCCAAAGGCATGAGCTTGTCATTTTGGGCCTGTTGAAATGGCGTGCAGGGGGTTCATCGCAGCCGCACACCCTGGCGTTGCAGTTCGGCTTGCAGCAGCTCAATGTCCACCGTGGCCGTGGTGCTCTGCTGCCTGATCGATATCGCGGCGGCTACGCCGGCGCCCTGGCCGGTGACGGTGCACGCCATCATGTTGCGCATCGCGGCGTGGGACACCTTGTCGCCCGCCACACAGCGCCCGGCGACCAGCAAATTGTCCACCTCCAGCGGCACCATGCAACCGTAGGGAACTTCAAAATAGCGACCGCTGGTCGGCAGTATGAGGATGTTGTAGCCATCGATGAACTCAGGAAAAATGCCGATCGAATCCGCAAATCGGGCCTGGTTTCGCACATCCTCGCCAGTCAGGTTGTATTGGCCGATGATTTTTCGTGAATCACGCACACCCAGGGTCATGCCAAAGTTGCGCAGCTTGGCGTTTTCAAATCCGGGCACCACCCCCTTCAACGCGGTCAAGGCGAACATGGCCTCCTGGCGGCCACGCATTTCAGCCTGCGTCAAATCCATGACGTCGGTCGGGTCCACATTCTTCATGTGCGCGAGGTTCAGGTTGGTCGCCTCCCCGGCATCCGTGAGGGCCGACCAGGAGCCTCCGATGCTGCCGGAGTCTTGCGGGATGACGCCGAGTTCGCGCGCTTTGACAAACTCCTTGTCAAGGTAGGGACTGCGCAACGCATCTTCCTTGCCGGTGGTCTCCTGGTCCCAGACGCGGCTCCAATCGGCATAGGTTGCGGGCTGGTCCTCGGTGTATTGCAGAAAGCGTTGCTTGTCCACACCGGAACAACTAAAGACCGTGGTCACGCCCATCATCTGGTCTCTGGGGGTTTTGCGATAACTCGCGCCGGCCAGATGGGCAATGTCGGCGTCGCCCGTGCAGTCGATCACGCGCTTCGCGAGAACCACTTGGCGACCCGATTTGCTCTCGGTGATGACGCCCTGGATCTGCCGACTGTCGGGGCTCAGCAGGACTTCGACCGCCAGGCAGTGCAGGATCGGTCGCACACCGGATTCGCGAATCAGATGATCGGCCACCACCTTGAAGAAGTCCGCATCCAGGCATTCGCTGTCGTTGTAGGGCCACTTGATGGTGCCGCCCATCTGTGCTGCCATGCGCTCCATCTCGACGCCGATTCCTTCCGACTCGACGGTGCCTTCGTAGCGGTACCAGGCCAGGGTTTCAATCCCGACGGTGGTGATCACGCCGCCAAAGCAGCCAAAGCGTTCGAGCAGGATGGTGTCGGCCCCGGCACGCTTGGCCGCGAGCGCGGCCGACAGCCCAGCCGGGCCACCGCCCACGACCAGCACGTCGCACTCCGCCAACACCGGAATCGGGCGCGGTTGCTCCTGATACAGAGCCTCTGCGGCGTTGAGTTGGCCGGGCAGGCTCGGCGCGCGCCGCAGGGTTTCTTCGGTCACGCCATCCGGGCGAACCACGGTCTGCTTCTGACCCGCCCAGCGCGACAGCATGCGCGCGGCTCGATCCAGATACTTGTCATCTTCCATGGCGTCTTCCTGTCGAATTGAATGATTCAGTGGGCGCTGGCCGCGGGCTCAGTGGTCTTGTTTTGCCCGACGTATTGGGTGAAGACCAGCAGCAGTGCGGTCACGGCGACGATCATCGTGGAGATCGCCGCAATGGTGGGATCCACCTGATCGCGCAGCGCGTTGAACATGTTTCTGGTCAAGGTGGAGTTGTCGCCACCCGAGACAAACAGCGACACGACAATTTCGTCAAAGGACGTCAGAAAGGCCAGCACGGCGCCGCTCACCACAGAAAAGCGAATCTGCGGCAACGTGACCAGCAGAAAAGCCCTGAGTCGCGATGCGCCCAGGCTGCGCGCCACCAATTCCTGGTCCATGTCAAAGGTCTTGAGCGCGGAGCCCACCACCATCATCACGATCGGAATCGCCAGCATGCTGTGGGCCAGAACGAGGCCGATCATGGTGTTGACGAGGGACAGTTTGACGTACGCATAAAAGACACCAATGCCGATCAGGATGACGGGAATCACCATCGGGGTCAGAAGCAGCAGCATCATCCAGTTCACGTAGCGAAAGCGTGAAACGTGCAGGCCATAGGCGGCCATGGTGGCCAAGGGGGTTGCGACCAGGGCGGTCATCAGGGCCGCCTTGAGCGACGTGGCCGTGGCCTGCATCCACGACGCCGAATTGAAAAAATTCTCGTACCAACGCAACGACCATTGGCGCGGTGGAAATTCGAGGTACTGGGCTCCGGAGAAGGACATGGGGATCACCAACAGCGTCGGGACCACGAGGAAGATCATGATCACGACCGCCAGCACGTAGAGCCAGAGCCGGGCCCCACGCGTGACCTGGGTATCCGTGACCGGTTGCGCAAGCCACTTCATGGTGTGCCCTGGCGACCCAACACGCCATTCATGCGGACCATTCGCGTTGCCACCAGGACCACGGCGGCGGTCAATACCAGCAGCACCACACCCAAGGCACTGGCGGCGCCCCAATTGAAGAAGATCTCGATGTCGTTGGCAATGCGACTCGACACCATGATCACCTTGCCACCACCGAGCACGGCCGGCGTCACGTAAAAGCCAAGGCACAGCACAAACACGATCAGCGCGCCGCTCGAAAGCCCGGGCATGGCCAAAGGAAAAAACACCAGCCAGAAGCTGCGCAGCGGACTCGCGCCCAGGTTGGCTGCGGCCCTGAGGTAGCTGCGGTCGATGGCGCGCATGGCTGAATACAGGGGCAGCACGAGGAAGGGCAACATCACGTGAACGGTTCCTATCAGCGTTCCGGTCAGGTTGTGCACCAGTGCCAGCGGCTCATCCCAAAGGCCCAGTTCGATGCCCCAGCCGTTGATCAGTCCGCGGCGTTGCAGCAGCACCAGCCAGGCATAGGTGCGCACCAGCAGCGAAGTCCACAGCGGCAACAGCACCGCAATCATGCACAGATTGGCGACCCGCTTGGGCAGTTCGGACAAAAAATATGCCAGCGGATAGCCCAGCAACATGCAGATGCCGGTGGTCAGCAGGCTGACCTCAAAGGTGGTCCAAAAAGTCCGGCCATACGACGGTTGCTCCCACATGCGCCGGTAGTGCTCCAGGCTGTAGCTGCCGGCATCGGACAAGATGGACAGGTAGAACAGCCAGCCCACGGGCGCCAGCATCGTGACCAGAATCAACAGCAATGCCGGCAGCACCAGCCCGGCCAGGGAAAGCCGCTCCCACAGGGCGCTGAGCCGCAACTCGCGCTGGTTCGGCAAAGGCTTCAAGCGTGCGCTCCTGGCGCGCCCAGCAACACCGTGTCCTGCACATTCAGACCCAGCCGAACGGTCGAGCCGAGCGGCAAAGCGTCATCGCAGAGTGCGTTGGACGGGCTGCGCAGGCTGATCAAACCGGCCCCTGGCAGTTCAAGCTGGAGCAAGGAACTGTCGCCCTGGTAAACCCGATTCAACAAGCTGGCTTGCAGAATATTCACGCTCGCGCAATCTGCCTCATCCGGCCCCAGCAGGCGCAGCCGCTCCGGGCGCAGCATCAGCCAATGCTCGCCATCGGCGGGCGCCGCTGTCGCCGTCATGAGCGCTCGGCCCGCCAGCGTGACGCTTCCCTGCGACACCTGCACCGAGAGAAAGCTCGACTCGCCAATGAACTCGGCGACAAAGCGACTGCTGGGCTTTTCATAGAGGGTGCGCGGCACGTCGAGCTGCACGATGCGGCCCGCGTTGATCACGGCGATCCGGTCGGACATGGTGAGGGCTTCACGCTGGTCGTGCGTCACATAGACCGTGGTCATGCCCAACTTGTCGTGCAACTGGCGCAACTCGAGCTGCATGTGTTCGCGCAACTGCTTGTCCAGCGCCGACAGCGGCTCATCCATCAACATGATGCGCGGCTCGAACACGATGGCGCGCGCCAGCGCCACGCGTTGTCGCTGCCCGCCGGAAAGTTGATCCACGCTGCGCCCGCCGTAGCCGCCCAGGCGCACGGTTTCCAGCGCCGCATCCACACGCTGCGCCATGTCGGATGGGCTCACGCCGCGCAGTTTGAGTGGGAAGCCGACGTTGGCCGCCACCGTCATGTGCGGAAACAGGGCGTAGTTCTGAAACACCATGCCCACATCGCGCTTGTGCGGCGGCACACAAATCATTTCGGCGTCGCCAAATTTCAAGCTGCCGCCATCGGGCCGGGTGAATCCGGCCAGCACCGTGAGCAGCGTGGTCTTGCCGGACCCGGATGGGCCCAGCAAGGTCAGGAACTCGCCACTGCGGATGTCAAGGTCCACATGATCGAGCGCAAAATTTTTGCCGTAGCTCTTGGTCACTTGCCGAATGGTGATCGGAAGCGACAAGGTGCGCACCATGGTTCGGTCTCCCCGTTGGACGGCGCAGCGCTCTTGCGCGACGCCGGATTGGGCACTCAGGCCGATGGCTTGCCGTGCTGTTATTCGGTCAGCATGTTCTGGTACAACTCGGAGGCGCGGGCCTCAAATTTCGTGTACCAGGCCAGATCGATGGGCAACTGCTTGGCCGAATTGTCCGGGTGCGAGGGCAGGGTCTTGGCGTAGCCGGCGCTGATCGCCGGCCCATCGTAGGCCTTCTTGTTGGTCGGGCCGTAGGTGATGTACTTGGTGAATTCCGCCTGGTATTGCGGCTTGCTGATCTCGTTCAGGAATTTCATCGCCAGCGCCTTGTTGGGCGCCCCTTTGGCCACACCGAAGCAGTCGTAGTCGAGCAGGGCCTGATTGAAGGTGTAGGCGACTTTGGCGCCGTCCTTGGCCACCACATCGAAGCGACCGTTCCAGCCGGTGATCATGTCAACCTCGCCGTCCTTCATGAGTTGGGCGTGCTGGGCGCCCGAGGACCACCAAACGGCGATATGGGGCTTGAGTTGGTTGATTTTCTTGATCGCGCGCTCGATGCCACCGGGCGCCGAAAGCACTTCATACACTTTGTTGGCCGGCACGCCATCGGCCATGAGCGCGGGCTCGAGTGCGCCGGCAACGCCCTTGCGATACGAGCGCTTGCCAGGGAATTTTTTCACGTCCCAAAAATCGGCCCAGTTCTGTGGACCCTTGCTGCCATAGGTCTTGGTATTCCAGGCCATCACCGTGGAGAACACATCACCGCCCACGCAATGCTCCTGCGTCAGGCCGGGTGCAAAACTCGATACGTCAATGGTCTTGTAGTCGAGGGACTCCAGCAAGCCTTCAGCGCCCGCGCGTGCGGCGCTGCCCGAGCCGCTGGCGACAATGTCCCAGGTCACCGCACCGGCCTTGACCTTCAAGCGCAAATCGGCAATGCCGGTATAAGTTTCTTCTTTCACGGTGATGCCCAGCGCCTTGGCCGCAGGCTGGAACAAGGCCTTGCTTTGTCCCTCCTGGTAGGCTCCGCCAAACGAGACCACGGTCAACTGGGCGGCTGCATTGCCCGCCAGACTCCCCGCCACAAGCACGGTGGCAAGGGCCACGACGCGGTTCAACATCGGCTGATTCATCATTGCATCGACTCCAATTGGGTTAGCAAAAAATTAAACTATACAGATGCAAGCCGGTTGTGAACTTGTGGCAAACCCTGACTCGCTCTGGAGCATGATCTGGCTGCGCGCAAGGCGATCGCGGTTTTCTTGACGCGCATTTTTTTGACCAAGCCGCAGTTGACCCGGAGCGCCCAATTCGCTTGCCGGGACAACTGCCCACCCATCATCAAGTAAGCTGCCTGGAGTGTGACGTGAGTGCTTTGATAGGCCCCGCAACAACATGAATCAACACCGACCCCAAGCCGATAGCCGCATCACGCCGTACTGGTGGGACGATGTGCCGCGCGAGCCGTTGGCCGAGCTGAGCTTGCCGAGCAAAGTCGATGTGGCCGTCATCGGTGCCGGCTACACGGGGCTGCACGCGGCGCTGCAGACCGCGCGTGCCGGGCGCTCCACCATCGTGCTCGATGCCGAAGAAGCGGGCTGGGGTGCCAGCAGCCGAAATGGCGGCCAGATATCGACCAGCATCAAACCCAGTTATGACCAGTTGGCAGCGCGCTATGGCGCGAGCCGAGCCTTTGAAATCGTCAAAGAGGGACAGCGCTCGCTGGCATGGATCGGCGAGTTTGTGCGCAGCGAGGGCATTGATTGTGATTTCGCGCAAGTCGGGCACTTTCACGCGGCCCACAACCCGCGGCAATACGACGAGCTGGCGGCCAAGTTGGCCGCCCAGCCCAAAGGACTGGAGATGGCCGCGCACATGGTGCCACGCGCCGAGCAGCACACCGAGCTCGGCACCGATTCGTATTTCGGCGGTGCCGTGTACGAGCAGTACGCATCCATTCATCCGGCGCGCTACCACGCCGGCTTGCTCAAGACCAGCCTGGCCGCGGGCGCGTTGGTGGCGGCGCGCTGTCCGGTCACCACCATCGAACGGGTCGGCGATTCGTTTCGCTTGACGACGCCACGCGGCGAGATGCTGGCGCGCGATGTGATCATCGCCACCAATGGCTATACCGGCAAGCTCACGCCCTGGCTGCAGCGCCGCGTCATTCCCATTGGCAGCTACATGATCGCGACCGAGCCCTTGCCCGAAGGGACGACAGAGCGCCTGATTCCGAACAACCGCATGGTGACGGACACGCGCAAAGTCATCTATTACTACCGCTGCTCACCGGACCGGCGTCGAATTCTGTTTGGCGGACGGGTGTCCTACGGTGAAACCGACCCCCGGGTCAGCGGTCCCAAACTTCAGGCGGAAATGGTCCAGCTCTTTCCCGAGCTTGGCCACGCGCGCATCAGTCATTCCTGGTGCGGCTTCATCGCCTATACCTTCGATGACCTGATGCACATTGGCCAGCACGACGGCATGCACTACGCCATGGGCTATTGTGGTTCCGGCATTGGCGTCTCCAGCTACTTTGGCATGCGCATCGGCCAACAGCTGTTGGGCCTGGCCGAAGGCCGAACCGCGCTCGATGGTCTGGCGTTTCAAACCCGGCCCCTTTACACCGGAAATCCGTGGTTTCTGGCCCCGTCCATCAGGTACTACCGCTGGCGCGACCGGCAGTCTTTTTAGCGGAAAACTTCCCATGTCCATCCTCAAACTTGCCGTCAATTCAAACACCGCCAGCCATCGACTCGAAGACTGGGCGACGGTGGGTTTGCCCCTGAGTGAGCCGGCGTGCCAGTTGCGCGGCAGCAAGATCGTCGCACCCTTGGCCAATGCGCCGGAGATCGGCCTGTGGGAGTGTTCCCCAGGCCAATATCGGCGTGAAATTCGCAGCGCTGAAACCATGCATGTGATCAGCGGTGACGCCACGTTCACGCCCGATGGCGGTGAACCGGTGGCGCTGGGCGCTGGCGACGTCTTCTTCTTTGCGCCCGACACCGTGGGCGTTTGGCATATCAAGACGGCGCTGCGCAAGGTCTATGTGCTGTTCAAGGGGCAGTGAAATGCCCCTGCCCGTCGGGCGCCGCTGAGCAGCCCGCCGACGCTTTCATCGCGCCGCCGCTGCGCGTGCGCGATGCGCCTGCGGTTCATCCTCGGCCAAGTGCCGCTGCCGTTCAGCCAACCTTAAGAGGGGCGGCATACGATGGCGCTGTCAAATAACTTTGAAGGACCGTGATGAATACCGACCTAAAAGACTTTATGGTTTCCTATCTGCGGGTTGTCCTGGGAACGCTGATGCCGATTGCCTTGGTTGCATTTTTGTCCATACCCTACAGTTTGGGTGGACACCCCGGTGAGCCCCAATCCGACGCCAGCAATTCAGAAATCCATATGACCTAGGGATCCCTAGACTGACTTAAGCGCGAGTGAACATGGGGACGGGTACTCGGCCCAAGCGCCGGCCCATCGCAAAACGCCATAGCAAAAAGCGATAGCTAGTAGTGCCCGCGCTGGCTTGGTTTGACACGGCGCACGGGTCAAAATGGCGAGCTTGAAGCTTTGGATGATCCATGCAATCTGCCATTCCCTGTTGGTTCATGCGCGGCGGCACCTCGCGCGGCCCGTTTTTTCTTGAGTCCGACCTGCCCTCGGAGCGGGCCGCGCGCGACCGCGTGCTGCTGGCCGTGATGGGCTCGCCCGACCGGCGCCAGATCGACGGTCTGGGCGGCGCGCATCCGCTCACCAGCAAGGTCGGCATCGTGCGCAAGAGCCTCACGCCGGGTGTGGACCTGGACTTTTTGTTCGCGCAACTGCAGCCCGACAAGGACACGGTGGACACCACGCCGAACTGCGGCAACATGCTCGCCGCCGTGCTGCCGTTTGCGCTGGAGCGCGGACTGATTGCGGCCCGGGGCGAGGAGACGACGCTGCGCGTGCTCACGCTCAACACCGACATGCAGTGCGACATCACGGTGCAAACGCCCGCTGGCCGCATCAGCTATGAAGGCCAGGCGCGCATCGACGGCGTGCCGGGAAGCTCGGCGCCGATCAAGATCAATTTTCTGGACACGGCCGGCTCGGTGGCGAGCAGCCTGCTGCCCACGGGCCGCGTGCTCGATGTGATCGACGGCATCGCGGTGACCTGCATCGACAACGGCATGCCGCTGGTGATTTTCCAGGCCGCCGACGTCGGGCGCAGCGGCTACGAGAGCGTGGACGCGCTGAACGCCGATGTCGAACTGAAGGCGCGCATTGAGCGTCTGCGCATCGCCTGCGGCCACGCCATGGGGCTGGGCGACGTGACGCACAAGAACTACCCCAAGATGACGCTGATCGCGCCGCCGCACGCCGCTGGCAGTCTGTGCACGCGCAGCTTCATTCCCCATGTGTGCCACGACGCCATCGGCGTGCTCGCGGCCGTGACGGTGGCAACGGCCTGCGTGCTCGAAGGCTCGGCCGCGCAAGGCATCGCCGTCGTGCCGGCCGGTAGCGCCAAGACGATCGCGGTCGAGCACCCCACGGGCGAGTTCAGCGTGGAGCTGGAGCTCGACCCCGCCAACCCCCAAAACGTGTTGCGCGCGGCGCTGCTGCGCACGGCGCGCTTGATCATGCGCGGCGAGGTCATGGTGCCCGCCGGGCTGTTGAAATAGGAAGGAAGAACATGAGCCTCATCATCGATTGTCACGGCCACTACACCACGGCGCCGAAAGCCTTGGAGACCTGGCGCAACCAGCAGATCGCCGGCATCCAGGACGCCAGCTTGAGGCCCAAGGTCGCCGACCTGAAGATCAGCGACGACGAGCTGCGCGAATCGATCGAACTCAATCAGCTGCGCTTGATGAAAGAGCGCGGCTCGGACCTGACCATCTTCAGCCCGCGCGCCAGTTTCATGGCGCACCACATCGGCGACTTTGAGGTCTCCAGCACCTGGGCGGCGATCTGCAACGAGCTGTGCTACCGCGTGAGCCAGCTCTTTCCCGACCATTTCATCCCGGCGGCGATGCTGCCGCAAAGCCCCGGCGTCGATCCCGCCACCAGCATCCCCGAGCTGGTGAAGTGCGTCGAGCAGTACGGCAACGTGGGCATCAACCTGAACCCCGATCCGTCCGGCGGCCACTGGACCAGCCCGCCCTTGAGCGACCGTTCCTGGTACCCGATCTACGAGAAGATGGTGGAGTACGAGATCCCGGCCATGGTGCATGTCAGCACCAGCTGCAACGCCTGCTTTCACACCACCGGCGCGCACTACCTCAACGCCGACACGACGGCCTTCATGCAGTGCCTCACCTCGGATCTGTTTCGCGACTTTCCCACACTCAAGTTCATCATCCCGCACGGCGGCGGCGCCGTGCCCTACCACTGGGGGCGCTTTCGCGGGCTGGCGCAGGAGCTGAAAAAGCCGCTGCTCAAAGACCATCTGCTGAACAACATCTTCTTTGACACCTGCGTCTATCACCAGCCCGGCATCGACCTGCTGACCAAGGTGATTCCGGTGGACAACATCCTGTTTGCCAGCGAGATGATCGGCGCCGTGCGCGGCATCGATCCCGAGACCGGGCATTACTATGACGACACCAAGCGCTACATCGAGGCCTCGACCATCGTCGTGGGCGACGACCGCCACAAGATCTACGAAGGCAACGCGCGCCGCGTGTTCCCGCGGCTCGATGCTGCACTGAAACTGAAAGGCATCTGACATGAGCTTGAACCAACTCGGCGTCGTGAAACGCCACATCGTGCGCGCCGACCCCGCCGCCGTCGAACGGCTCTCGCGCTTTGGCGTCGCGACGGTGCACGAGGCCATGGGCCGCGTGGGACTGATGAAGCCCTATCTGCGGCCCATCTACACCGGTGCCCACATGTGCGGCACGGCCATCACCGTGCTGCTGCAGCCCGGCGACAACTGGATGATGCACGTCGCGGCCGAGCAGTTGTTGCCGGGCGACGTGGTCGTGGCGGCCTGCACCACCGACAACGACGACGGCTTCTTCGGCGATCTGCTGGCCACGAGTTTTCGTGCGCGCGGCGCCTTGGGCCTGATCATCGACGGCGGCTGCCGCGACGTGAAGGACCTGGCCGAGATGGACTTCCCGGTCTTCAGCCGCGCCGTCCATGCCAAGGGCACCATCAAGGCCACGCTGGGTTCGGTCAACATCCCGGTGGTCTGCGCCGGCGCCCTGGTGAATCCGGGTGACGTGGTGATCGCCGACGCCGATGGCGTGGTGGTCGTGCCCGCTGCCCTGGCGCAGCAGGTGGCCCACGCGGCGCAGGCGCGCGAGGCGCTGGAAGCCGACAAGCGCGCCCAGTTTGCCGCCGGTGTGCTGGGGCTGGACATGTACAAGATGCGCGAGCCGCTGGCAAAGGCCGGCCTGCGCTACATCGATTGATGCCATGAGTTTTGCCAAGACACCCGGCTGGATGGACTGGTACGCGGGCCCCTCCAAACCGAAGTTTCAAGTGCCTGCGGGCAGCGTGGACGCGCACTGCCACGTGTTCGGCCCGGGTGCTGAATTTCCCTTTGCCCCGCAGCGCAAGTACACGCCCTGCGATGCGTCCAAGCAGCAGCTCTATGCGCTGCGCGATCAGCTCGGTTTTGCGCGCAACGTGGTGGTGCAGGCCACCTGCCACGGTGCCGACAACCGCGCCATGGTCGATGCCTTGCTGCACTCGAATGGCCGGGCGCGCGGCGTGGCCACGGTCAAGCGATCGGTCAGCGATCAGGAGTTGCAGGACCTGCACGCCGCCGGTGTGCGCGGTGTGCGCTTTAACTTCGTCAAGCGCCTGGTGGACTTCACGCCCAAGGACGAGCTGATGGAGATCGCCGCGCGCATCGCCCAGCTCGGCTGGCACGTGGTGATCTATTTCGAGGCGGTCGATCTGCCCGAGCTGTGGGACTTTTTCAGCGCCCTGCCCACGACCGTGGTGGTGGACCACATGGGTCGGCCCGACGTGGGTTTGCCGGTGGACGGAGCGCAGTTCGAGCTGTTCGTGAAGTTCATGCGCGAGCATCCGAACGTCTGGAGCAAGGTGAGCTGCCCCGAGCGCCTGAGCCTCACCGGCCCCAAGGCGTTGAACGCAGAACGCAGCCCCTACCGCGACGTGATCCCGTTTGCCCGAACCATCGTCGAGCGCTTTCCCGATCGTGTGTTGTGGGGCACGGACTGGCCGCACCCCAACCTCAAGGACCACATGCCCGACGACGGTTTGCTGGTGGACTTCATCCCGCACATCGCCGTCACGCCCGAACTGCAGCAGCAACTGCTGGTGGAGAATCCGATGCGGCTTTATTGGCCCGAGGAGACCCGCTGATGGCCCTGGCCAAACCTTACCTTGACGTTCCGGGAACGACCATCTTCGACGCCGATCAGTCGCGCCGTGGCTACCACCTGAACCAGTTCTGCATGTCGCTGATGAAGGCGCAACACCGTGCGCGGTTCAAGGCCGACGAGCGCGCCTATCTGGACGAGTGGGCCATGAGCGAAGAGCAAAAACAGGCGGTATTGGCGCGCGATCTGAACCGCTGCATTGCGCTGGGGGGCAACATCTATTTCCTGGCCAAGATCGGCGCCACCGATGGCAAGAGTTTTCAGCAAATGGCCGGCAGCATGACGGGCATGAGCGAGGTGCAATACCGCGACATGATGATCGCCGGCGGCCGCTCGATCGAAGGCAACCGCTTCGTGGGTGAAGACGGCGACGCGCAGGCGCAGCACCAGCCCCAGGGAAGGAACTGAGCATGGCCAAAATCACCGCCAGTGTTTACACCTCGCACGTGCCCGCGATCGGCGCCGCGCTCGACCTGGGCAAGAGCCAGGAGCCCTATTGGCAGCCGGTGTTCCAGGGCTACGAGTATTCCAAGCAATGGCTGCAGCAGAACCCGCCCGACGTCATCATCCTGGTCTTCAACGACCACGCCACGGCCTTTAGCCTGGAGATGATTCCCACCTTCGCCATCGGCTGCGCGGCGTCGTTCGCGCCGGCCGATGAAGGCTGGGGGCCGCGCCCCGTGCCCGTGGTGCCAGGCCATCCAGAGCTGGCCGCGCACATCGCGCAATCGGTGATTCAGCAGGACTTTGACCTGACGATCGTGAACCAGATGGACGTGGACCACGGCCTGACCGTGCCGCTGTCGCTGATGTGCGGCCAGCCCCAAGCTTGGCCGTGTCCGGTGATTCCGTTCGCGGTGAACGTGGTTCAGTACCCGGCGCCGTCGGGGCGGCGTTGCTTCCAACTGGGCCAGGCGATACGCCGCGCCGTGGAGTCCTTCGATCGGCCGCTGAAGGTGCAGATCTGGGGCACGGGCGGCATGAGCCACCAGTTGCAGGGACCACGCGCCGGCCTCATCAACAAGACGTTCGACCAGGCCTTTTTGGACCGCTTGATCGCCGACCCCGAGGGCCTGTCGCAGATGCCGCACATCGACTATGTGCGCGAGGCCGGGTCGGAGGGGATCGAGCTGGTGATGTGGCTCATTGCGCGCGGCGCCATGTCCGATGTGGCGCACGGCGCCACGAGCGACGGCGCGGGCGCCAAGGCGCCGATCGTCAAGCACCGCTTCTACCATGTGCCGGCGTCGAACACCGCCGTGGGCCACCTCATCCTGGAGAATCCAACATGACAAAAACCATCAAAGTCGCGCTCGCGGGCGCGGGCGCCTTCGGCCTCAAGCACCTGGACGGCATCAAGAACATCGAGGGCGTGGAAGTGGTCTCGCTCGTTAGCCGCGATCTGGAGAAGACCCGCGAGGTCGCAGCGAAATACGGCATCGCCCACGTCAGCACCGAGCTTGGCGACAGCCTGGCGCTGCCCGAGGTGGACGCCGTCATCCTGTGCACGCCCACGCAGCTGCACGCCGACCAGGCGATGGACTGCATGCGCGCCGGCAAGCATGTGCAGGTGGAAATTCCCCTGGCGGATTCGCTCGCCGGGGCTGAAGCCGTGGTGGCGATGCAGCAGCTCTGCGGACTGGTGGCGATGTGCGGCCACACGCGCCGCTTCAACCCCAGCCACCAGCATGTTCACCAGCAGATGCGCAGTGGCAAATTCAAGCTTCAGCAGCTGGATGTGCAAACCTATTTCTTCAGGCGCAGCAACATGAACGCGCTGGGTCAGGCGCGTAGCTGGACCGACCATCTGCTGTGGCACCACGCCGCGCACACGGTGGACCTGTTCGCCTGGCAGTGCGCATCGCCCATCGTCCGCGCCAACGCCATTCAGGGCCCGATCCACCCGACCCTGGGCATCGCCATGGACATGAGCATTCAGCTCAAGGCGGCCAACGGCGCGATCTGCACGCTCTCGCTGAGCTTCAACAACGACGGACCGCTGGGGACCTTCTTTCGCTATATCGGCGACAGCGCGACCTATCTGGCGCGCTACGACGATCTGTTCAACGGCAAGGACGAGAAGATCGACGTGAGCCAAGTGGCGGTTTCCATGAACGGCATCGAGCTGCAGGACCGGGAATTCTTCGCCGCCATCCGCGAAGGCCGCGAGCCCAACAGCAGCGTGGCGCAGGTGCTGCCCTGCTACCAGGTGCTGCACGATCTGGAGCGCCAGCTCAATGAGTGAACTAGGCACCGATGCCCGGTTGCAAGTTGTGACCTATGGCCGGCGCGGGTCGGCTAATATCGCCAATGAATCCCCTCTAGCGAGTCCTTGCACCCATGACCATCGCTGAACAGCTTGTCGCCTCGAGCGTGAATCTGGTCACACTGCCGGTGATCTTTGAGCGCGTCAAGCGCGTGATCGATGACCCCGATTCGTCCGTCGCTGATCTGGCGCAGGTGATCGCCACCGATCCGGCGATCACGGCGCGCCTGCTCAAGCTGGTGAACAGCGCCTACCTGGGTCTTGGCGCTCAAGTGGATTCACTTTTGCATACCGCCACGCTGCTGGGTATGAACCCGATCCACGACCTTGTGCTGGCCAGTTCGGTGGTCGATACTTTCGATCGGGTGCGCCCGGAATTGATGGATGTGAGCAAGTTCTGGCGCGCCGGCGTGTTTCGCAGTTTGGCGGCGGCCGCGTTGGCGCGCAAGAGCGGCGCAGCCGATCCCGGTCGGGTCTTCACACTGGCGCTGATGAGCGATCTGGGTCACATGGTGCTCTTCCTCAAGGTGCCTGAACTCGCCGCACAAGCCAAGGAGCAGACCCGCGATCAACCCTGGAAGCGCGCCTGGGTTGAGCGCGAGTTGATCGGCTGCGACTTTGCCCAGGTGGGCGGCGCGCTGATGGACGCCTGGAAACTTCCGGCCAGCTTTGGCGCGGTGATCCGCCAACAGAACACGCCGCACAAGGCCGGCGCACACGCGCTGGAGGCCTCGCTGCTGCACATCGCCGCGCTGCTGGCCGAAGGTCGAATTTTTCAAGACGGAAACCTGGCTTTCGATGCGCAAATCGAGCCCTTCGCCTGGAAGACGCTGGGCCTGAACGCCGAATGTCTGGGCGAGATCCTGCAAGAGGTCGAGACCGACCTGGCTTCGACCTCCCAGCTGTTCGGTGTACCTCTGGGCGCCACCGCCTAGAACTTCAACTTTGATGGCAAGACCTATGCTCCCGACCCCAGCCAAGATTCCCGGCACCACGCCGTTCGACGGCGTGCAAGCGCGCAAGGGCTACGCCCTGAACAAGATGTGCTTCTCCTTCAACGACGCCCCGAATCGCGCCGCTTTCCTGCAGGACGAAGAGGCCTATATGCGCCGCTACGGACTGAACGAGCAGCAGGCTGCGGCGATCCGCGCGCGCAACGTCTTGCAACTGATTGCGGCCGGCGGCAACGCCTACTATCTGGCCAAGTTTGCCGGCATCTTTGGCCTGGACATGCAGGACATCGGCGCCCAGCAGACGGGCCTGAGCAAGGATGAATTCAAAGCCAAGCTGCGCGCTGCGGCGCATCAGTAAGCGAGAGACAGCATGGCAAGACTCATCGGCGGCATCGCCACATCCCATATCCCGGCCATCGGCGGCGCGATTCACAAGGGGCTGCAGCAGGACCCGTACTGGAAGCCCTTCTTTGACGGTTTCCCGCCGATCCGCGAATGGCTCGGCGCAGTCAAACCCGACGTCGTGGTGATGTTCTACAACGACCACGGCCTGAATTTTTTCCTCGACAAGATGCCCACCTTTGCCGTGGGCGCGGCGGCGCTTTATCACAATGCCGACGAAGGCTGGGGCATACCGACGCTGCCGCCGTTCCAGGGTGAGCTCGATCTGTCGTGGCAGATCATCGACGCCCTGGTGGAGCAGGAGTTCGACATCGTCACCTGCCAGGAGATGCTGGTTGACCATGCCTGCACGCTGCCGCTCAAGCTGCTGTGGCCGCAGGGCGATTGCCCGGTGACGGTGGTGCCGATCTGCATCAACACGGTGCAGTTTCCCCTGCCCAAGGCGAGCCGCGTGTATGCGCTTGGCAAGGCCGTGGGGGCGGCCATCGCGGCCTGGGACAGCCACAAGACCGTGGCCGTGATCGCCTCGGGTGGCCTGAGCCATCAACTCGACGGCGAACGCGCCGGCTTCATCAACAAGGCCTTCGACCTGCAGTTCATCGAGAGCCTGCTCAGCAACCCCGAGTGGGCCACGCAGTTCAGCATTCACGAACTGGTGGAAAAGACCGGCACCCAGGGCGTGGAGCTGCTGATGTGGCTGGCCATGCGCGCCGCCCTCACCAGCGGCCCGAACGCCGGTGTGCGCAAGGTACACAGCAATTACCACATTCCGATTTCCAACACGGCGACCGGACTGCTCGCTCTGGAAAAGATTTCCTGAGACCTTTCTGAGGGGAGGGCGCGTGGTGTTGAGCCGGTCTTGCGCGGCGTGCGCGGCTTTGCCGGGATGTCGTCCCGGCGGACGCGTGGTCTTTATTCGGTCTTGCGCGGCGTGCGCGGCTTTGTCGGGATGTGCGCCCGACTGCGCAGTAACTTTCTTTTGCGTCGCCAAAAGAAAGTCACCAAAGAAAAGGCGACCCCGCTGTCTGCGTCCCTGCGCTTCGCTGCGGGCAACCTGCGCTGCTCACAAAACGGGGGCGATACGCAAACTCGCTTCGCTCAAACATGCGTCTCGCTGATCCCCGTTTTGCTGCGCTGCTCGGCGCATCCAGAGGGGGAAGTCCGTATGCAAAGTCCAAACAGCCTGAATGCAAGACTCGACAAGGACGCGCCCTGGCGCGTCCTTGTGGGATGTGTCTTTTGACTTCGGAATTTGTCTTCGGTTTCCCCGCCGTTATGAGGAGACGAGAAGCGCAGGTGCAGACGGATCAGGGCTGGCGTTGTT
>CAIMSP010000069.1 GCA_903844215.1 uncultured beta proteobacterium | reverse complement strand
CGCGACAAGGTGGAGACAGCGTTCAAGGAAGAAGTGGCGCGCGCCCTGAAGGATGGTTTCGACGCCAAGGAGCTGAGCGAGGCCAAGCAAAGCCTGCTGAACTTCCGCCGACTTTCGCGCGCCCAGGACGCCAACCTGGCCAGCGCCCTGGCGTCGAACCTGTACCTGAACCGCACGTTCGCCATCTCGCAAAAAGTGGACGAGCAGATCGCCGCACTGACGCTGGAGCAGGTGAACGCCGCGCTGCGCAAGCACCTCAAGCCAGAGAACTTTGTCTATGGCTTTGGCGGAGATTTCAAGGAGTGAGAATGGACTTGCCGCGCAGTGCCAAGCTTGGCGTTTCGGATCAGGTCGTGATTCATCCTGAGCCTGGACGCATCGTGATCGAACAGGCTCGGCCCAAGGTCGTGCTGGCCGATTTGTTGGCGAAGATTCCGCGCGGGAGCGGGCTGGAGTTGCTTGACTACGGGCGCGCAGTTGGGCGCGAATTGCCATGATCGTTGGCGATGACCAGCAAGCCGCACAACGAGCCCGGTGCACCGGGCTTCAATCCGTTCCAGTTGGAATATCAGTCGAGCAAGGGCTTGGCCTGACCTCTTGGCTTTCGGATCACTTCTGCATCCTCAGCCGCGTCTGGGCCACAAACTCTTCCGGCGCCACGCCTAGGCCATCGCACAGCCGAAACAGCACTGACAGCGTGGGCTGGTTTCGTGCCGTCTCCATGCGCGCCACAAACGTGCGGTCCACACTCGCACGGTGTGCCAGCTCCTCTTGCGAAATCCCCAAGGCGTTGCGCCTTGCCTTCATTTCGACGGCAAACGCACTCAGTAATTCAGGGTTTCGGGAGTCATGCATGAACCCCTGAATTTCGGGTAAATACTGACTATATGCACCGGCATATGTGCTACAAACTGATTATTGATGTGGCAAAAGTTGCCAATATTGAAATCAACGGTGCGGGTCTATGAAACTGTTTCGGGACGAAGTTCACGCCGCACAAGCCGCCCAATGGCTGGGCAGCGTGCGGCTGCATCGGCCCCTGTCCTTCACGCTGGTCACCGGTGCTGCACTTGGCTTGGCCCTCGCGCTGGTGGCCTTCGCTGCCTGGGGCGAAGTCACCCGCAAAGCCCGACTCTCCGGCCTGCTCGTGCCCACGCAAGGCAGCCTGAACATCACCGCGCAGCAATCCGGCGTGCTGATGGAACTGGCCATCCTTGAGGGCCAAACCGTCAGAGCGGGCGACGTGCTGCTGGTGCTGCACACGGAGCGCCAGAGCATGCTCAACGGCGCCATGGGCGACACCACTGAACGTGCGGCCCTGCAAATCGAAGCGCGCCAGCAAACCCTGACTACCGAGCACACGTTGCGCGAGATGCAAAACCGTCAACGTGAACAAGTGTTGGCTGACCGCATTCGCACCTTGCAAGCCGAATTGCGGCAGGCTGAAGAAGAGCGCAGTCTGCAACAGCGCCGCGTGCAACTGGCGCGCACTACCCTGGCACGAAATGAACAACTGGCCAAAGAAGGGTTTGTCTCCGTCGCCCAGGTGCAGACCAAGCAGGAAGAACTTATCGACGCCGACGGTCGATTGCAAGCTTTGGAGCGGGCCCGCTTGGCCCTGCAACACGACTTGCAGGCCTTGCAAGGCGAACGCTCTGCGCTGGCAGCGCAACTCCAGACCGACCTGAACCTGATCGAGCGCAACCGCTCCAGTCTGGACCAGGAAGCCAGCGAGAACGCCGCCCGCAAAAGCACGGTCATCACCGCGCCCTATGCTGGCACAGTCACGGCGCTGAACCTCAAGGTAGGGCAATCGGTACAGGTGGGCCAGACTCTGGCAACGCTGGTGCCCTTGGCGGATCCCGCGCATGGCGCACTGCAAGCGCACCTGTTCGCTCCCAGCCGCACAGCGGGCTTTGTGCGCCCGGGCCAAACCGTGTACCTGCGGTACGCCGCCTACCCCTATCAAAAGTTCGGCCTCTACACCGGCCACATCACCGCCGTGTCCGCCACGCCCTTTGCCCCGAGCGAACTCCCGCCGAATCTGGCGCAGCAGCTCATCGCTCAAGCCGGCAGTAACGAGGCGCTGTACCGCATCAACGTGCAACTCGACGAGCAAGACATCCAGGCCTTTGGCGAAAACGTGCCGCTCAAACCCGGCCTGACGCTGGACGCCGACGTACTGCAAGAACGCAGAAAAGTCTGGGAATGGGTGCTGGAGCCGGTGTTGGCGGCGAGACAGCAAGTGAAGGTTCTGAACGCTGATCCGAACTTGGTGCGCGCAGGCGGCTGAGGGAGGGCGGGGTTGGAAGGTGAAGGGTCGACACCCATTTCGACTTGAAGCGATATGGAGATGATATGAAAGTACTTTGCGAACAGGAATTGGCATGCGTGCATGGTGGAAATGCGCAGGATACGACACGAGGAAATCCCGGCTATAAGACACCAACGCCACCGGGTGCAGAACCGGGCCTTGGGAATGTGCCTTGGTTCGGTCTTATCGGGGCGATTTTGATCCGAGTGATTCTTTAATCATAAACTTCGATTCTTGATGTCCATCGAACGATGGGCATCAAGAATTTACATCATGAATTTTACAAAAATCAGAATAATAATATTGCTACTGATTGCAAGCGGGACATACTTCGCATCTAGGTTACTAAATTCCTTGATGTGGAGTGACTTTTGGGAGTTGTGCACTCAATCGACGCTGAATCCTCATGATTCCCAGTCAATAGGTCCGTCTATGGGAATAGTATCAGCAATTATAGTCGGCCCGATCATTGAGGAGTATCTGTTTCGATTCGGCGGGTTTAAAATCTTTCAAAAATATGCGCCAAATCTCCCTTTGCATTATTCGATAATATTAACATCGTTTGCATTTTGTGTTGCACACTATCAATATTGGCAATACAGTTTTGATTGGCAAAATCTAATGCGTCTGTTCTTGGTTGGATTGGTTTATGCTAATGTTTTTTCAACCCGGCGGAAAATCATAGATTCCATCGTTGTTCATTCCACGGTGAATTTGCTGATAATTTTGCCAAAGGATGCCATTTTTGGTAAGCATTGCTTTCAATTTAATGGATGGATTGGTCAGGCAGAGTCTCTGACTATATTTCTATTAACGATACTCGTTACAATTATTCTTATCTCAACTCTCCGGTTGAAAATCCCAGGATTGGCGCCCGCAACATTGATTTCGGCGAAGAGTAATACGAATAAATTTTGACTGCAGGGGATCAAAAAAATGTTGATCCTGCATCCCTTTCACTGGCGGCGCACTTGACCCCCATCCTTCAATCCGAATCCAGCGAATGCGCCCTGGCCAGTCTGGCCATGGTGTCTAATGCGCACGGTCTGCAGGTTGATCTCGCTGATTTGCGGCGGCGGTTTCCCGTTTCGCTCAAAGGGGCAACGCTTCAACAGTTGATTTCCCATGCCGGAACCCTGAACTTCAGCAGCCGCCCGCTGCGCCTGGAACTGGAAGAACTGGCCCAACTGCAAATGCCCTGCATCCTGCACTGGGACCTGAATCACTTTGTCGTGCTCAAGAAGGTGGGGCGGCGCGCCATCACCATCCTGGACCCAGCGGTGGGCGAGCGCCGTTTGCCTTTTGCCGAAGTCTCGCGCCACTTCACCGGCGTGGCGCTGGAGCTCACGCCGAATGCCGATTTTCAGCCGGCCGATCAGCGCCAGCGTGTGGCTCTGTCCGCACTCACCGGCAAGGTGCTGGGCCTGAAGCGATCACTATTTCAGGTGTTTGCGTTGGCCGTGGTGTTGGAACTGTTTGCCATCACCTCGCCCTTGCTGAACCAGTTGGTGGTCGGCGCGCGTCAAGCTACTTGTCGCCTCATTCATGCAGCCAACTGCTGAATAGGGTTGTCGTCCGAATAGGCTCGGATGACGGAGTCGCGTTCGGGGTTGAGAGTGACCGGTCCCACGGGCGACCAGTTTCGTGTTTTGCCTGACCACCGAGCCGGATTGAGCTCACGGGCTTTGGTGTACAGCTCGTGACGGGCAGCAAGGATGGCGTGATCATCTCCCGCATGACGCTGTGCCGGGCTCACGTACTGGATGCCGCTGTGCCGATGCTCGACGTTGTACCAATGCACGAAACCAGCCGCCCACTGACGCGCTGCGTCCAGATCAGCAAATCCCTTGGCAGGGAACTCGGGTCGGTACTTTGCGGTGCGAAACAAAGACTCGGCGTACGCGTTGTCGTCACTCACGCGGGGCCGCGAATACGAGGGCTTCACGCCCAGCCAGTTCAGCATCGACAGTACCGTCGTGGCCTTGAGCGTGGAGCCGTTGTCGCCATGCAATACCGGTTTGACAGGAAGAGCAGCAATGCCCTCGGCCAACGCCGTGCGCTTCAACAGATGAACCGCATGGTCGGAGTGATCGCTGTCGTGCACCTCCCAGCCCACGATCTTGCGGCTGTACAGATCCAGAATCAGGTACAGGTGAAACCACCGACCCATCACGGTAGCGGGCAAGTAGGTCATATCCCAGCACCAGACTTGACGCACCGTGGTGGCGATGTGCGTGGTTGGCGGTCGCACGGCGTGGGGCGCCTTGGCGCGTCCACGGTGTGCCGTCTGATGATGGGCACGCAGCACACGGGCAAAGGATGACTCGCTGGCCAGGTACACGCCTTCGTCGGCCAGCATGGGCACGATGCGCGCAGGCGGCACGGCTGCGAAGCGCGGCTCGTTGGCCACGTCCAGCAGTCGCGTACGCTCTTGCTCGCTCAATGCATGGCTGGGCACAGGACGCACCGAGAGCGGCCTGCCATCGCCCTTTACGAGGCCCGCGTGCGCCTTCCAGCGCTGCAAGGTGCGTTCGTCAATGCCGGCGATGTCACACGCCAGGCGCAACCGGGCGCCAGCGCTGTGAGCGGTTGCAATGTCATGGGCCAGACTACGGCGATCTTCGATGAGGATCATGCGTCCTCGCTTCTGTTGAAGATCGCCGTGACTTTTTTTGACAGGACCAGCAGGGCTGCTGTTTCGGCCAAGGCGCGGTCCTTGCGCAGCAGCTCACGTTCGAGCTCCTTGATGCGCACTTTGTCTTTGCGCGTAGCCTGTGGACTGGCCCGCGCATCCTGCGGATCGCACAGCGCGCCAGCAGCGCTTGCGCACCACTTCTCCAACTCGGCTGGGTAGATTCCCTGCTCGCGGCACCAGGCGCTTTTGCCGGCTTCTGCCATCGCCGCCGTGGTGATCACGGCCTGCAACCGCGCCGCCGCAGTCCATGCCCGCCCTCGGGCGGGCATGGACTGAACATCATCGCGCCAGCGCTGTAGTGTTCCTGTTCCAACGCCAACCTCCCTGGCCACCAACTCCAGCGCCGCGCTTTCAGGCGGCAACAACCGAGCAACCGCCCGGTCCTTGAATGTTTGTCCGTATCGTGCCAACTTCTGTCCTTCATCGCCGCCCCCGGGTTCTTGGTTCTATGGAAGCGACAAGTATTGTGACGCGGGGGGGTCCACTGCCGTCGAGAAATTCCGCTATCACTGCATCATCTAATCGTTGAAGTAGAACCAACGCGATCAACGGGCTAAAAAAACTATCGATTTCATCATAGCTATCAATGCCCCGATTTACTACGTCGCCAAATTCAATCATAAGCATCGCACGCTCGCACCAGTCATAGCGTTTCCATGCTTCAACTAGGCCGTCGAGATCCTGAGGGTATAACGTGATCGAACAATCTTCAACTCGGCTCAAAAAAATGGGGTAGAAGTCATCGCAAACCAACAAAACCCATTCCTGGCAACAGGATAGAAATTGAGAATCCGTTATCCCTTCCGGGAAACGTTCCTTAAAGAACTGATATGCAATATCGCCCGCTTTCCATGTCATGGTGTCAAAATGAAATTTCCCGCGTTTATCTACCACCCGCTCATTTACGCGGCCAGGCTGCCCGTCGCCAAACGTGGCTGTGATACTGTATGCCGTTAGCCTTGGGGCCTGGGCAAATGCAGTTGCCTGCGCTTCAAAACTTTCTCTCATCACGCCCCCTGTCTCGCCCCAGATAAGGAGCCAACGCCGCCGGGTCAGGGAGTCCCGGTTTTCACCATCGGGGATCAGCCGATAGCTAGGCGTGGCTGAAAACTGTCTATGCCGCCTTGGTCGGGAACGCCACCACGTTGTCACCCGATTCCAGCGCCGCCACTAGCGCACCCCAATCGGCCATGAATCGCCGCCGTTCGTCCAGGTGCTGGCTTCGCGCATACGCTGCCACGGCCTGATTTGCTTCTTTGTGGTCTAGTTGGCGCTCCAATGCTTCGGTTGACCATCCGCGCTCACTCAGCAGGCTACGCGCCGACGCACGCAGGCCGTGGTGGCTTTGCTTGTCAATATAGCCCATGCGCCGAAATAAATTGTTGATCGTGTTTTCGCTGATGACGCCGCCACTGCTGCCGCCGCTGGGAAAAAGCCGGTCGGTGTGGCCTGACAGCTCGCGCAGCTTGGGCAGCATCTCCAATGCCTGCGCAGACAGTGCGACGGTGTGGGCCTGTAGGTGCTTGCCTGTTTTCATTTGTATGGCCGGGATGCGCCATTCTGCAGCCTCTATGTCGATTTGATCCCACTTGGCTTGCCGCAGTTCTTTGGGCCGCGTCCAGGTCAGCAGGCCGAAGCGCGCGCACAGCTTGGTCAAGGGGTCTGCCCGCGTGGTGTCGCGCAGGTCGCGCACAAACTCGCCAAACTCGCGCCGGGTTGTCAGTGCAGGCCGATGGTTGACGGTGTGTTTCTCGATAGCCCCGCGCATCGCCGCCGCCGGATCATAGGTGGCCCGGCCCGTCTGGATGGCGAATCGAAACACCTGCCCGCATATTTCGCGCAGCCTGCCCGCCGTGTAGGCCGTGCCGGATGCCGCTACCGCTTGGATCATCGCCAGCACTTCGGGGGGCTTCACCTCCGCAACGGGTCGATTGCCGATGGCCGGGAAAATATGGTTCTCAAGCTGGGTCAGGCGCTTGTTTGAAGTATTTTCGGCGCAGCCCTTGGCCTTCATAGCCTGCCACTCCAGGGCAACCGCCTTGAACGTGTTTTCGTTCAGCGCCGCCTGTTCGGCTACCGCCTCTTTTTTGGCTACGCTGGGGTCGATACCGTCAGCCAGCAGTTGCCGTGCCGTGTTGCGCCTTTGCCTGGCCAGAGCTAGCGGCACGTCCGGGTAAAGGCCAAAAGCCAGCGTCTTGCGTTTTCCGTTGAAACGGTAGTCCATCCGCCAATACTTGCCCCCGGCGGTCACCAGCAAATACATGGCCCCGCCGTCGCTGTGCTTGTCGCCGGTCGTTTTGCCGCTGTGCTTTACCTGCTTTATGAATGTGTCTGTCAGTGCCATGTTGCCCCTTTGACGGTATCGGTTTTGACGGTAGTGGTCTATACCGTCAAATTTGCCGTCTTTATGACGGTATAGCATGTTAGCCCCTGATACCGTATGAGGCAAGAAAAAACCCGCTACGCTGGGGAACGTGCGGGTTTTGAGGGCTTTTGATACGGCCTGAAACAGTGAAATGGTGCCGATTATCGGATTCGAACTGATGACCTACCGCTTACAAGGCGGTTGCTCTACCAACTGAGCTAAATCGGCACAAGCTGGCGATTCTACCGGATGCTTCAGTGCCGCTGGCAGGCGCGCAAAGCCCGCACACGCTGGCGCTACTTGACGCGTTTGAGCGCTGGACGTGGTCCCGGCGATGGACGCTCGGGGTCGGTCGGTGGCTCTGGTTTTTTGCTGGCCTCGGGCACCACCGACAGCAGTGAAACGGTGGCAGAGACATCGCTCGCTGCGACACTCGACAAGCCTCGAGCGGGCATCGTGGTGGCGTCGGACGCGCCGGGCGACTCGGGCTGCGGGAATGCCATGCCTTGGCCGTTTTCGCGGGCATAGATCGCCACCACGCGGCCCATGGGAACGATGATGCTGCGCGCCACGCCGCCGAAGCGGGCCGTGAATTCGATGAAGTCGTTGCCCAACTTGAGCGCCTGCGTGGCGTCAAAACTGACGTTGAGAACGATCTCTCCGTCCTTCACGAATTCGCGCGGCACCTGCACCGTGTCGTCCACGCGCACCGCGACATAGGGCGTCAAGCCGTTGTCGGTGCACCACTCGTACAGCGCCCGAATCAGATAGGGGCGCGTGGACGGGGTGGGCGTGGTGCTGATCATCTGCGCTCCTGGCAACTTACTTGCGCATCACCTTTTCAGAAGGCGTCAGCGCCTCGATATAGGCCGGACGCGAGAAGATGCGCTCTGCGTATTTCAGCAGCGGCGCGGCGTTCTTGCTCAGATCGATGCCGTAGTAGTCCAGGCGCCACAACAGCGGCGCGATCGCCACGTCGAGCATGGAGAAGTTCTCGCCCAGCATGTATTTGTTCTTCAGGAACACCGGCGCCAATTGCGTCAGGCGGTCGCGGATGTGGGCGCGCGCTTTTTCCAGAACCTTCTCGTTGGCCTTGGTGGCGCGTGACTCCAGCGTTGACACGTGGACGAACAACTCTTTCTCGAAGTTGAGCAGGAACAGGCGCACGCGGGCGCGGTCCACCGGATCGCCGGGCATCAATTGCGGATGCGGAAAGCGCTCGTCGATGTATTCGTTGATGATGTTCGACTCGTACAGAATCAGGTCACGCTCCACCAGAATGGGAACCTGACCATAGGGATTCATGACGTTGATGTCTTCGGGCTTGTTGTACAGATCGACATCGCGAATCTCGAAATCCATGCCCTTCTCGAACAGCACAAAACGGCAGCGGTGGGAAAAAGGGCAAGTCGTTCCCGAGTAAAGTACCATCATAGTAAAGGCTCCAAAAAATTAAAAAGTGAGTGACTACAGCACTCACTTTTGTTGTCAACACCAAGGGGGGAATCAACTTCCCCCTTCACTTTCTTGTTTCGGCTGCGCATCGCACCGAGTCCTGAAAGTGATTTCAATTTGAACATCCGGCTCAAGCATCGAGCCGGATCAGCAACTCACTTGACGTCTTTCCAGTAGGCCGCATTCAGCCGCCAGGTGAAGTAACTCAAGACCGCGAGGAACAGCAGCACCCAAACGCCAATCTGCTTGCGGGTATTTTGAATCGGCTCGCCCATCCACTGCAAATAGCTCACCAGGTCGCCCATGGCGTCGTCGAACTGCGCGGGCGTCATCGTTCCGGGCTTGGACTGCTCAAAGCCGACGAAGACGTGAACGTCATTGCCGTGCTCCTTTTTGGTTTCAAACACCGCCTTGCGATCGCCCTGCAGTTCCCACAGAACGTGCGGCATGGCGATAGCCGGGAAAGCCAGGTTGTTCCAGCCTGTGGGGCGGGTTTCGTCGCGATAAAAAGTGCGCAGATAGGTGTACAAATAATCGGCACCTGAGCCCTTGTCACCGGCGCGTGAACGCGCGATCACCGTCAGATCTGGCGGATTCGCGCCAAACCACTCCGCAGCCTGCTTCGGGTCGATTGCGGCCTTCATGGTCTCGCCGAACTTGGCGCCGGGTGGCAGCAGCTTGTCCTTGATCTGCTGCTCGGTCAGACCGATGTCGGTCAGACGCGTGTAGCGCATGAACGCGGCCGAATGGCAGTTCAGGCAATAGTTGACGAACAGTTCTGCCCCCTTTTGCAGCGCCGCATTGTCTTGCGTGCGGTTCGGTGCCTTGTCCCACGGCAGACCTTCGCTGGAAGCCAAGGCGCCTGCACTGACCGCCAGCGCACCGACGAGAGCAAGAATGATTTTTTTAGAGAAACCTGTGAAAGTCATGATCTTGTTCTCCGCTCAATGCGCGTGGTAGATGACACGGTCCGGGGGCGTTTTGAAGCGCCCAACCGAACTCCACCATGGCATCAGCAGGAAGAAGCCAAAATAGAACAACGTGCCCAACTGGGAAACCCGTCCACCGATGTCCGAGGGCGGCAAGGTACCCAAATAGCCCAGAACGCCGAAGTTGATGACGAACACCGCATACAGGACCTTGTGCCAGTCCGGACGGTAGCGAATCGACTTGACCTGGCTGTTGTCCAGCCAGGGCAGGAAGAACATGATGACGACGCCGCCGCCCATGGCCACAACACCCCAGAACTTGGCATCAATGGACCCCATCATGGCGATCAAGACGACCGCGCCGCCGACGATCACGGCCTTGAAGAAGTTGGGCATCTTGAGTCGGGTCACGGCCAGGCCGGCGCCCAGCAGCACGCAGCCCATCAGCACGTACATCATCTCGGTCGTGACCGCGCGCAGCAGCGAATAGAACGGTGTGAAGTACCACACCGGGGCGATGTGCAGCGGCGTCTTGAGCGAGTCTGCGGGGATGAAGTTGTTGTATTCGAGGAAGTAGCCACCGAGTTCAGGAGCGAAGAAGATGATCGCCGCGAACACAAACAGGAACACGCTCACGCCAAAGATGTCGTGCACCGAGTAGTAGGGATGGAACGGGATGCCGTCCAACGGAATGCCCTTGGCGTCCTTCTTCTCCTTGATCTCGATGCCATCGGGATTGTTGGAGCCGACCTCGTGCAGCGCGATGATGTGCGCCACCACCAGGCCCAGCAGCACCAGCGGCACGGCGATCACGTGAAAGCTGAAGAAGCGGTTCAGCGTGGCGTCGCCCACCACATAGTCGCCGCGCACCAGCAAAGCCAGGTCGGGCCCGACAAAGGGAATGGCGGAGAACATGTTCAGAATCACCTGGGCGCCCCAGTAGCTCATCTGGCCCCAGGGAAGCAGGTAGCCCATGAAGGCTTCGGCCATGAGCGCGAGGAAAATCGCGCAGCCGAAGATCCAGACCAGTTCGCGCGGCTTGCGGTAGCTGCCGTAGATCAGCCCGCGGTACATGTGCAGGTACACCATGACGAAGAAGGCCGACGCGCCAGTGGAGTGCATGTAGCGTATCACCCAGCCCCAGGGCACATCGCGCATGATGTATTCGACCGAGGCGAAGGCCAAGGCGGCGTCGGGCTTGTAGTGCATCGTGAGGAAGATGCCGGTGACGATCTGCAGCACCAGCACCAGCAGCGAAAGCGAGCCGAAGATGTACCAGATGTTGAAGTTCTTCGGCGCGTAGTACTCGCTCATGTGCTCCTTGAAGAGCTTGGACAGGGGGAAGCGGTTGTCCACCCAGTTGAGCAGCTTTGCGGGCGCCGAAGCGTTCGGGGAAATTTCGTGATATTCAGCCATGGTGTCTTTCCTCAGGCCTTCTTGTCAGAACCGATGAGCAATCTCGAGTCGGAGAGGTACGTATGGGCCGGAACTTCCAGGTTGTCGGGCGCCGGTACATTCTTGTAAACGCGTCCGGCCAGATCGAACATCGAACCATGGCAGGGGCAGAAGAAACCGCCCGCCCAATCGTTTGGCAAGGACGGCTGTGGGCCGACCTGAAATTTGTCCGAGGGCGAACAACCCAGATGCGTGCAAATTCCCACAGCCACAAAATATTCAGGCTTGATGGAACGCGCTTCGTTGCGCGCATATTCCGGCGTCAGCTCCGATGGCTTGCGTTCCGACTTGGGGTCGGCGAGTTGCGAGTTCAGCCCCTTGAGCGCGGCCAGTTGTTCGGGCGTGCGTCGCACGATCCAGACCGGCTTGCCGCGCCATTCAACCGTCATTTTTTCTCCGGGTTTCAGGGCCGAAATGTCAGCTTCGACAGCCGCACCAGCCGCTTTGGCGCGCTCGGAGGGCTGGAAACTGCTGACAAAAGGAACCGCTGCGGCAATACCGCCTGCAACGCCGGCGCAGCTGGATGCAATCAACCAGGTACGTTTGCTGGAGTCGATCGCGGTGGAATCGACGGGAGTGTCACTCATGGAAATCCTCTATGTCGTCGCTAACTGGGTTTAACCTCTGATTCTAGCTGACGATGCCAGCCCCCTCGCTTGCGGGTCTGGCGCCGGTGGCAAGCCACGCGCCGCAGAGGTAAGTGTTCGTTTGCCCCGATTGACAGCGCGCATTCCCGTGGAATACTCCGGGGCCTTAACAATCGGAGCGTGTGACCATGGGAATGATGCAGGAATTCAAGGCCTTTGCGATCAAGGGCAATGTGATGGACCTCGCCGTTGGCGTGATCATCGGCGCGGCCTTCGGCAAGATCGTTGATTCGGTCGTGGGCGACCTGATCATGCCGCTGGTCGGAGCCATCTTTGGCAAATTCGATTTCTCCAGCCTGTTCCTGGCCCTGGGAACGCCGCCCGCAGGAACCGGGACGACGCTCGATGCCTTGAAGAAGGCCGGCGTTCCGGTGTTCGCCTACGGCAACTTCATCACTGTCGCCGTGAACTTTGCGATTTTGGCGTTCATTATCTTCATGATGGTCAAGCAGGTGAACCGGCTGAAGAAATCCGAGCCCGCAGCGCCCGCGCCGGCGACCCCAGAAGACGTCATCTTGCTGCGCGAGATTCGTGACAGCCTGAAGAAGCCTTGATCAGTCAAGGACAGAGCCGACGCGCCATGTGAATGGCGGCGATCAGGCTGGACGCGTCCGCGCGTCCCGTTCCCGCGATGTCAAAGGCGGTGCCGTGATCGGGGCTGGTGCGCACCAGCGGCAGCCCCAGCGTCACGTTCACGCCCTGCTCCACGCCCAGGTACTTCACCGGTATCAAGCCCTGGTCGTGGTACATCGCCACCACCACGTCGAACTCAGCTGGCGCGTGCGCCCTGGCCCGCGCCCGCATGAAGACGGTGTCCGGCGCGAACGGGCCGCTCACGTCCAGGCCTTGGGCACGCGCTGCCGCCACGGCCGGCGCGATGATGGACTGCTCTTCGCTGCCAAACAGGCCGCCCTCGCCGGCGTGCGGATTGAGGCCGGCGACGGCGATGCGCGGCGCGCGCCCCAGCATCGCCTGCACCGAGCGGTGCGTGATCTGCAGCGTCTGCAGCACGTTGTCAAAGGTCACGGTCTCAATGGCCTGGCGCAGCGACATGTGGATGCTCACCAGCACCGTGCGCAACTCGTCGTTCGCCAGCATCATGCGCACCGGCACCTGGGACACGGGCAGTCCAAGATGCGCCGCAGCCTGCGCCTGCAGCAGTTCGGTGTGACCGGGAAAACTCACGCCCGCAGCCGCCAGGGCCTCCTTGTGCAACGGCGCGGTCACGAGCGCCGCGATCTCGCCGCGCAGGGCCGCTCGCGCGGCCCATTCGACGCACAGCGCTGCCGCCCTGCCCGCCTCAGCACTGATGCGACCGAGCGGCGCCAGCGCTGCCTCGGGCAGCACCTGCAGCACGCCAATGCAGTGCGCTGGCAACTGCCAGGCGTCGGCCGCACGGTCGAGCAGCGCCACCGGCAGCGGCAGCGCAACGGGCGAACCGATCAGCGCCGAAGCACGGCGCAGGCAGGCCACGTCGCCCACCACAAAACAGCCGCGCAGCGCCTCAGGGGCGTCGCGAAACGCCTTGGCGATGATTTCAGGGCCAATGCCCGCCGGGTCGCCCTGGGTGATGGCGATGGGTTGGTGCGTCATGCGTGTCCTCGGGCTCAAGCCGGGTTGTCGATGTCGATGAACTCGTGCGCCAGACCGAGTTGCGCCGCGATGTGCGCCGCCACCGCCGGCGCGCCGTAGCGCTCGCTCGCGTGGTGACCACAGGCCAGATAAGCCACGCCCGACTCCCGGGCGTAGTGCGCCTGCGGCTCGGAAATTTCGCCGGTGATGTAGGCGTCGGCCCCGGCCGCGATGGCCTGCTCGAAGTGCGACTGCGCGCCGCCGCTGCACCAGGCGATGTTTTTGATGGCCCGGCGCGCCGTGCTGACCAGGGTCACCGGGTGCGCCAATGCCTGCTCCACATGCGCGGCCAGCGCCTGGGCGTCAACAAAGCTGCCGCCGTTGCGACGGCCCCCCAGGAAACCCAGCTCCTGTTCACCAAACCGGCTGCTGGCCTGAAGTCCGAGTTGCAAACCCAATTGGGCGTTGTTCCCCAACTCCGGGTGCGCGTCCAGCGGCAGGTGGTAGGCGAACAGGTTGATGTCGTGGGCCAGCAGCAGGGCCAGGCGCTGTTTCATCCAGCCCGTGACGCGCCCGTCCTGGCCGCGCCAGAACAGGCCATGATGGACGAACAGCGCGTCCGCTTTGGCCGCGATGGCCGCTTCGATGAGCGCGCGGCTGGCGCTGACACCGGAGACGATTTTTCGCACCTGCTCGCGGCCCTCCACCTGCAAGCCATTGGGTCCATAGTCCTTGAAGCGCTCGGGCTGCAGCAGCGCATCCAGGGCGCGCAAAAGTTGCTGTCTATCGGTCATGAAGATCCTGCGAGTGAGTCGTTGCATTGTCGGCGATGTCCGCAGGCCGTTGCACGTCGAGCCGACTGTCGCAGCCTTGACCCGCCGCGATCCAGCGCCTGGCCAGGCGCGCCAGCAAGCATGACAGTGGCCGCGCCAGCCACTGCAGTCG
This sequence comes from uncultured beta proteobacterium, assembly GCA_903844215.1. Lineage (GTDB taxonomy): Bacteria > Pseudomonadota > Gammaproteobacteria > Burkholderiales > Burkholderiaceae_C > CAIKVZ01. The sequence continues at coordinate 46,023 of CAIMSP010000069.1, read as the reverse complement.
GCGCGGCAGCGCCTGCTGCACGGCTTGGCGCGGTTGGCTGATGGCGCCACAACGATAAAGCCCGGCCGCCCCCTCCCAGACCAGGGCCGCGCAGGCGCCTTGCCGGCGCCTGGACAGCAGCATGCCCAGCGGGCAGGGGACGGCCAGGCAGCACACGCCGCAGCCGTTGCAGGCCTGGCCATAGGCGGGTTTGGGCGGCGCCGCCGAGTGAATGTGAATCACCCGGTCCGGCCGCAAGGCGCTGTCTTGGGACGAGAACATCCCCAAATCTTAAACAGTCGCGCCGGCGTCCTACAATTTGCAAATTGCCAGGCCTGGCCGGCTGACTTTCACGTTACCAAAACACCCCATGAAAAAGTTCTGGCTCCTGTTTTCCCAATCCGTCACGGTACTGCTGGCGGCGTATTTCGTCGTCGGCACACTCAAGCCTGAATGGTTGAACCGACGCCCCGTCGCATCCACCGCGCTGTCGCTGCTGCAAGCGCCGGCCGACGCGCCGACGCTGCTTCCCACAGGGAGTCTGCGACTGGCGGCGAAGAAGGCCTCGGGCGCCGTGGTCAGCATCAACACCAGCAAGGCGGTGCACCGAAATCCCGGCCAGGGCGACCCGTTCTTCAGGTTCTTCTTTGGCGACCGGGGCGATGAGCCCCAAGTGGGACTGGGCAGCGGCGTGATCGTCAGCGCCAACGGCTACATCCTGACCAACGACCACGTGGTGGAGGAATCGGATGCGATCGAAGTCGTGCTCAACGACGGCCGACACGCCAGCGCCAAAGTGATCGGCACCGACCCGGATTCGGACCTGGCGGTGCTGAAGATCGAACTCGAGCAGCTGCCGGTGATCACGCTGGGCAACGCCGAGAATCTGCAGGTCGGCGACCAGGTGCTGGCCATCGGCAATCCCTTTGGCGTGGGCCAGACGGTGACCAGCGGCATCGTGAGTGCCCTGGGACGCAACCAGTTGGGCATCAACACCTTCGAGAACTTCATCCAGACCGACGCGGCCATCAACCCCGGCAATTCCGGCGGCGCACTGGTGGACGTGAACGGCCAATTGCAGGGCATCAACAGCGCCATCTATTCGCGCTCCGGTGGCAGCATGGGCATCGGCTTTGCCATCCCCGTCGCCACCGCCAAACAGGTGCTCGAGGGCATCATCAAGGACGGCCGGGTGACGCGCGGCTGGATCGGCGTCGAACCCACGGAGCTGTCGCCAGAATTGGCGCAGACCTTTGGCATCCGGCCCGGGAAAGCGGATGCAGCACAAGGCTTGCAGGGGGTGATCATCACCGGCGTGATGCAAAGCGGCCCCGCCGCCAAAGGCGGCATCAAGCCCGGGGACGTGATTCAAAATGTCGCGGGAAAGCCGGTGCGCAACGTGTCCGAGCTGCTCGTGGCCGTGGCCGCGCTTGCGCCCGGGACGCCGGCCCGATTTGGCGTGTTGCGGCGCGAAGAAACGATGGAACTCAGCGTGACGCCGGGGCTGCGCCCCAAACCGAAGCTGCAGCAGCGTTAGACCCGACGACTCCGGTTAGGGATTCACCGGTTCCTCGGCAGCCTCTGGCGCCTTGGTGTGCTTGATGAAGAGTTGCGCCGCCCAGATGCCCACTTCATACAGCAGACCCATGGGCAGCAGCAGCGCGATCATCGACACCGGATCGGGCGGCGTCACCAGGCCCGCCACAGCGGCCGCAGCAACCCAGAAATAGGCGCGAAACGCCCGCAGCTGGGCGATGCTCACCATGCCCATGCGGGCCAGGATGATGACGGCGATCGGCACCTCGAACGCCACGCCAAAGGCAATGAACAGCGTGATGACAAAGTCCAGATAGGCTTCGATGTCGGGGGTCACGGCAACCGATGTCGGCGCCATCTTTTGAATCGCGGGAAAGGCCTGGCCAAACACCACAAAATAGCAAAACGCCGCGCCCGTGTAGAACAGCAGCGTGCTCGCCGCGACCAGCGGCAACACCAGTTTTTTCTCGTGCTTGTACAGCCCGGGCGCGACGAAGGCCCAGGCCTGATACAGGATCCAGGGCAGGCTCAGGCCGATGGCCGCCAGCACCGAGACCTTGATCGGCACCAGAAACGGCGACACCACACCGACGGCGATCATCTTCGAGCCTTCGGGCAGCGCCTTCACCAGCGGCATCGCCAGCAGGTCATACAGGCGCGAAGGGCCGGGATAAAACACCAGCACGGCGAAGATCGCGGCGATGCCGTAGATCGCGCGCAGCAAGCGGTCGCGCAGCTCCACCAGATGCTGCACAAAGGGCTGCTCGGTACCGGCGAGCTCGTCGATCGGAGGTTTTTCGTCGGACATGAACTAGGACTGGGTGATCTTCTGCGGGCGAAAACGTGCCACCCGCGCGGCACCCGACAAGGCCCTGGTGCGCGTGCCGGCGCGGGCCTTGTACCACTGCGGCGTGGCGCCCGTCTTGAGCCGCCAGTTCTTCCCGGGATGCTTGTATTGCGGCGCTGGCGGGGCGTAAAGGCTGTTGCCCTGCGCCGGGTCCAGGCCTGGCGTCGTCTGCGTCCAGGAATTTTCGAAATCGGCGGCCGAGGTCTGCACCGTCTGTTCGACCTCGCTGGCCGCCGCCTGGAACGTGTCCTTCATCTTCTTGAGTTCGTCCAACTCCATGGACCGACCCACTTCAGCCTTGACGTCGGCGACGTAACGCTGGGCGCGCCCGAGCATGGTGCCGATGGTGCGCGCCAGACCCGGCAGGCGCTCAGGACCGATCACGACCAGCGCAATGCCACCAATGATGGCGAGCTTGGTGACGCCGATGTCGAGCACTTAGACCTTGGACTTCGCTTCGACGTCGATCGTGTCTTTGGGCGCGGCCGGGGCACCCGTCACCTGCTGCACCGGTGCGCTGGGCTCGGCGCTCTTCTCGGCCGTTGCGTCCTTCATGCCGTCCTTGAAACCCTTGACGGCGCCACCCAGATCGGAGCCGATGTTGCGCAACTTCTTGGTGCCAAAAATCACGATGATGATGACCAAGAAAATGATCAAGTGTGTGGTCGATAAACCCATGGCGTACTCCTAAACGATTGCGCCGATTTTAGACCGAGGCCGACGCACTTAGTGTGACATGGGGCAATTCAAGCCCTGAGCCAGGGCCGGGGTCCACCCATGACGTGAAAATGCAGATGCTGCACTTCCTGCCCGCCTTCGGCACCGGTGTTGCACAGGATACGAAAGCCGCCTTCGGGGTAGGGATTGCAGCCTTCCTGCAGCGCCAGGCGCGGCGCCAGCGCCAGCATGCGGCCCAGCAGCGCCTGGTGCTCAGGGGCGACCTGCGCCATCGATGCCAGGTGCAATTTCGGGATCAGCAGGAAGTGCACCGGGGCCCAGGGATGGATGTCGTGAAAAGCAAAAATTTCCTCGTCTTCATAGACCTTGCGCGAGGGAATGGCGCCGGCGACGATTTTGCAGAAGATGCAGTTGGACGCGCTCATGCCTGGCCACCCTCGTCGAGTTCGCGCGTCGCCACCTTGCGCAGCGCCTTTTCCTCGATGCCGCTGGTGCCCACGCGCCGATCGAGTTCGGCGATGACGTCGGCCGGCGTCAGGCCGTAATGCGCCAACGCGATCATCGAGTGAAACCAGAGATCGGCAACCTCGCACACGATTTTTTGCGCGTCGCCGCCATGGTCCGCGTCCTTGGCGGCCATCACGACTTCGGTGGCTTCCTCGCCGATCTTCTTCAAAAACGCGTCCGGGCCCTTGTGCAACAGGCGCGAGACATAGCTGGCCTGCGGGTCGCCGCCGTTTTGCGGCTTGCGGCTTTCGATCACGGCGGCCAGTCGGGCCAGGGAGTCTTGTGCGTTCATGGTGTCTTGTAGATGGCGGCGGGGTCTTTCAGCACCGGCTCGGTGGTGTGCCAGGCACCGTCCTTGTAGAGACTGAAAAAGCAGCTGTGGCGCCCGGTATGGCAGGCGATGCCGGGTTCATGCCCGAGCTGCGTGACCTTGAGCAGCACCACATCGTTGTCGCAGTCCAGACGGATCTCGTGCACCTGCTGCGTGTGGCCCGACTCTTCGCCCTTGTGCCACAGGCGCTTGCGCGAGCGGCTGAAATACACGGCCTGCCCCAGCTCGGCGGTCTTTTGCAGGGCTTCGCGGTTCATCCAGGCGAACATCAGCACATCCTGGCTGGACGCCTCCTGCGCGATCACCGGCACCAGGCCGTGCTCGTCCCATTTCACTTCATTCAGCCATTTCATCGTCTTACCGGTATCCCGCGCTCGGCCATGCGTTGTTTGGCCTGGGCCACGGTGTATTCGCCATAGTGAAAAATGCTCGCGGCCAGCACGGCGTCGGCGCCGCCGAGCTGTATCCCATCGGCCAGATGGTCCAGCGTACCCACGCCACCGGAGGCAATCACCGGCACGGCCACGGCGTGGGCGACAGCGCGCGTCAGTTCCAGATCAAAGCCCGACTTGGTGCCGTCGCGGTCCATGCTGGTGAGCAGGATTTCGCCCGCGCCCATGGTGGCCATCTGACTGGCCCAGGCCACGGCGTCGAGCCCGGTGTTCTTGCGCCCGCCGTGGCTGAAAACATCCCAGCCCGCGCCCATCGGGCGGCCGCTGGCGTCCAGGCGCTGGCACTCCTGCGCGCTGCGCCGCTTGGCGTCGATTGCCACCACGATGCACTGCGCGCCGTACCTGGCCGAAGCGTCGGCGATGACCTGAGGGTTGGCAATCGCGGCCGAGTTGAAACTGGTCTTGTCCGCGCCGGCGTTGAGCAAGCGGCGCACATCGTCCACCGTGCGCACGCCGCCGCCGACGGTGAGCGGAATAAACACCTGCGAGGCCACGGCCTCGATGATGTGCAGGATCAGGTCGCGGCCATCGCTGGTGGCGGTGATGTCCAAAAAGGTGAGCTCGTCCGCGCCCTGCTCGTTGTAGCGCGCGGCGATTTCCACCGGGTCGCCGGCGTCGCGCAGCTCCACGAAATTCACGCCCTTGACGACGCGCCCACCGGTCACATCCAGGCAGGGAATGATGCGCTTGGCTAGCATGCGTTCGCCCCCACCCCCGCCCTCTGCCGCAAGCGGGCGAGGGGGCCACCCCAACCCGCCTGAAGCGTCAAGCGGGCGAGGCAGTCGCTCCAACTCCCTCGCCCCCGTGCTCGGGGGAGAGGGCCGGGGTGAGGGGCGAGATCAGCCATTGAGTTCATCGGCGCGCGCCTGCGCCGCTTCGAAATCCAGATCGCCGCTGTAGATGGCGCGGCCACAGATCACGCCTTCGATGCCTTCGCTCTCGACCTCGCAGAGTCTTTCCACGTCGGCCATATTGGACAGGCCGCCGGATGCGATGACCGGAATCGTCAGCGCCTGCGCCAGACGCACGGTGGCTTCGATGTTGATGCCGCTGAGCATGCCGTCGCGGCCGATGTCGGTATAGATGATGGATTCGACGCCGTAGTCCTGAAACTTCTTCGCCAGGTCCACCACCTCGTGGCCCGACAACTTGCTCCAGCCATCGGTGGCAACCCGGCCGTCCTTCGCGTCCAGACCCACAATGATGTGGCCACCGAAGGCCGTGCAGGCGTCCTGCAGGAAGCCGGGGTTGCGCACCGCAGCGGTGCCGATGATGACGTAGCGCAGACCGGCGTCCAGGTAGCGCTCGATCGTGTCCAGATCGCGGATGCCGCCGCCGAGTTGCACATCGACCTCGCTGCCGACTTCTTTCAATATTTGGCGGATCGCCATCTCATTCTTCGGGGCACCGGCAAAAGCGCCGTTCAGGTCCACCAGGTGCAGGCGCCGTGCGCCCTTGCTGACCCAGCTTCGCGCCATCACCGTGGGCTCTTCGCCGAAGGTCGTGGACTGCTTCATGTCGCCTTGTTTCAGACGCACACAGTGGCCGTCCTTCAGGTCAATTGCCGGGATGAGTTGCATGATGGGTCAAGGGTTCCAGTGCAGGAAGTTACGGTACAGCGCAAGTCCATGGGCCGCACTCTTTTCGGGGTGGAATTGTGCCGCGAAAATATTATCGCGTGCAATCGCGGATGTGAAGCGCGCGCCATAGTCGGTCTCGCCCACGCTGTGGCGCGCATCTGACGGTCGCGCATAAAAACTGTGCACAAAGTAGAAATAGCTGCCGTCGGGCACCTCACCCCAGATCGGATGCCGGCCCACGCCGTGGTCGGTCTGATAGACCTGATTCCAGCCCATTTGCGGCACCTTGTAGCGACTGCCATCGGGCTGCAACTGCCCGGCGAGGTCGAACTTCACCACCTCGCCGTGAATCAGTCCGAGGCAGGGCGTATCGAGTTCTTGGCTGTGATCGAGCAGCATCTGCATGCCCACACACACGCCCATCAAGGGCTTGTGCTGCGCCGCGTGCAGCACGGCGGCATGCATGCCCGAGTCGTGCAGTTCGCGCATGCAGTCGCGCATGCCACCCTGACCCGGCAGCACCACACGGTCCGCGTCCATGACTTCACGCGCGGTGCGCGCCCATACGACCTCAATGCCCGAGCCCTGCGCCGCGTGCACCACGGCCTGGGTCACGGAGCGCAGATTGCCCATGCCGTAATCGACGACTGCTATTTTCTTCATGAGGTGCGATGCAATGACGGGCGCGCAAGCCGGTGGCCGGATCTACAAGCTGCCCTTGGTCGAGGGAATCGCATTCGGTGCGCGTGCGTCCAACTCCAATGCGGCGCGCAGCGCACGGCCAAACGCCTTGAACACGGTCTCGGCCTGGTGGTGCGCATTTTCACCGCGCAGGTTGTCGATGTGCAGCGTGACAAAGGCGTGGTTCACGAAGCCCTGAAAGAATTCAAACGCCAGTTGGCTGTCGAAGCCGCCGATCATGCCGCTCTTGAAGGGCACGTGCATCACCAGGCCCGGGCGGCCGGAAAAGTCGATCACGACCCGGCTCAGCGCCTCGTCCAGCGGCACATAGGCGTGACCGTAGCGGCGCAAGCCCTTCTTGTCGCCCACCGCCTGGTGCAGCGCCTGACCGAGCGTGATGCCCACGTCTTCCACCGTGTGGTGCCCGTCGATGTGCAAGTCGCCGACGGCCTGGATGTCCAGGTCGATCAGGCCGTGGCGCGCGATCTGGTCCAGCATGTGGTCGAAGAAGCCAATGCCGGTGTTCAGGCGCGCCTGCCCGGTTCCGTCCAGATTGATCTTGACGGTGATTTGCGTCTCGGCCGTGTGACGCGAGACCTCGGCGGTGCGGGGGGTGGTCATAAAGATTCCTGTAGCGCTTGCAGCATGGCGCGGTTTTGTTCGGCGGTGCCGACCGTCAAGCGCAGGCAATTGGCAAGCAGTGCGTGCATTTTAGAAACATTTTTCACCAGCACCTTGCGCGCACGCAGGCCTTCAAAGGCTTGCGCGGCATCCGGCACGCGCACCAGAATCATGTTGGATTCGCTGGGATAAGGGTGGACGCCGGGCAGGGCCTGCAGCGCGCGCAACAATTCGCCGCGCTGCGCCCTGATGTCCCTGGCCTGATCCGCGAAGACCTCGGCGTGCTCCAGCGCAAACAGCGCGCACTCGCAGTTGAGCACGCTCACGTTGTAGGGCGGGCGCAACTTGTCGATCTCGCCAATCAGCGCCGCCGGTCCCATCAGGTAGCCAATGCGCACGCCGGCCAGACCGAACTTGGACAAGGTGCGCATCAGCAGCACGTGGCCATGGCTTTGAATGCGGTCGATGTAGCTCCTGCTGGAAAAGGGCTGGTAGGCCTCGTCCATCACCACCAGACCGCCCTGCTCGCCCTGCACTCGAATGATTTCTTCAATCACCGCGTCGTCCCACAGGTTCGCCGTCGGGTTGTTCGGATAGGCCAGGTACACGACGCTGGGTTGGTGTTCGCGAATGGCCGCCAGCATGGCGACCGCGTCGAGTTCGAACTCGGCCGTGAGCGGGACACCGACAAACTTCAAACCTTGCAGCTGGGCGCTCATGGCGTACATGACAAAGCCCGGCACCGGCGCCAGGATGCAGGCGGGCTGGAAGTTGTTGGCTGCGCTCAGCGGCACATCACAGGCCATCGCCAGCAGTGAAATCAGCTCGTCCGAGCCGTTGCCCAGCATCAGCTCAAAGCCCTCGGGCAGCCGTGCGTGCTCGGCCAAGGCGCGCCGCAGTTCGTTCACGCGTCCGTCGGGATAGCGGTTCAGGGCGAGTTGACCCAGGCGCTGTCCGAGTTGCTGTTGCAGCTCGACCGGCAGGCGGTGCGGGTTCTCCATGCCGTCGAGCTTGATCATGCCCACCGAGTCCTGGATGGCGTAGGCGTGCATGGACTGGATGTCCTGGCGCAGTCGCTGCATTGGATTGTTCGTCATGGCTTCAAACGCATCAGCGCGGCTCGTGCGTGGGCCTGCAGGCCTTCGCCATAGGCCAGTTCGGCCGCGATCACGCCCAGAATCTGGGCCCCGGCCTGGCTCACTTCGATCAGGCTGCTGCGCTTTTGAAAATCGTACACGCCCAGCGGCGAACTGAAGCGCGCCGTGCCGCTGGTGGGCAGCACGTGGTTCGGTCCGGCGCAGTAGTCGCCCAGGCTCTCACTGGTGTAGGCGCCCAAAAAGATGGCGCCTGCGTGTTTCAACAACGGCTCCCAGCGGTGCGGGTCCCGGCTGCTCACCTCCAGGTGCTCGGGCGCGATGCGGTTGCTGATGGCGCAGCCCTCTTCCATGCTGCGTGTGAGGATCAGTGCACCCCGGTCGTTGAGCGACTTGGCGATGATGTCGGCGCGCGGCATTTCGGGCAACAGGCGATCGATGGCGGCCTGCACCGCGTCGATATACGCGGCGTCGGGGCACAGCAGAATGCTTTGCGCCAGTTCGTCGTGTTCGGCCTGTGAAAAAAGATCCATCGCCACCCAATCGGGCGGCGTGGAACCATCGGCCAGCACCAGGATTTCGGAAGGTCCGGCGATCATGTCGATGCCCACCGCGCCAAACACGCGCCGCTTGGCCGCCGCCACGTAGGCGTTGCCCGGACCGGTGATCTTGTGCACGGCGGGAATGGTGGCCGTGCCATAGGCCAGGGCCGCCACCGCCTGCGCGCCGCCAATGGTGAAGACGCGCGTGACACCGGCCACGTAGGCCGCAGCCAGCACCATGGCGTTCTTCTCGCCACGCGGCGTGGGCACGACCATGATGATCTCGCCCACGCCTGCCACATGGGCCGGGATGGCGTTCATCAGCACCGACGACGGGTAAGTGGCCTTGCCGCCCGGAACATAGATGCCGACCCGGTCCAAAGGCGTGACCTTTTGCCCGAGCAGCGTGCCATCAGCGTCGCGGTAGCTCCAGCTCTCGCCGCTGGCTCGCTTCTGCGCCTCGTGGTAGCTGCGCACGCGCACCGCTGCCGCCTGCAGCGCTTCGCGCTGGGCTGCGGGAAGGGTGTCAAACGCGGCCTTGAGATCGGCTTGGGTCAGTTCCAGTTGCGCCATCGACGCCGCCTGCACCCGGTCCCAGCGCGCCGTGTAGTCGAGCACGGCGGCGTCGCCGCGCAGTTGCACATCGGCCAGGATGTCGGCCACACTTTGTTCGATCGCCGCGTCCGCCTGTGCCGACCAATGCAGGCGCGCCTGAAAGTCGGCCTCGAACGCGGGACTGGCGGTGCACAGACGCAGAGGTTTCGCGCTCAAGCTCATAGTGCCTCAGGCGCCCGCGGGCGTTTGCAAAGCCGCAGCGAAGGCGTCGATGATGGCCCGCATGGGCTGCTGCTTGAGCTTGAGTGCAGCCTGGTTCACCACCAGGCGCGAGCTGATGTCCATGATGCGCTCCACCTCCACCAGGTGGTTCGCCTTGAGCGTATTGCCGGTGGAGACCAGATCAACGATGGCGTCGGCCAGACCCGTGAGCGGCGCCAATTCCATGCTGCCGTAGAGCTTGATCAGGTCCACGTGCACGCCCTTGCTGGCGAAAAATTCGCGCGCGATGGCCACGTACTTGGTGGCCACGCGCAAACGGCTGCCCTGCTGCACCGCAGCGGCGTAATCAAAGCCTTCGCGCACCGCGACGCTGATGCGGCATTTCGCAATCTGCAGATCGAGCGGCTGGTACAGGCCCTGGCTGCCATGTTCGAGCAAAGTGTCCTTGCCGGTGATGCCCAGGTCGGCGCCGCCGTACTGCACGTAGGTCGGAACGTCGCTGGCGCGCACCAGCACCACGCGCACCTGCGGTTGGTTCGTCGCCAGAATGAGCTTGCGCGTGGTTTCCGGGTCGTCCAGCACCTCGATGCCTGCGGCCTTGAGCAGCGGCAGGGTCTCGTCGAAGATGCGGCCCTTGGAGAGTGCAAGCGTGATCATGACTTGCTACGCATTCAATTGCGCCCATTCAGCCGGCGTCACGGTCTGCATCGACAGGGCGTGCACCTCGTTGGTCTTCATGCGATCGCCCAAGGTGGCGTACACCAGTTGGTGGCGCTGGATCTTGCGCTTGCCCTCGAAGCCTGGCGACACGATGACGGCCTCCCAGTGCACACCGTCGCCGGTGACTTCGATGTGCTCGCAGGCCAGTCCGGCCTGGATGATGGTTTTGAGTTGCTCAGCGTTCATGGGGTTTCCGTTTTTAACTTCTGATTTTGTAGCCAATGCGCAGCAGCCTGATGGCGATGGCGCTCACCACGGCCAAAAACAGCGCCACCACGCTCAGACTGAGCTCGGGCGCGACGTCGCTGACGCCGAAGAATCCGTAGCGAAATCCGTCGATCATGTAGAAGAAGGGATTGAAGTGACTCGCCGTTTGCCAGAATGGACCCAGCGAATGGATGGAGTAGAAGACACCGCTCAGAAAGGTCAGCGGCATGATGAAAAAGTTCTGGAAAGCCGCCAACTGGTCAAACTTTTCCGCCCACAGGCCGGCGATCAGGCCCATCGTTCCCATCAACGCGGCGCCCAGGATGGCAAACAGCAGGATCCACAGTGGCGCCACAAAACTCAGATGCGCAAACCACGCCGTGACCACGAACACGCCGCCCCCGACCACCAAACCGCGCACCATGGAGGAGCCCACATAGGCGAAGAACCAGCTCCAGTGCGACAGCGGCGTGAGCAGCAGGAACACCAGATTGCCCATGATCTTGCTCTGTATCAGCGAGGACGAGCTGTTCGCAAAAGCGTTTTGCAACACGCTCATCATCACCAGACCCGGCACCAAAAAGGCGGTGTAGCTCAGCTGGTTGTAAACCTTGACGCTGCCTTCGAGCACGTGGCCAAAGATCAACAGGTAGAGCACCGCCGTCATCACCGGCGCGGCCACGGTCTGAAAACCCACCTTCCAAAAGCGCAGCACTTCCTTGTAGAACAGCATTTGCCAGCCGCTCATGCTGTGGCCCCCATGGGTTCCTTGTCGGTGCTCGCGCCCTGGGTTCCCTGCGCGCCGGCCATGACCTCGAGGAACACGTCCTCCAGATCGGCCTTGCGGATTTCAATGTCTTGCGCCACCCCACCGGCTTCGCGCACGGCGGCCAGGTACTGCTCGATCTCGGCCGCCGTGTTCGCCGGCAATTGCACGATGCGGCCGGTGATGCGCGCCCGGCTCTTGAGCGCAGCGGGCAGTTCGCTGTCGATCTTGAAGCGCAACACGTTCGACGCTGCGGCCTTGAGCAGTTCACTGGTGCGATCCAGCGCCACCACCTGGCCCTTCTTCAGCATGGCCAGACGGCTGCACAGGGCTTCGGCTTCTTCCAGGTAATGCGTCGTCAAGAGCACGGTGTGGCCCTGTTTGTTCAGCTTGGCGATGAATTGCCACAGCGTCTGGCGCAACTCCACGTCCACACCGGCGGTGGGTTCGTCCAGCACGATCACCGGGGGCTTGTGCACCAGCGCCAGCGCCACCAGCACGCGGCGCTTCATGCCGCCGGAGAGTTGGCGCATATTCGCGTTCGCCTTGTCGGACAGCCCCAGGCTGTCGAGCAGTTCGTCGATCCAGGCATCGTTGTGGCGCAGGCCGAAGTAGCCCGACTGAAAACGCAGCGCCTCGCGCACATTGAAGAAGGGGTCGAACACGAGTTCCTGCGGCACCACGCCCAGTTTGCGCCGCGCCTGCGCGTACTCGATCTGCACGTCGCAACCCTGCACCAGCACGCGCCCGCTGCTGGCACGCGTCAAGCCCGCGAGCACGCTGATGAGCGTGGTCTTGCCCGCGCCATTGGGACCGAGCAGGCCGAAGAACTCGCCTTCGGCAATGTCAAAGCTCACGCCGTCCAGCGCCTTGAGTGAAGCGGCGCCGGATGCAGCGGTGTAGATTTTGGAGACGGATTGAAAGGAAATGGCAGGCATGAGCAGGTTGATTTTACGGCCTCGCGGGCCGGCTCCGCCGCAGCGGCCGGGCGTGCGCAATCAGTTCGCGGCGGTCAGCAAGTCGGCCACGCCATAGAGCCCCGCCAATTCGCGCAAGCGCGGCGGCAGACCCTTGACCGAGAAGCTCTGGCCCTGGGCCAAGGCGTCGCGCCGCAGTTGCAGCAGCAGCGCCAAAGAGGACGAGTCAAACCGCTCCAGCGCACTGGCGTCCACGGTCAGCGCCGCACCGCTGGGTGCCGCCAACGGCGCACGCAAACGGGCCAGCAAAGCGGTCGCTTGAAGATTCGTCAGTTCGGCGGGCAAGACCAGCATCATCAGCCCTTCTTGGCGTTGGACTTGTTGAGCGCGCTGAGCTTGGCAATCAGTCCATCGACACCCTTGGCGTTGATCTCCTGCGAGAACTGGCTGAGGTAGTTTTGCACCAGCCAAACACCCATGACATTGAAGTTATAGATCTTCCATCCAGCGCCTTGGCCGGGCGTCTTTTCGAGCCGGTAGTCAAGCTGAATCGGGTCTCCATGACCGCGTATTTCCGTGCGCACCAGAACGTCAGAATCATCGGCCGCAGCGCGCAAGGGTTTGACCGTGATGGACTGGTCACCCACCTGGCCCAAAGCGCCGGCATAGGAATGCACCAGCAAGATCTTGAATTCATCCTGCAAGCGCTGTTTCTGCTCTGCCGTGGCCTGACGCCACCCTGGCCCGACAGCCGACGCCGTCATGCGCGCAAAGTTGACGTGAGGCATGACTTGGGTGTCCACCAGCTTCACGATCTTGGTGCTGTCGCCCGCCTGGATCGCCGCGTCCGCCTTGATCGCCGCGAGCACGTCCGTGGACAGGCGCCTGACCAATGCGTCCGGCGCTTCATCTGCGGCGCTGGCCGCCGACATCCCCAACATGCCCATCAGCAGCCACAAGCTGGCAGCCCACTGACCAAAAACGCGACGCTTCATCATGATCCTTAAAAATTAAACACCCTCATCTGCGGTTACCGCGCGAACCCCGCGCGCCGCTGACCTTGCTGCCTGGGCAGCGAACAGCAGGTCGCCATCAAGTCACCCACGCGCAGTGGCGGGCCCGTGCCGGGCCTACGCCGCCCTCACTTGGGCGGTGTGTCCTCGCCGCCCTGCGGATCTTCTCCGTCCAAAATCTGGGAACGGCGCCTTTGCAGATAGGCGTCGCGCGTGAAAATGTATTTATCCATTGCAACCTCGTCCAGCATCGCACCCAAGCCGAGCGCGTTGGTGCGCGCATTCACGACGCTCAGCGCACCCAAAGCCGAGCGCGTTGCGATGGGATCCAGATAAACCGTCAAATCGTTCCTGCGATCCACGTAGCCCGCCAGCGTGTCGCGCACCGTCGATGGGCCCGACAAGGGCAGCACCAGGTAGGGACCGGAAGGGACGCCCCAGCGCCCCACCGTTTGTCCAAAATCCTCCTTGTGCCGGTCAATCCCGAATTCGCTGGCCAGATCCAGCAGTCCGGCGAAGCCGAAAATCGAGTTGAAACTCACGCGGATCACCATCTCCCCGGTGGCCTGGCCCTTGAGTTGCAAGGCGTTGTTGATGAGTGAACTGAAGTCGGAAATGTTGTTGTAGAAATTGCTCACGCCGGTTCGCACCAGCGGCGGCGTGACCTTCTTGTAGCCTTCTGCAACCGGCTTGAGCACGAGGCGGTCCACGCTCTGATTGAACTTCGAGACCTCGCGGTTCATGGGTTCGAGCGGATCCTTGGGATTCGCATTCGGCCCCGTGGCGCAACCCGAGATCAGCGCCAAAGCGCCGCCCAAAACCAAGCACAGCGTTTGGCGCATTAAATTTTTTTCCACAGGACACTCGCTTATTTTGGTTTTCATTTGCTGGACACTGCAGCCGACGGTTCTGCCGCCTTGCTGAACAAAAATTGGCTGATCAGGTTTTCCAGCACCACGGCCGACTGCGTCGTCGTGACCTTGTCACCGTTGGCCAGGGATTTTTCCTCGGCCCCGGCCTCAACCCCCAGATACTGCTCGCCCAGCAGGCCGCTGGTGAGGATCTTCAGCGAGCTGTCCTTGGGGAAACGGTACTGGCTTTGCATCGCCATGGTCACCAGTGCCTGAAATGTCTTGTCGTCAAAGCTGATCGATTCGACCCGCCCCACGACGACCCCGGCACTGCGCACCGCCGCCTTGGGCTTGAGCCCACCCACGTTGTCGAACTTGGCCGTCAGACGGTAGGTTGACTGAAAATTCAGCGTCAGCAAGTTGGCCGACTGCAGTGCCAGAAAAAGAATGGCCACGGCCCCGATCAGCACGAACAGACCTACCCAGAAATCGTTTTTGTTGCGCTCCATGCGAGCCTTTCTTAGATACTAAACATCATTGCGGTCAGGATAAAGTCCAGACCCAGCACCGCCAGCGAAGCCACCACCACGGTGCGCGTGGTCGCGTGCGACACCCCCTCCGGTGTGGGCTGCGCATTGAAACCCTGCAACAGCGCCACGAAGGTCACGGTGAAGCCGAACACCACGCTCTTGACCACGCCGTTGCCCACATCCGCCCAGACGTCCACGCCGCCCTGAATCTGACTCCAGAACGATCCCGCATCGACGCCGATCATCAGCACACCCACGACCCAGCCGCCGATGATGCCGACGGCGCTGAAGACCGCCGCGAGCAGCGGCATGGCGATGACGCCGGCCCAAAAGCGCGGTGCCAGGATGCGATCGATCGGATCCACCGCCATCATCTCCATCGCGGAAATCTGCTCGCCCGCCTTCATCAGACCGATCTCGGCGGTGAGCGAGGTGCCGGCGCGCCCGGCAAACAGCAGCGCGGTCACGACCGGTCCGAGTTCGCGCACCAGGCTCAGCGTCACGAGCAGACCCAGCGCCTCGGACGAGCCATAGCGCTGCAAGGTGTAGTAGCCCTGGAGGCCGAATACAAAGCCGACAAACAGGCCCGACACCGCGATGATGGAGAGCGAGTAGTTGCCCAAAAAGTGGATCTGGTCACGGATCAGGCCGAAGCGTTTCAAGCTCGGCCCGAGCGAAGCCAGCAGGCGCAGGAACAGCCGCGCGGCGTTGCCAATGTCGTCGATCTGGGTGCGCGTGGCGCGCCCAACTGCCGCGGGATCAAGCCACTTCATGCCCGGGCTCCCGCACTGGCGCCGAAGTCCTGCTCGGCGCCGGGTCCAGGATAGTGAAACGGCACCGGTCCGTCGGCCTGCGCCAGCACATACTGCACGACGCGCGGATCTGTACTGTGCCGCACCTCGTCGGGTGTGCCCTGGGCGGCGATCTGGCCGTTGGCCAACAGCACGACGTAGTCGGCCATGGCAAAGGTCTGTTCCAGCTCGTGCGAGACCACCACGCTGGTCAGTCCCAGCGTGTCGTTGAGCTGGCGTATCAGTTGTGCGACGGTGCCCAGCGAAATCGGATCCAGCCCGGAAAAAGGTTCGTCATACATCAGCAGTTCCGGATCCAGCGCCATGGCCCGTGCCATCGCCACGCGCCGCGACATGCCGCCAGACACTTCGGCCGGCATCAGATCGCGCGCACCGCGCAGACCCACGGCGTGCAACTTCATCAGCACGATGTCGCGAATCAGCGCCTCGGGCAGGTCCGTGTGTTCGCGCAGGGGGAAAGCCACGTTGTCAAAAACGCTCAGATCGGTGAACAGCGCGCCGAACTGGAACAGCATGCCCATGCCGCGGCGCGCCTGGTACAGCGTGGCCTGGTCCATCTGCGTGATGTCCTGCGTGCCGTTCTTGCCGTGCAGCAACAGCTCGCCCTGCTGCGCCCGGTACTGCCCGCCCATCAGGCGCATGAGCGTGGTCTTACCGCCGCCCGACGCGCCCATCAACGCCGTCACCTTGCCACGCGGCAGGCAAAGCGAGATGTCGTTGAGCACCACGCGCTCGCCATAGCCGAACGTGAGGTGACGGAATTCGACCAGTGATTCAGAAGAAGGGGTCATAGAAAAAATAAAGGCCGGAAAGAATCCGGCCTTTCGATCATAAGGGATTACACCTAAGCAGCTCAACGGACGCCCGGCAAGTCCCTGGCTTTACGCATGTTTACCGCGGCAAGTCGCTGGCGCCCATCAGGAATTCGTCCACCGCCCGCGCCGCTTGACGGCCTTCGCGGATGGCCCAGACCACCAGACTCTGACCGCGACGCATGTCGCCTGCGGCAAAGACCTTGGCCACATTGGTGGCATAGCCACCGCAGAAGTCAGTGCTCGCTTTGGCATTGCCACGACCATCCTTGTCCACGCCAAAGGCGGCCAAGACGGTGGCGACCGGATGCACGAAACCCATCGCCAGCAACACCAGGTCGGCCTTGTATTCTTTTTCGCTGCCGGCGATCTCGACCAGTTTTCCGTCCTTGAACTCGACCTGCACCGTTTTCAAGGCCGTGAGTTTGCCGTTCTTGCCGACGAATTCCTTGGTGGAGACGGCGAATTCGCGGGTGCAACCCTCGTCGTGGCTGGAACTGGTGCGCAGCTTGAGCGGCCAATAAGGCCAGGTCAGGGGCCGGTCCTCCTGCACGGGTGGCTGCGGCATGACCTCAAACTGGGTCACGCTGGCGGCGCCATGGCGGTTGCTCGTGCCCACGCAGTCGGAGCCGGTGTCGCCGCCGCCGATCACGATCACGTGCTTGCCCTCGGCGCGCAACTGGCCCTTGAGCTTGTCGCCGGCGTTGACCTTGTTCTGCTGCGGCAGAAATTCCATGGCGAAATACACGCCCTCGAGTTCGCGCCCCGGTACCGGCAGATCGCGCGACTGCTCGGCCCCGCCGGTGAGCAGCACGGCGTCGAAATCCTTTTGCAATTGCTCGGCCGAGAGGTTTTCCTTGGCCCAGTTGGTGACCCGGGAGTCGGCCGGCATGGTGCCGATCAGCACGCCGGTGCGAATGCTCACGCCCTCGGCCTGAAGCTGCTTCACGCGCCGGTCGATGTGCGTCTTCTCCATCTTGAAATCTGGAATGCCGTAGCGCAGCAGGCCCCCGACGCGGTCGTTCTTCTCGAACAGCGTCACGTCGTGGCCGGCGCGCGCCAACTGCTGCGACGCCGCCAGACCGGCCGGACCCGAGCCGACCACCGCGACTCGTCTGCCCGTCTTGTGTTTGGGCAACTGCGGCACGACCCAGCCCTCGTCCCAGGCGCGGTCGATGATGGCGTGCTCGATCGATTTGATGCCGACCGCGTCCTCGTTCACATTCAGCGTGCACGCGGCTTCGCAGGGCGCGGGGCAGATGCGCCCGGTGAACTCGGGAAAGTTATTGGTCGAATGCAGCACTGCGCTGGCGTTCTTCCAGTCGCCGCAGTACACGAGGTCGTTGAAGTCCGGAATGATGTTGTTCACCGGGCAGCCGTTGTTGCAAAACGGCGTGCCGCAATCCATGCAGCGCGCCGCTTGGACCTTGGCCTGCGCCGGATCGAGGCCGACGACGAACTCCTTGTAGTGCTTCAAACGCTCGGCGGCGGGCTTGTAGCCCTCTTCGATGCGCTCGTATTCCATGAAGCCTGTGACTTTTCCCATGATGCCCCTACCTCTCAAATGCGGTTGCCCCTGCGTTGCCAGCAGGGAGACGGATGTTATTTGGCTGTCGCCACGGCTTTGGCGCTGGCCTGCGCCTTGTCGGTCAAGGCATCGGCCGCTTTCTTCGCGTGAATTTCGCCCAGAGCGCGCTTGTATTCGTTCGGGAACACCTTGATGAACTTGGCGCGCGCGGCGTCCCAGTTGTCCAGCAATTCGCGCGCGCGCTTGCTTCCGGTCCAGCGGTTGTGCTCTTCCAGCAGCCGCTTGACTTGCGCCTCGTCGCTCAGCCCCTGATGCCAGATGCCGCGGTCCAGCGTGGCCTGCTGGTCGGCGCTGGTCAGCACCCTGTCCAGCGACACCATGGCGGTGTTGCAGCGCTTGGCGAACTGGCCGTCCTCGTCATACACATAGGCGACGCCACCGCTCATGCCGGCGGCGAAGTTGCGCCCGGTCTTGCCCAGCACCAGCACCGTGCCACCGGTCATGTACTCGCAGCCGTGATCACCCGTGCCTTCCACCACCGCTGTGGCGCCCGACAGGCGCACCGCAAAGCGCTCGCCGGCGACGCCGGAAAAGAAAGCCTCGCCGCTGGTGGCACCGTACATCACGGTGTTGCCGACAATCGTGTTGCGCGTGGCGTCGCCGCGAAAGTCAATGCTGGGTCGCACCACGATGCGCCCGCCGCTCAAACCCTTGCCGGTGTAGTCGTTCGCATCGCCGATCAGGTACAGCGTGATGCCCTTGGCCAGGAAGGCGCCAAACGACTGCCCGCCCGTGCCTTCGAGCTGGATGCGCAGCGTGTCGTCGGGCAGGCCTTGCGGTCGCACCTTGGTCAGGGCGCCAGAGAGCATCGCGCCCAGGGAGCGGTTCACGTTGCGCGCCACCTCCATGAACTGGACTTTTTCGCCGCGCTCGATGGCGGCTCTGGACTTTTCGATCAGGATGTTGTCCAGCGATTTTTCCAGTCCGTGCTGCTGATCCTCAACGTGGAATCGCGGCACCTCCGCTGCGACCTGCGGCTGCGCAAACAGGCGGGAAAAATCCAGGCCGCTGGCTTTCCAGTGCGCGATGCCTTTCTTCATGTCGAGCAGGTCCGCGCGGCCGATCATGTCGTCGAATTTGCGCATGCCCAGTTGCGCCATGATCTGGCGCAACTCTTCCGCGATGAAGAAGAAATAGTTGACCACGTGCTCCGGCTTGCCCGAGAACTTCTTGCGCAACTCGGGGTCCTGGGTGGCCACGCCCACGGGGCAGGTGTTGAGGTGGCACTTGCGCATCATGATGCAGCCTTCGACCACCAGCGGTGCCGTCGCAAAACCGAACTCGTCCGCGCCCAGCAAGGCACCGATGGCGACGTCGCGCCCGGTCTTCATCTGGCCGTCGGCCTGCACCCGAATGCGACCGCGCAGGCGGTTCAGCACCAGGGTCTGCTGGGTTTCGGCCAGACCGATTTCCCAGGGGCTGCCGGCGTGCTTGATGGACGACCAGGGCGAGGCGCCGGTGCCGCCGTCGTGCCCGGCGATCACCACGTGATCGGCCTTGCACTTGGTGACGCCCGCCGCGATCGTGCCCACGCCGGTTTCGCTCACCAGCTTGACGCTGATGGAGGCGTGGGGCGCGACGTTCTTCAGATCGTGGATCAGCTGCGCCAAGTCCTCAATCGAATAAATGTCGTGGTGCGGCGGCGGCGAGATCAGGCCCACGCCGGGCACGGAATAGCGCAGCTTGCCGATGTATTCGGTCACCTTGGTGCCGGGCAACTGCCCACCCTCGCCCGGCTTGGCGCCCTGGGCCATCTTGATCTGGATCTGGTCGGCGCTGGCCAGGTATTCTGCTGTGACCCCAAAGCGGCCCGACGCCACCTGCTTGATGCGCGAGCGCAGCGAGTCGCCGTCAAGCAGCGGCAGATCGACTTCGACCACGTCGTCGCCGATCACGCTCTTGAGCGTCTCGCCCTGCTTGATCGGGATGCCCTTGAGTTCCTGGCGGTACCGCGCCGGGTCTTCGCCACCTTCTCCGGTGTTGCTCTTGCCCCCGATGCGGTTCATGGCCACGGCCAGCGTGGCGTGGGCTTCGGTGCTGATGGAGCCCAGGGACATCGCGCCAGTGGCAAAACGCTTGACGATTTCCTTGGCCGATTCGACCTCGTCCACGGGGATGGCCTTGCTTGGATCGATCTTGAATTCGAACAGGCCGCGCAACGTCATATGGCGCCGACTCTGGTCGTTGATGATCTGCGCGTATTCCTTGTAGGTGTTCCAGTTGTTGGAGCGCGTGCTGTGCTGCAGTTTGGCAATCGCGTCGGGCGTCCACATGTGCTCTTCACCACGGGCTCTCCAGGCGTATTCGCCGCCGGCATCGAGCATGGTTTCCAGCACCGGGTCGTCGCTGAAGGCGGCCTTGTGCATGCGGATCGCTTCCTCCGCGATCTCGAATACGCCGATGCCCTCGACCCGGCTGGCGGTGCCGGTGAAGTACTTGGCGATGGTGGCGGAATTCAGGCCGATGGCCTCGAACAATTGCGCTCCGCAATAGCTCATGTAGGTCGACACGCCCATCTTGGACATGATCTTGGACAGGCCCTTGCCCACGGCCTTGATGTAGTTGTAAATCGCCTTGTCGGCGCTCAGCTCACCGGCCAGATCCTGATGCAGATCGGCCAGGGTTTCGAGCGCCAGATAGGGATGGACGGCCTCGGCGCCGTAGCCCGCGAGTACGGCAAAGTGGTGCACTTCGCGCGCCGTGCCGGTCTCCACCACCAGGCCCGTTGTCGTGCGCAATCCTTCGCGCACCAGGTGCTGATGGATGGCGGAGAGCGCCAGCAGCGCCGGAATCGCCAACTGCGTCGCGGAAATCGCGCGGTCGCTGATGATTAGGATGTTCTTACCACCCTTGACCGCGTCCACGGCCTCGGCGCACAGCGACGCCAGCTTGGCCTCCACCCCTTCGTGGCCCCAGTCCAGCGGATAGGTGATGTCCAGCGTGGCGCTGCGGAACTTGCCCTGCGTCTGCTTCTCGATGTCACGCAGCTTGGCCATGTCGGCGAAATCCAGCACTGGCTGGGTCACCTCGAGACGCATCGGCGGATTGACTTGGTTGATGTCGAGCAGATTCGGCTTGGGTCCGATGAAGGACACGAGCGACATCACGATGGCTTCGCGGATCGGATCGATCGGCGGGTTCGTGACCTGGGCAAACAGTTGCTTGAAATAATTGAACAGCGGCTTGTTCTTGTCGGACAACACCGCCAACGGGCTGTCATTGCCCATGGAGCCGAGCGCCTCCTCGCCGGCCTGGGCCATCGGGGCCAGCAGGAACTTGATGTCTTCCTGGGTCGTGCCGAAGGCTTGCTGGCGGTCCAGCAGGCTGGTCTTGTCGGTGCTGCGCGAGCTGCCCAGGAGGGCTGCATTGGCGGCAACGCGGCGCTCGTCGAACGTGACGTCATCCAAACGGATGCGCAGGTTTTCGATCCACTGCTTATAGGGCTTGCTGTTCGCCAGATTCGCCTTGAGTTCTTCGTCGTCGACCATGCGGCCCTGTTCCAGATCGATCAGGAACATCTTGCCGGGCTGCAAGCGCCATTTGCGCACGATGCGGTTTTCCGGCACCGGCAGCACGCCCGACTCGGACGCCATGATGACCAGATCGTCGTCGGTGATGCAATAGCGCGAAGGGCGCAGGCCGTTGCGGTCCAGCGTGGCACCGATCTGGCGCCCGTCGGTGAAGACGATGGAGGCGGGGCCATCCCAGGGCTCCATCATGGCGGCGTGGTATTCGTAGAAGGCGCGCCGGCGCTCGTCCATGGTGGCGTGCTGCTCCCAGGGTTCGGGGATCATCATCATCACGGCCTGGCTGATGGGATAGCCGGCCATGGTGAGCAATTCCAGGCAGTTGTCGAAGGTCGCCGTGTCGGACTGATCGGCAAAACTGATGGGGTAGAGCTTTTGCAGGTCGGCGCCCAACACCGGGGACGACATCACGCCTTCGCGCGCCTTCATCCAGTTGTAGTTACCCTTGACGGTGTTGATCTCGCCGTTGTGCGCGACATAGCGATAGGGGTGCGCCAGCGGCCACTCGGGGAAGGTATTGGTGGAAAAGCGCTGATGCACCAGTCCCAGGGCCGAGACGCAGCGCTCATCTTCCAGATCGCGAAAGTACGTGCCCACCTGATCGGCCAGCAGCAGACCCTTGTAGATCACCGTGCGGCTGGACATGCTGGGCACGTAATACTCTTTCGAGTGCTTGAGCTTGAGCGCCTGAATGTTGGCGCTGGCGGTCTTGCGGATCACGTACAGCTTGCGCTCCAGCGCGTCCTGCACGATCACGTCGTTGCCGCGACCAATGAAGACCTGGCGCAGCACCGGCTCCTTGGCGCGCACCGTGGGCGACATCGGCATGTCGCGGTTCACCGGCACGTCGCGCCAGCCCAGCAGCACCTGGCCTTCGAGCTTGATGGCGCGCTCCAGTTCCTGCTCGCAGGCCTGACGCGAAGCGTGTTCCTTGGGCAAGAAGATCATGCCCACGCCGTACTCGCCCGGCGGCGGCAGCGTCACCCCCTGCTTGGCCATCTCTTCGCGGTACAGCACATCGGGCAACTGAAGCAGGATGCCGGCGCCGTCGCCCATGAGCTTGTCCGCACCCACCGCACCCCGGTGGTCCAGATTTTCCAGAATCTTGAGCGCGTTCTTCACGATGTCGTGCGACTTCGTGCCCTTGATATGGGCCACAAAACCCACGCCGCAGGCGTCGTGCTCGGCTCCGGCGGTATACAAACCCTCATGCTGCAGATGCGCAATTTCGCTGGCCGTGGTCATGGCGATTCCTTCAGGATTTCACAAAGAATCACAGCATAGTGCAGCGCAGCAATCTTTTCAAGCAAATTAATTGGGGTCAGATTCCAATTAATTTTCAATTTTCCATTTTACAAATTAATTAGGGACACATTAAATTTGATAGCGACAGGGCCTTTAAAGATATGCGAAATTGACTATTTTAGCGACTCTTTATGAAGCGAAATCGGTCTCCCAGCGGCCGCTTGGCTGACCCTGCGCTGCGTTCTTTTTTGCAAATCCGCGACAAAATCCGGCTCGCCCAGCGCCCAACCGTGAAGGGTGGACTGCGTCAACGCCGCCTGGGTTGCTGGTGAAATTCCGGCCTGAACCAGTTCGCCGTATGCCGCCTCGCGGGCAAACGGGGTATTGCCCAGTTCCCAGTAAAGGGAATGGGGCGTGAGCAGCGGATCGTTGCGCAAGCCGATGTAGTGCGCGTGACTCGACCAGGGATAGTCGCGGGCTTGCGTCACCAAGCCGGCGCGCACGGGATTGAGATCGCTGTAAACCATGCAAGCCAGCAGATAGCGCTCGGTCTGGATCAGCGTCGACTTGTAGCGCCCTTCCCACAGCGTGCCGCTGCGCCCCTGCCCATCGTTGAAATGCCGCACGTAGCGACGTCCGACGGCCTGCATCATCTGCGGCAAACCCTCCGCACTCGAAGGCGTTGCCAGCAGATGAAAGTGGTTGCTCATCAGCACATAGGCGTGGATCGCCACGCCGAAGCGCGAGGCATTCTCGCTCAGCAGCCCAAGCAGATCCTCATAGTTGGCATGACTGGCAAAAATCGGCTGCCGGTTGTTGCCGCGCTGGATCACGTGGTGCGGGTAGCCGGGAAGCGTGAGACGGGGTAGGCGTGCCATGGGACGAAGACAGAGTGACGTACCGCATCATGATAATTGGAATCTGACCCCAATTAATCTTTTGTGGCGCGGCGTTGCACGGCGTCGATGTAGGCCGCGCCGTCGGGGGCGCGGTTGGCGCGCTGGGCGTTCCAGATCATTTGGCCGAGTTCGTCCATGACCTCGTGGTGCGCCTGGTGCAGGTCGCCGCGCCGGGCGGTGAGCAGTTCCACCGCCTGGCGGATACCGCGCGGCTGGTCGATGCTGCACTGCTCGGTGATGCTCAGGTGCATGGAGAGGTGCAAGAACGCATTGCCCTCGCCCGCCGCTTGCTCGGCAAGCGCCTGCAGCGCGGCGTCGAGATCCGCCAGTTCGGCATGAAATTCGGGGTGCTCGTCCATCCAGCCACGGGCAATCACCTCGATCGCTTCGAGTGGCTGTCCGGCAAGGGACTTCTGGTAAACGGCGCAGAAGAAGCGGCGCACATCGGACGGGGACGGTGTAAACATGGACGGATTCTCGCCCAACTTATGATGCCAGCATGCTCGTCCACACCATAGCCCGCCCTTGCCGTGTCGGCCACGACCTCGGCGCCCGGCGGACGCCCGAATGATCACCGACTGGGTTTTCTACGCCGTCTCCATCCCCGCCGTGGTCTTGCTGGGCCTGAGCAAGAGCGGATTTGGTGCGGGCTTTGGTTCGCTCGCCGTGCCGATGATGGCGCTGGTGGTGAGCGTTCCCGAGGCCGCCGCGATCCTGATGCCGGTGCTGTTCGTGATGGACGTGATGGCACTGGGCGCGCTGCGCCACAACCTGGATCGCCAATTGATCAAGTTCCTGCTGCCCTTCGGATTGCTGGGCATCGCCCTGGGCGCGGCCCTGTTCAAGCTGCTGGACCCACGCACCGTCTCTGCCGTCGTGGGCGCCGTGACGCTCGCCTTCCTGGCGCAGCGTCTGCTGTTTGCGCCCCGCGCCGACAGCGCGCCGCCCCCCAAATGGCTGGGCGCCGTGCTCACCGTCACATCCGGCTTCACCAGCTTTGTGGCGCACGCGGGCGGGCCGCCGGTCCAGTTCTACGTGATCCCGATGCGCCTGGCGCCACTGGTCTTCACCGCCACCCTGGCCGCGTTCTTCTTCGTCATCAATCTGGCGAAGTGGCTTCCCTACGCCTGGTTGGGACTGCTGGACTGGCGCAACATGAGCAGCTCGCTGGCCCTGCTGCCGTTTGCGCCGATCGGCGTTTGGCTGGGCGTGCGCATCGCCAAGAGCCTGCAGCCCACGCTGTTCTACCGCCTGCTGTACGCGGGAATGTTTCTCTCCGGCGTCAAGTTGCTGTGGGATGGTTTGCGTTGACTTGCGGCCGGTCCAGACGCGATCAGGTGGTGCCGCCGACGGTCAAGCCTTCGATGCGCAGCGTGGGTTGACCAACGCCCACCGGCACGCTCTGGCCTTCCTTGCCGCACACGCCCACACCGGTGTCCAGCGCCATGTCGTTGCCGATCATGGTGATCTTCTTCAAAGATTCCGGGCCGCTGCCCACCAGCGTGGCGCCCTTGACCGGGTACTGGATCTTGCCGTTCTCCACCCAGTAGGCTTCGCTCGCCGAGAACACGAACTTGCCCGAGGTGATATCGACCTGACCACCGCCGAAGTTGGTGGCGTACAAGCCCTTCTTGATGCTGGCCACGATTTCCTGCGCCGGGGTGTCGCCACCCAGCATGAAGGTATTCGTCATGCGCGGCATGGGAACGTGGGCGTAGCTTTCGCGCCGGCCGTTGCCCGTGGGTTTCACGCCCATCAGGCGCGCATTCATGGAATCCTGCAGATAGCCCTTGAGGATGCCGTCCTCGATCAGCACGTTGCGCTGCGTGGCATGGCCCTCGTCATCGACATTGAGTGAGCCGCGGCGCAGCGCGATGCTGCCGTCGTCGAGCACGGTCACGCCCTTGGCCGCCACGCGCTGTCCGATGCGTCCGCTGAAGGCGCTGGAGCCCTTGCGGTTGAAGTCGCCTTCCAGCCCGTGACCGATGGCCTCGTGCAGCAGCACGCCCGGCCAACCCGGCCCCAGCACCACGGTCATCACGCCCGCTGGCGCCGGTCGGGACTCCAGATTCGTGAGCGCTGCGTGCACCGCCGCATCCACGTATTGCGCGATCTGCGCATCGTCAAAGTAGGCCAGGCCAAAGCGCCCGCCGCCGCCGCCCGAGCCGACCTCACGGCGCATCTGTCCGTTCACCTTCGCTTCGGCAATCACCGTCACCGACAGGCGCACCAGCGGGCGCACGTCGGCCGCCAGCGTGCCGTCGGCGCGCGCCACCAGCACCACGTCGTATTCGCTGGCCAAGCCGGCCATGACCTGCGCCACGCGCGGATCCTTGGCCCGCGCCAAGGTCTCCACCCGCCCGAGCAACGCCACCTTGGCCGCGCTGTCCAGCGTGTCTATCGGGTCCAGCCCCGCATACAGCGTGCGGCTCGCGGCGATCTTGGGGCTGGCGACTTTGGTTTTGAGCGATTGGGACGCCGCCGAAATGCTGCGCACGGTGCGCGCCGCGTCCAGCAGCGAGGCCAGCGAGATATCGTCGGAATAGGCAAAGGCCGTCTTCTCGCCACTCACGGCGCGCACGCCCACGCCCTGGTCGATGCTGAAGGAGCCGGTCTTCACAATGCCTTCTTCCAGGCTCCAGCCTTCGCTGCGCGTGTACTGAAAATACAGATCGGCGTCATCCACCTTGTGCGCCGTGATTTCATTCAGGGCACGGGTCAAGTCTGCGGTGCTCAAGCCAAAGGGTTCCAGCAGCAGGCTCTGGGCAATGGCCAGGCGCTCGGTGGTGGGTTGACGTTGCGGGGCAGCGCTGCGCGCGCTCGGACGAGCAGAAAAAGAATCGATTGAGGTCATGGCAGCATTTTAGGTGCCGGCCGGCATCAGGACTGCACCAAGCGCTTCGACCGTGCGATCGACATCAGTATTCCCAGGCCCATTCCCAAGGTCACCATGGCGGTGCCACCGTAGCTGATGAACGGCAGGGGCACACCCACCACCGGCAGGATGCCGCTGACCATGCCCATGTTGACGAAGGCGTAGGTGAAGAAGATCAAGGTGATGCTGCCGGCCAGCAGACGCGCAAACAGCGTCGGCGCTTCCAGCGCAATCGCCAGTCCGCGCAACACCAGAAAGATGAAGCCCGAGATCAGCAGCAGGTTGCCGATGAGACCGAACTCCTCGGAAAACGAGGCGAAGATGAAGTCCGTGGTGCGCTCCGGGATGAACTCCAGATGGGTTTGCGTTCCCTGCATGAAGCCCTTGCCGAGGACGCCGCCCGAGCCGATCGCGATCATGCCCTGAATGATGTGAAAACCCTTGCCCAAGGGATCGCGCGTGGGGTCCAGCAGCGTGCAAATGCGCTGCTGCTGGTAGTCGTGCATCAGCGGCCAGCGCACCCCGTCGGCGCACGCCTGCGGTTCAAACCAGACCAGCGCAAACACGGCCAGCAGACCGAGCAGCACCGGCGGCAACAACAACTTCCAACTCAAACCGGCAAAAAATATCACGCCCATGCCGGCCGCCAGCACCAGCACCGCCGTGCCCAGATCGGGCTGCTTCACGATCAGCCCGATCGGCAGCAACAGCAACAGGCCGGCCACCAGAAAATCCAGTGGACGCAACTGACCTTCACGCTTTTGAAACCACCAGGCCAGCATCAAGGGCACGGCAATCTTCAGGATTTCACTGGGCTGGATCGTCACGCCCACATTCAGCCAACGCCTGGCGCCCTTCTTGGTGACGCCAAAGACGGCCACGGCCACGAGCAGGGTGACGCCTAGCAGGTACAGCGGCACGGCCAACGCCATGAGACGCTGCGGCGGGATTTGCGCCACGATGAACAGGATCACGCCGGCGATCAGCATGTTGCGCACGTGGTCCTCGAAACGCGTCCCGTGGTCGAAACCGGAGGAATACATGGTCAGCAGCCCGGCGCAGGCCAGCATCAGCACCGCCAAGGCCAGCGGGCCGTCAAAGCCGCTGAACCACAGCGGCACGCGCCGCCACAGGGAAGGTTTGTCAAATACGGAAGCCATGCCGCGATTATCCCCAACTACGCCGGGTGCTGGCGCCGACGGGCGGCAAAGGGTGGGCAACGCATGGGACAATCCAGCCCATGTTTGTACTATTTGAAGAAGCCGGAAAATTCCTGGCAGGGCGCGTGCTGTCGGAGGCCGAGGCGTCGGCGCAGGTTGAACTCGACAGCGGAAAACGCCTCAAGGTGAAAAGCACGAACCTGCTGCTCAAGTTCGACAAACCCGCGCCCGCCGAGTTGCTGCGCCAGGCGCAGGCCTTGAGCCAGGGCATCGAGCTCGATCTGGCCTGGGAGTTCGCGCCTGCGGACGAGTTTGGTTTTGCCGATCTGGCGCGCGAGTACTTCAGCGCCAACCCCAGCCTGGAACAGCAGGCAGCGGCCCTGTTTTGCCTGTACGAGGCGCCGCACTACTTTCGTCGCGCCGGGCGCGGCCGCTTCAAGAAGGCCTCGGCGGAAATCCTGCAGCAGGCGCTCGCCGGCATCGAAAAGAAAAAGCTGCTGCTGCAGCAAATCGCCGACTGGGCCCAGGAGCTGGGCGAAGGCAGTTGCCCCGAACCGATTCGGGAGCAGTTGTTCAAGATCCTGTTCAAGCCGGACAAGAACGCGCCCGAATACAAGGCCGTGGTCGAGGCCTCGCGCGCCACGCACAAGCCGCCGCTGGACCTGCTGCAGCAGGCCGGTGCGATCGCGTCGCCCTACCAGTTCCACTGGAAGCGCTTCCTGTTCGACAACTTTCCCAAAGGCACGGGCTTCCCCGCCCTGGCCGCGCCCGCGATTCAGGACGAGTTGCCGCTGGCCGGTGTCCAGGCGTTCTCCATCGACGACTCGGCCACGACCGAGATCGACGACGCGCTGTCGGTGCAAGGCCTGGGCACGGGGACGGTGGTGCTGGGCATCCACATCGCCGCCCCAGGCTTGGCGGTGCTGCCCGGCAGCCCCATCGATGTGGCAGGACGCGCGCGCCTGTCCACGGTCTATATGCCGGGCTACAAGGTGACGATGCTGCCTGATGCGGTGGTGCAAAGCTACACGCTGCAGGAAGGCCAGAACTGCCCCGCCGTGTCGCTCTACGTCACGCTGAACGAGCAGACGCTGCAGATCCAGGCAACGCAGACGCGCCTGGAGCGGGTGCCCATCGCCGTCAACCTGCGCCATGATCAACTCGACGCCGTGGTCACGCCGCAGTGGCTGGAGGACCCGGCTTTCGAGCATGTGGACACGCCGTTGCCAGCGCGCATCGAGCGCACCGAACTCTCCTTCTTGTACCGTCTCGCGAAACAGCTCAAGGCACAGCGCGAAGTGGTGCGCGGCAAGCCGGAAAACTTCAATCGGCCCGACTACAACTTCAAACTCGTGGGCAACGCCGGGGCCGAACCCCAGGGCCACGAGCAAGTGCAGATCAGCGTGCGCGCGCGCGGCGCGCCGCTGGACCTGATCGTGGCCGAGGCCATGATTCTGGCCAACAGCACCTGGGGCCAGTGGATGGCCGAACTCGGCGTGCCGGGCATCTACCGCAGCCAGGCCAGCATGGCGCCCGGCGTGAAGGTGCGCATGGGCACCCGGGCCTTGCCGCATGCGGGCCTGGGCGTTCCCAGCTACGCCTGGAGCAGTTCCCCGCTGCGCCGCTACACCGATCTGGTGAACCAGTGGCAAATCATCGCCTGCGCGCGCCACGGCAAGACGGCGGCGCTGGCCGCGCCGTTCAAGCCCAAGGACACTGAACTGTTCGCCATCATCTCGGCCTTTGACGCGGCCTACAGCGCCTACAACGGCTACCAGCAGGGCATGGAGCGCTTCTGGACGCTCAAATACCTGCAGCAGCAGGGCATCACCGAGCTCGTGGCCAGCGTGTTCAAGGACATCCCAGGCGGTGTGCTGGTGCGCGCTGAGGCGCTGCCGCTGGTGCTGCCGGTGATGGGCGTGGCCGGACTGCCGCGCGGCGCGCGCTTGCGCGTCAAACTCGGTGCCGTGGACGAGATCACGCTGGACATTCACGGCACGCTGCTGGAACGACTCGACCTGGACGACGCGGCGGCGGGTGCCGCGCTGGCGCAAGAGCTCGACAGCGAAGACGACGATGCGCCGGTGGGGCCGATTGCGATCGCCATGGACACGAGCGAAGGCGACGCCGGCCCAGACCCCGCAGCAGCCCCCCTCGTGCCGTGAATTTGCGACGCCTCAGCACCTTGCAGTGGGCCCTGGGCGTGTCCCTGACGGTGCATGCCCTGCTGCTGAGTGTGCGCTTCATCGATCCCGAGGGCTTCAAGCGGGTGTTTCAGGACACGCCGCTGGATGTGATCCTGGTGAACGCCAAAAGCGAGCAGCCGCCGGACAAGGCGCAGGCGATTGCGCAATATTCCCTGGCCGGCGGGGGTGAGCATGACGCCGGGCGCGCCAGCACGCCGCTGCCGCCCTCGCTGGTCGCCGACTTCGGCGACGCGGCGCTGGACACGCAGCGCAAGCTCGAGGCGCTGCAGACGCAGCAAAGCCTGTTGCTGGCGCAGATCAAATCGCAGTTGGCGCGCCTGCCCGCCATGGAACTGGCGCAAACCAGCAAGAACCCCGAGGCCCAGGCCGAGGAGGACCGGCGCCGCCAGCTGATCAAGCTGCTGGGCGAGATCGAGCGACGCGTGAACGAGCAGAACGCCCGACCGAAAAAGCGCTACGTCAGCGCCGCCACCCAGGGCGCGGTGTACGCGATCTACTACGACAGCGTGCGCCAGGCGATCGAGGCCAAGGGGACGCAGGACTTTCCCAGCGCCGCGGGCAACAAGCTGTACGGCGAGCTCACCATGGTCATCACCGTGAACCACGACGGCCGGGTGCTGGCCACCGAAGTCGTGCAGGGCTCGGGCAACCGCTTGCTGGACCGACGCGCCCAGGCGATTGCCAAGAGCGCCGCACCGTTTGGCGCCTTCACCGCCGCCATGCGGCGCGAGTTCGACCAGTTCGTGATGGTCTCGAGGTTTCGCTTCACGCGCGAAGACACCCTGGAGACGCAACTGAGCACGCCCTGAACCGCATGAAAAACAACGCCGTCATCGACCGTTACTGCGTCATGGGAAACCCCGTGCAGCACAGCAAATCGCCCTGGATTCACGCGCGTTTTGCGCTGCTCACGGCGCAGCCGCTGGCGTACGAACAGCGCCTGGTGCCGTTGCACGGCTTTGCCGCTTCGCTGCACGAATTCATGGCGAGCAGCGGCGCCAAGGGCTGCAACGTCACGGTTCCATTCAAGTTCGAGGCCTTTGCGCTGGCGCAGCATGTGAGTGCGCGCGCCGCGCTGGCCGGGGCGGCGAACACGCTGAGTTTTCGCCCGGACGGCATCCACGCCGACAACACCGACGGCGCGGGACTGGTGCGCGACATCGAAGTCAATGCCGGCGTGAAACTGGCCGGGCGGCGCCTGTTGCTGCTGGGCGCCGGCGGCGCCGCTGCGGGCGTCCTGGGCCCCCTGCTGCGAAGCGGCGTGGCGCAGATCACGGTGGCGAATCGCACGCTCGCCAAGGCGCAACAACTGGTGCATCAGCACGCGGCACTGGCCACGCGCGACACCCTGGTGGCGAGCACGCTGGCCGAGGTACAGGGCCGCTATGACGTCGTCATCAACGCCACCAGCACCAGCCTGAGCGGCGAGAGCCTGGCGCTGCCTTCGGCGCTGCTGCAACACGGCGCCCTGGCCTACGACATGATGTACGGCCCTGCGGCCCAGGGCTTTCTGGCTTGGGCGCGCGCGCTGGGCGCCGAGCCGCGCGACGGCGCCGGCATGCTGGTGGAACAAGCGGCCGAGGCCTTCTTCATCTGGCGCGGCGTGCGCCCGCCCTCGGCCCAGGTGCTGGCCGAATTGCGCGCCCTATGAAGCCGCTTTGGCGCTGGCTGGCACTCGCGGCGCTGGCCTTGCTGGCGCTGCAGCTGTTTTTTCTGGCGCGCATCGCGCTCATGCTGTGGCTCGACCCGCAGTCCACCGCGTTTCAGCGCTCCGAAGCCTGGCGCCTGAACACCACGGCAAGCGCCTCGGACAAGGGCGCAGCGCGCGCCGCCGGCAAGCCCGCGCCCTGGCAACAGCAGTGGGTGGCCTACGCCGCGATCTCCGACCACCTCAAGCGCGCGGTCATCAGTTCCGAGGATGGCGAGTTCGCACTGCACGACGGCGTCGATTGGGACGCGCTGGAAAAGGCCTGGCAAAAGAACAGCAAGGCGCAGGAGCAGGCGGCGCGCCAGGGCAACGCCAGCGCCGCCAAGAGCGGCAAGCGCCCGCCCAAGGTCGTGGGCGGCTCCACCATCACCCAGCAGTTGGCGAAGAACCTGTTTCTCTCGGGCGAGCGCACGCTGCTGCGCAAGGGCCAGGAGTTCGTCCTCACCTTCATGCTCGAGGCCTTGCTGGGCAAGCAGCGCATCCTGGAGATCTATCTGAACAACGTGGAATGGGGCAGTGGCGTGTTTGGCGCCGAGGCCGCCGCGCGCCATTACTTTCACAAGCCGGCCAGCGAACTCAGCGCCGCCGAAGCCGCCCGTCTGGCCGTGATGCTGCCGCGCCCCAAGTACTTCGAGAAGCTGCCCAACTCCGACTACCTGGCGAGTCGCGCGGCCGTCATCGCGGCGCGCATGGGGTCGGCCGAACTGCCTTGATCGCGTTGCAGGCTTGGCTTTAGCTTGGGCGCCCGGCGCGCTCGCTCTGCGCCGCCGCCGACAGCGTGAGTCGATGCAGGTCCACCAGACCGGCCTGGTCCAGCTGTTCGCCGATGTAGCCACCGGCCAACGAAAACGCCAGCGGCAATTTTCTTTCGCGGCAGGCCTTGAACACCAGGCGTTCGCGTGCCGCCAGAATTTCGCGCGTGATCCCCTGCAGCCCGCCATCGGGGCAGCCCTGGAACGGGTCCATGCCGGCGTTGTACAGGCACAGGTCAAAGCGCGGTGCGCGCGTCCACAGTTGCTGCAGTTCGCGCTCGATCGCGCCCAGGTAGTCGTCGGCACGGTGCACCATGCTCAGCCGCACGCGATCGCTGCTTTCGTAGCGGTCGTAGTCGTCCACCGAAACGTCCAGTTGCCAGATGTCGGGCGCGCCCGCAATCAAGCCGGCGCTGCCGCCGCCGCAGTGCGCATCCAGATCCAGAATCAGCACCGAGCGGGCACCGGCGGCCAGCGCCGCGCGCGCCGCCAGCACCAGGCCGTTCAAGCTGCAATAGCCGTAGCCCTGGCTACGGCGCGCGTGGTGCAGACCGCTGGAGAGCGAGCCCGACAAACCGCTTTGCAGCGCGTCCAGCGCCGCCGCCACCGCGCCGCCATTCGACGCCAGCACCATCGGCCACAGCCCCGCGTCCCAGGTGAAGCCCTGCGACTGCGCCAACTCCAGCGGCACGCCGGTGCGCAGCGCGCGCACATAGTCCGCATCGTGCACCTGCTCCACCTGCTCGATCGACAGCGGCTGCGGCGCGCACAGCGCGAGGCCGGCGATGGGGTCCGAGTCCAGGGATTGCGCCACCCATTGCGACTTGCGCGTGGTCTCGAAGGCGTAGCCCGATCCAGCGTAGGCCGGGCTGAAATAGAGCTTCAAGCCCGGCCCCCGGCGTGCGGGGCGGCGCTGGCGCGCCGCGTCAGCACAAAGGCGATCGCGATCACTGCCACTGACGCCAGCAGAAAGATCGCCGACAGCGCATTCACCTCGGGTGTGACGCCGGTGCGGATCATGCCGAAGATGTACACCGGCAGCGTGGTCGAGCCCGGACCGGAGACGAAATAGGTGATCACGAAGTCCCCGAGCGAGCTGATGAAGGCCAGCAGCGCGCCGGCAAAAATTCCCGGCGCCAGCAGCGGCAATTCGATGCGCACAAAGCGCTTCCATGGCGGCGCATAGAGATCGGCCGCCGCCTCGATCAGCGCCGGGTCCAGGCCGGCCAGACGCGAGCGGATCGGGTAGTAGGCAAAGGGAATGCAAAAAACGGTGTGCGCCAGGATCACCGACCACAGGCCCAGCGGCATGCCCGCCAGCACGAACAGCATCAACAGCGCCACCGCCGTGACGATCTCGGGCACCAGCAGCGGCAGGCTGACCAGCCCTTCGACCGCGCCCCGGTGCGCCGAGCTGGAACGCACCACGCCCAGCGCCGCCGCCGTGGCCGCCATGCTGGCCAGCACGGTGGCCACGGTGGCGGCGAGCAAGGAGTTCTTCGTGGCATGCAGGATGTCGCCATTGTCCAGAACGGCGGCGTACCACTTGAGGCTAAAGCCGCTCCAGATGGTGGTCAGGTCGTTCTCATTGAAGGACAGCGCCACCAGCGTGACGATGGGCAAATAGAGAAAGACCAGCGCCAGCGTGGCGACGAGCGCATCACCAGCGCCGCTGAGCAGGTTTTTTTCGCGCCGCGGCGCACTCATGGGCTGCGCTCCCGTCGCCCCTGCAGCCAGCGCGCCAGCAGCAGGCACGCCAGCAGCACGGCCACCAACACCAGCGCCAGCGCCGCGCCGAAGGGCCAGTTGCGCGAGGCACCGAACTGCGACTGCACCAGATTGCCGATCATCATCGACTTGCCGCCACCCAGCAGTTCCGGGCTGACGTAAGCCCCCAGGCAGGGCACGAAGACCAGCACCGCGCCCGCCAGGATGCCCGGCATGGCGAGCGGAAAAACGATGCGCGTGAGCACGCGCCAGCGATCTGCGCCCAGGTCGAACGCGGCCTCGATGAGGCGCTTGTCGATGCGCTCCAGCGCCACGTAGGTGGGCAAAATCATGAACGGCAAAAACGAATACGTCAGGCCGATGCCGGTGGCCAAGGGCGTGTACAGGATGTCCAGCGATGCGCTCGCCAGACCCAGCCACTGCAGGCTCTGGTCCAGCGTTCCGCCGTTGCGCAGGATCAGGATCCAGGCGAAATTGCGCACCAGCAGATTGGTCCAGAACGGCACCGTCACCAGAAACAGGATGAAGGCCGCGCGCGCTCTGGACAACGTCGTCATGTACAGCGCCGTGGGCAGGCTGATCGCCAGCGTGAGCGCGGTCGTGAGCGCCGCCAGGCGAAACGAACGCGCAAAGATCGCGAGGTAGTCGCCATTGAAGTCCAACTGCCCCGCCAGGTCGCGTTCGAACAGCAGCTTTTCATAAGCGATCGGCGTGAAGCTGCCCCAGATCACGCCGCCAAAGGGCGCGCGCTCGAGCAGCGACACGTAGAGCATCAGCAGCAAGGGCGCGATCATGAAGAGCGCCAGATACAGCGCCGCGGGCGCGGTCAGCGCGAGCTCGCGCGGCCGCACCGAACTCATGCCGCAAACGCCTGCACGGCGTCGTTGGAAAAGGCAAATCCGGCCCGGCCCGCGATCAGCGAGGGCGCAGCGACGACGCCGCTTTGGCGCACGCGCAGCAGACTGCCATCGGCCAGTCGGGCATGCAACATCAGATCGCTGCCGCTGTAGATCACCTCCGGCACGGCGCCGCGCAGCAGCGCGGACTCGGGCGCCACCAGGCTGATGCGCTCGGGCCGAACCACCAGCGTCGCGGCCGCGCCGACCTCGATACCGGGCGCGTCCTGCAGCTCGATTTCAACCACCTCGTCGCCACCACAGGCCAGGCGAAAGCGCGCGCCTTGGGCGTTGCGCGCCACACAGGTCGCGGCCAGAAAATTCGCGTCGCCGATGAACCCGGCGACGAACAGGTTGGCCGGGCGCTGGTAGATGTCCACCGACTTGCCGACCTGCATCAACTGCCCGTCGCGCATCACCGCAATCCGGTCCGACATGCGCAGCGCTTCCTCCTGGTCGTGCGTGACGAAGACGAAGGTGATACCCGTGGCCAGTTGCAGCCGTTTCAACTCGACCTGCATTTCCTTGCGCAGCTTCAGGTCCAGCGCCGACAGCGGTTCGTCCAGCAGCAGCACCTTGGGTTCGGGCGCCAGCGCGCGACCCAGCGCCACGCGCTGCTGCTGCCCGCCGGAGAGTTGCGCCGGGCGCCGCTCGCCCAGGCCTTCGAGCCGCAGCAAGCGAATCATCTCGGCCACACGGGCACGGATGGCGTCGCGCGGACGCCCCAGCATCTCCAGCGCAAACGCGATGTTCTGCGCCACGCTCATGTGCGGAAACAGCGCGTAGCTCTGGAACACGGTGTTCACCGGGCGCTGGTTGGGCGGCGTGCGCCCCATGGCGACGCCGTCCAGTGCAATCGTTCCGGCGTCCGGATTTTCAAAGCCGGCGATCATGCGCAGCAACGTGGTCTTGCCGCAGCCCGACGGACCCAGCAGCGTGAAGAACTCGTTCTTGCGAATGTCCAGCGTCACCCCATCGAGCGCGGGCTGAGGGGAACCGGCAAAGGTCTTGCGAACGCCGGCGATGGCGATGGCCGTTTGCGTCTCCAAGGGCTCAGCGATTCAAGCGCGTCCAGACGCCATCGCGCAACTCGCGCGCCTTGACCGAGCAATCCTTCACCGGGCGAAAACGCGCGCGCATCGCCTCGGGCGGGTTGATCGCCGGGCTCGCGGCCAGGCCCGGCTCCATGAAGGCGGCGGAACCCTTGATGGCGTTGTTGTAGCCATTGAAGTTCGACGCTTCGGCGGCGTTCTTCGGCTCCATCATCCAGTTCATGAAGGTCTTGGCGCTTTCGATGTTGGGCGCGCCCTTGGGAACGACGAAGTAGTCGCTCCACAGGTTCATGCCTTCCTTCGGGTACACGAAGACCGCCGTGGCCAGCTTTAGACCCGACTTGTACGAGGCGCCGTTCCACTGATGGTGCATCGTCACTTCACCGGCGGCCATGCGGCCAATGGTGCCGGTCGAGGAATAGATCTTCACGCTGGGCTTTTGCTTTTGCAGCAGGTCCAGGATGCGCTGCGCGTCGGCCGGGTTCTCGGTGCAGGTGTCGATGCTCAGGTAGTGCGCGGCGGCGGTAAACATCTCGCCCTGATTCGCCATGGCGGCGATCTTGCCGGCGACCTCGGGGCGCGGCTCGAAGAATTCCTTCCACGAGTCGGTGAGCTTGCCGCCTGGCACCTTGGCCGAGTCGTAAGTGAAGCCGGTGGAACCCCAGGTATAGGGCACCGAGTAGTCGGCATTCGGGTCCGCTGGCGGACGATCGTGCGGCGCCAGCACGTTCTTGTGGTTGCTCATCTTGCCCGCGTCAACCTTGGCCAACAGACCCGACTTGATCATGGTGCTGAGCACGGAGTCGCTGGGAATGACGATGTCGTAGCCACCGCCGCCGGCCTGCAATTTGGCCAGCATGGTTTCGTTGCTGTCGTACACATCCAGATTCACCTTGATGCCGGTCTCGGCCTCGAAGCGCTTGAGCAGGGCCGGCGGGACATAGTTGGCCCAGCTGTAGAGGAACAACTGCTTGGTCTGGGTCAGCGCGATGCCGGGAACGCAGGCCAGCGCCAGCGCCAACAGCGAGGCGCGACGCAGCTTGGATGGGAATGATTTCATGCTTGTCTCCGAAGTTTGGGGGAATCCGAAGCGAACCCGGTTCGCGACGCAGCGAATGGTATTCGATTGGTGTTACTTTTCTACAGGGGATTCCCCGTAGAAAAGAACGTCACTGGCTGGTACCTGCTGCGCCGCGCGCGCCGTCAGGCGAAGGGGATGCGCTGCTCTTGCACCGCGTGGCAGGCAATACGCGCACCGCCTAGGGTCAACAACTCGGGACGCTCGGCGGCGCAGCGCGCATTCGCGTGCGGACAGCGCGGATGAAAGGCGCAACCCGCGGGCGGCTGCAAGGGGTTGGGCACTTCGCCCTGCACCGGCGTGCGCTCGCGCCCGGTGTCGTGCAGTTTCGGGATCGCGTCCAGCAGCATGCGGGTGTAGGGGTGGCGCGGCCGGGCAAACAGCGCTTGCTTGTCCGCCAGCTCCACCAGCCGCCCCAGGTACATCACGCCCACGGCGTCGCTCATGTGGCGCACCACCGCCAGGTTGTGCGAGATGAACAAATAGGTCAGCCCCAGGCGCCGCTGCAGTTCCTTCATGATGTTGAGCACCTGCGCCTGCACGCTCACGTCCAGCGCCGATGTCGGCTCGTCGCACACCAGAAACTCGGGGTTCGTGGCCAGGGCGCGGGCGATGGAAATGCGCTGGCGCTGGCCGCCCGAGAATTGGTGCGGGTACTTGGCTCCGTCCAACTCACTCAGTCCGACCGAAACCAGCAACTGCGCCACCCTGGCCGAGAGCTCGAGGGCGTCGGACACCAGGCCTTGCTCGCTCAAGGGTTCGGCCACGATGTCGTGCACGCGCCAGCGCGGGTTCAGGCTGGCGTAGGGGTCCTGAAAAATCATCTGGATGCGTCGGCGCAGCGCGCCGCTGTCGCCCCCCTTGAGCCCGGCGTGCAGGTCCTGTCCAGCAAACTGCACCTGGCCGCGACTGGGCTGGTACAGCCCCACCAGCAGGCGCGCGACCGTGCTCTTGCCACAGCCCGACTCGCCCACCAACGCCAGCGTCTTGCCGCGTTCGATCTCGAAGCTCACACCATCGACCGCGTGCAGCAGCAGCCGTGGCTTGCCCTCGAGCACGCGGTTAAGCCAGGGCGCGGACACATCGAAGGTCTTGGCCAGATCCTGCACCTGCACCAGTGGCGAACTCATGACGGCGCTCCCTGGTGCAGCCAGCACGCGGCGCGCGTCGCCCCTGCGGCCATCAGCTCGGGGCGCTGCTGGCGGCAGTCGTCGCGCTGGCCGTGTGCGCAGCGTGGATGAAAGGCGCAACCCGGGGGAATCGCATCCAGGCGCGGCATCGCGCCGTCGATCTGATAGAGCTGTTCCAGATCCTGGGTGATGTCGGGAATGGCGGCCATCAGGCCCGCCGTGTAGGGATGGGCGCTGTGGTGAATCACCTCGCGCACCGGACCGATCTCGGCCACCCGGCCCGCGTACAGCACGGCCACGCGGTCGCAGGTCTCGGCGATCACGCCCATGTCGTGCGTGATCAGCATCACGGCCGTGCCATGCTGGCGGCACACGCGCTTGAGCAGGGTGATGATCTGCGCCTGGATCGACACGTCCAGCGCCGTCGTGGGCTCATCGGCCACGATCAGTTGCGGCTCGGCCGCCAGGGCCAGGGCGATCACCACGCGCTGGCGCATGCCGCCGGAGAACTGGTGCGGGTAGTGGTGCAGGCGCTGCGCCGCCGCAGCGATGCCGGTGTCTTCGAGCAACTGAATCGCACGCTCGCGCGCCTGTGCCGGCGTCAGCGGCAGGTGCGTCAGAATCGTCTGCGTGAGTTGCTGGCCGATGGTGTACAGCGGATTGAGCGAGGTCAGCGGGTCCTGAAAGATCGCGCCGATCTTGCGCCCGCGGATGTGGCGCAGCTGCTCCGGGCCCAGGTTGTCGATGCGCTGCCCCTGCAGCACGATCTGGCCCGAGGCGATGCGACCGGGCGCCTCGATCAGGCCGATGATGGCCGCGCCCGTGAGCGACTTGCCCGCGCCCGACTCGCCCACCACGCCCAGGATTTCGCCCGGAGCAATGTCGAACGACACCTGGTCGAGCGCGCGCAGTGTCCCGCGCCGACCGGTGAATTCGACCACCAGATCCTTCACTTGCAGCAGCGCCTGAGTCATCCCTTGAGCCTCGGATTGAGCGCGTCGCGCAGCCAGTCGCCCAGCAGGTTCACGCTCAGCGCGATCAGCACCAGCATGCCGCCGGGGAACACGGTGATCCACCATTCGCCGGAAAAAAGATACTTGTTGCCGATCTGGATCAGCGTGCCCAGCGAGGGCGACGTCGGCGGCGCGCCCACGCCCAGAAACGACAGCGTGGCTTCGGTGATGATGGCCGTGGCGACCTGGATCGTGGCCAGCACCAGCACCGGTCCCAGCACATTGGGCAGCACGTGGCGGCGCATGATGCGCAGGCTCGAGACCCCGGTCACGCGCGCCGCCAGCACGTACTCCTTGTGCCGCTCCACCAGCGTGGAGCCGCGCACCGTGCGCGCATATTGCACCCAGCCGGTGAGCGTGATCGCCAGCACCAGCACGCCAAAGGCGACCGATTCCTGGGCGTTGGGAAACAGCGCGCGGCCCACGCCGGCAATCAGCAGCGCCACCAGAATCGCCGGGAACGACAACATCACATCGCACAACCGCATCAGCGCCGAATCGACCCAGCCGCCCAGGAAACCGGCGAGCAAGCCCAGGCTCACGCCGATCGCCGCCGACAGCAGCACCGAAGAAAAACCCACGGCCAAGGAGATGCGCGCGCCGTACATCAGCGCCGAGAAAATGTCGCGCCCCTGGTCGTCGGTGCCCAGCAGGTAGTTGCGGCTGCCGCCCGTCATCCAGGCCGTGGGCAGGCGCGCATCGCTCAATTCGAGCGTCGCCAGATCAAACGGGTTGTGTGGCGCCACCCAGCCGGCAAAGACCGAAGCGAAGATGCACACCAGCGCCACCGCAGCCGCAGCCATCGCCAGCGGCGAGTTGCGAAAGCTGTGGCCCAGGTCGCTGTCCCAGAAGCGAAAGTGAAGACGTGCGGCCCAGGCTTTCATCGGCGAATTACTTGCCAACCTTGACGTACATCCAGGGCATGTAGTTGTCCGGCCGCTGCACCAGGTCGATGTTCTTCTTCACCGCCCAGTTCAGCGCCTGCTGGTGCAAGGGGATGTGGCCCACGTCGTCCTGATGGATCTTCATGGCCTCGCGAATCAACTCGTTGCGCTTCTTGTCGTCGGTCTCGGAGGCGATCTTCGCCGTCAACTCGTCCACGCGGGCATTGCTGTAAGCACCCAGGTTGAACTGGCCCTGACCGCCCTCGCCCGGGCTCGCCATGATCGGGTAGAGCACGTTGTGCGCGTCCACCGTGGTCGCCGTCCAGCCGAGCATGTAAAAGCTGGTGTCGCGGCGCAGGATCTTCGGAAAGTAGGTGCCCTTGGTCTCGGCTTCGAGGTTGATCTTGACGCCGATCTTGGCCAGGTTCGCGGCCACGGCCTGGCAGATCGCCGCGTCGTTCACGTAGCGGTCGTTCGGGCAATTCATCTTGACTTCAAAGCCGGCCGGATAACCCGCGTCGGCCAGCAGCTTTTTCGCTGCCACCGGGTCGTATGGCAGGCGCTTGGCCAGCTCCGGGGCAAAGCCCTTGACCTGCGGCGGCAGCATCAGCGCCACCGGTGTGGCCGCTCCCCGCATCACGGTCTTGTCGATGCCGTCGATGTCGATCGCCTGGAAGAAGGCCTGGCGCACGCGCTTGTCCTTGAACGGGTTCTTGCCCTTGATGTTGGAGAACTGCAGCTCGTCGCGCTTTTGGTCCATGCCCAAGAAGATCACGCGCAGTTCCGGCCCTTGCAGCAGTTTGAATCCGGGGTTGGCCTTGATGCGCTCCACGTCCTGCACCGGCACGGGCTCCATGATGTCCACCTCGCCCGACAACAGCGCGGCCACGCGCGTGCTGTCGTTGCCGATGGGCGTGAAGATCACGTCGTCCACATTGCCGTCGATCTTGCCCCAGTAGCTGCCGTTGCGCACGAACGAGGTGCGCACGCCGGGCTGGCGCTCGCGCACCCGAAACGGACCCGTGCCATTGGCATGGAAGGAGGCCGCGTTTTCAATCCCCTTGCGTCGATCCACCGGTTTCGCGGCCTGGTTCGTTTCGCACCACTTCTTGCTCATGATGAACCAGCCGGTGAGCATTTCGGGCAGGATCGGGAACGGCGCGGTGAGCACAAAGTCAAGCGCATGGTCGTTGAACTTCTTGATCTCCTTGACCTGTCCCACATAGCTCTTCATGTCCGAGCCGTCGCCCTTGGCGCGCTCGTAGCTGAAGATCACATCGTCTGCGGTGAACGGCGTGCCGTCATGGAACTTCACCCCCTTGCGCAGATTGAAGCGCCACACCGTGGGCGAGGTCTGCTTCCAGTCGGTGGCCAGTGCGGCGGCGATCTTGAAGTCGCGACCGCGCGTCACCAGCGGCTCGTACACATTGCCCACCACGGACAGCTGCAGCGACTCGTTCAGCGAATGCGGGTCCAGCGACAGCGCGTCGCCCTGGTTCGCCACCCTCAAGGTGATCGCGCTGGCCGTGAAACTGGCCGCCGCCAGGGCCGCAGCGGTGAGCGCGAAGCGCAGTTTGTGAGTGGGGTACATCAGGTCTCCTTAAAAAAACGAAGGGATTCATCGTGAACGGGCAGGGCTTGTTCCACCAGACTGGCGTGCATCGCCGAGCCCAGCGGCAACACCTCGTCGTTGAAATCGTAGCGGCTATTGTGCAGGCCGCAGCTCGTGGGGCCCGCGCCAGCGCTTTGCCCGAGGCGCAAATAGGCGCCGGGCTTGGCCTGCAGCATGAAGGAGAAGTCTTCCGCCCCCATGCTCGGCTCCAGGTCGCGCACCACCTTGTCGGCGCCCACCAGCGACTGCGCCACGTCGGCGGCGAACTGGGCCTCGGGCGTGCTGTTGATGGTGGCCGGGTACAGGCGCTCGTAGCGCACCGTGGCGCTGGCGCCAAAGCCCTGAGCGATGGCCGAACACATCGCGCTCAGGCGCTGCTCCACCAGGTCCTGCACCTGGGGATTGAAGCTGCGCACCGTGCCCACCAAGGTGGCGCTGCCCGGAATCACGCTCATGGCCGAGGCGTCGCCGGCCTGCACCGCGCAGATGCTGATGACGGCGCTGTCCACCGCCTTGACGTTGCGCGACACGATGCTTTGCACGGCGGTGATGATGTGCGCCGCCACCAGCACCGAGTCGATGGTCTGGTAGGCGTGCGCGCCGTGGCCACCGCGCCCGGAGATCTCGATGGTGATCCGATCCGCCGCCGCCATCATCGGACCGGGGCGCAGACCGATCATGCCCGAGGGCAGTTGCGGCCAGTTGTGCATGGCGTACACGCAGCGCACCGGGAAGCGCTCGAACAGGCCGTCTTCAATCATCGCGCGCGCGCCCGCATAGCCCTCCTCGCCCGGTTGGAAGATCAGCACCGCGGTGCCGCTAAAGCGCCGCGTTTCGGCCAGATAGCGCGCCGCACCCACCAGCATGGCGGTGTGGCCGTCGTGGCCACAGGCGTGCATCAGGCCGCCCTGGCGTGACTTCCAATCAAAGTCGTTGTGCTCGGTCATGGGCAAGGCATCCATGTCGGCGCGCAGGCCGATCATCGCCGGTTGGGACGCGTCGCTGACCGGGCCACGGCCCCGGATCACGCCCACCACGCCGGTCTTGCCGATGCCGGTATGAACCTCGTCCACGCCGCACAACTGCAGCGCCTGGGCCACGCGCTGGGCCGTGTAGCGCTCCTCGAATCCCAGCTCCGGATGGGCATGCAGATCGCGCCGCAGCGCGGTCAGCTCGGGATGAAAGGCGGCGATGTGGGCGAAGGCCCGACCCTGCGCGCTGTAGCTCATGGCAGTCATGTTCTTCCCTCGCTCAATGTCCGCCCGCGCCGTCCAGGCGCAGGCGCGGGTCCACCACGAAATACAACAGATCCACCACCAGATTGATCGCCACAAAGATCAGCGCGATCAGGCACAGGTAGGCTGCCATCACCGGAATGTCGGCAAAGCTCACCGACTGGATGAACAGCAGGCCCATGCCAGGCCACTGAAAAACGGTTTCGGTGATGATGGCAAAGGCGATCAGCGCGCCCAACTGCAAGCCGGTGATGGTAATCACCGGCACCAGGGTGTTCTTGAGCGCATGGCCAAAGTGGATAATCCGATCGGACAGGCCGCGCGCGCGGGCAAAGCGGATGTAATCGGTGCGCAGCACTTCGAGCATTTCGGCGCGCACCAGGCGCATGATCAGCGCCAACTGGAACACCGCCAGCGTCAGCGCCGGCAGCACGATGTGGTGCCAGCCATCCAGCGTGAGCAGCCCCGTGCTCCAGCCGCCCAACTGCACCGTGTCGCCCCGGCCAAAGCTGGGGAACCAGCCCAGGCCCACGGTGAACACCAGAATCAGCAGAATGCCGATCAGAAAAGTCGGCAGCGACACCCCCAGCAGCGACAGCGTCATCAGCACCTGGCTCATGAAGCTGCCACGGCGCAGCGCCGCGTACACGCCCATCGGCACGCCCAGCAGCAAGGCCAGCAACGCGGCCATCAGCGCCAGTTCCATCGTCGCCGGAAAACGCTCGCCCAGCAGGCGCGACACCTTGGCGCCCTGGCGCAGGCTCAGGCCAAACTCACCCTGCACCGCGTTCGTCAGGAAATGCCAGAACTGGATGAAAAAAGGCTGGTCCAGCCCCAAATCGGAGCGCAGTTGCGCGATCTGGTCCGGGCGCGCGTCCTGCCCCAGCAGAAACACCACAGGATCGCCGACGTACTGGAACAGCAAGAAGGCGATGAAGGCCACGCTGACCATGACCACCGAGGCCTGGAGCAGGCGGCGAAGAATGAAAACGAACATGCAGACCAGAAAGAAAGGATGACGGATGCTAGCAGAGCAAGCTTCATGCTGACACGGGGGTTTACTTGGATAGGCGACAAGCGTTCGCCGCCAAGTCAAGCCTGGTAGGGGATGCGCACGCCCGGATGGGTAGGGTCAGTCAGCGCTCTTCCCGTGTGTGCCAAACCCGCAAGATATAGACCGTTGACTCGACCCGTTCGTATCGCATTTCGTAGTTTCCGACGATGATGCGTCGCACATCGCGTGGCAGATACTGATCCAGTTGCCGACCGACTTGCGGGCGATCGAGTAGCTGCCTGGGTGCCAA
Source organism: uncultured beta proteobacterium (assembly GCA_903844215.1). GTDB lineage: Bacteria > Pseudomonadota > Gammaproteobacteria > Burkholderiales > Burkholderiaceae_C > CAIKVZ01. The sequence goes on along the minus strand of CAIMSP010000069.1, from coordinate 1,877 downwards.
CGTCAATGTTTGTGCCGCGCGCGCGGCGGCGATCGGATTCACCTTGGCCAAAAAGTCGTGGAGCCGCGCAACATCGGCTACGGCTTCGTTGGACCACTTCAGTTTCATCGACGGGGCACAGGCAACGGGTGCTCCATCGCCAAACTCGCCGCCCAAGCCTCCACGTCCGCCTGGTCAACGACTCGACCGGCGCTCACATCTGCCATCCCCTCCAAGGTCAATCGGTGGCGTTCTTCTTCCTCACCCACCCATGCGGCCAGAGCCTGCTTGACGATCCAAGCCCGCGGGCGATCCAGTCGCGCGGCCAAGTCGTCAATTTTTCTGGCCAGTGGTAGCGGCACGTGGGCAGTTAGCACTTTCGTATTCATCGTCGGCCTCCATTTCAATCGAACCTAATCTTAGTGATTTAATTTGATTGCGGCAAGATGGCGCCTCCGACCGCCTGCGCGTATCACACCCGACCGTGCGCCACGGCCTAGGGAACTTGACCATGGCTCAGATGACGTCGGGGTCGTGCATCCACACAGGGATGTTCCGGCTTGCGTGCAGCCCGCGCCACACATCGGTGTACTCTGGGCGCTCGAGATAGAACACGATGTGCGGAAATCTTGTCAGCGGCCAAGAAAGCAGTCCCGGCAGATTGAGATCGTGGGCGTATCTCGGCGAACCCGTCGCTGGATAGCGGCCGATGTGGGCGTAGGCTTGCTCCAGCGCGTCAAGAAATCCCAGCGCAGCCTGCTCAGCGCCTTCGTTCAAGTCGTACTCAATGGCGTCGTCGACGTCCCGGTTGGCCAGAGACCTGGGAACGACGGGTTTGGTTTTCACCTCGACGCGCCAGCCTTGGCCACCTTGCGCACGCGCTCACGCAAACCATCAAAGTAGGCCTCATTGGCCGTGGCCGCTGCAGCAGACGATGCGCCTGCCAACAACATCCCGCGCAATTGCATCCGCTCCTGATCCTTGCGAATCAGTTCGCGCACATAGTCGCTGCTTGTGCCATAGCCGCCCTGATTGACATGTTCGTCGACGAAGGACTTGAGTGCTTCGGGAAGCGAAATATTCTTAGCAAGCATATTTCAAGTTACGCGGCTTGCAGCACACGCATTTCGACGTGCAAACCGCAGGCCACGGCCATGTTCACAAGGGCATCCAAGCCGAACAGGTTGATCTTGCCACGCATCAAATCAGAGACACGCGGTTGCGTAACGCCCAACAGTTTGGCCGCTTCCGCCTGGCTCACACTGGCTCTGGTCAAATGCTCTTTAAGTGCCATCATTAAGGCTGAACGAAGCTTCATGTTTTCGGCTTCTTCGGGAGTGTCCTCGATGGCATCCCACACGCTGGCGAATCGTTCATTACTCATTTTCCCAACTCCCTTATCAGATCGCGGTAACGGCTCTCGGCCAAGTCCAAATCCGGTTTGCTGGTCTTGGGCGTCTTCTTTTGAAAGCAGTGAAGCACATAGACCGCATCGGTGAACTTTGCCACATAAACGACTCGGAATGTGCCGGAAATAGCCCGAAGTCGAATTTCCCGCACCCCTCGCCCAATCGTCGGCATCGGCTTCCAATCGTCGGGCTCCTGGCCGTGCTGCACCCGATCAATCTGGTGCCCTGCCTCGCGCCGGGCGACCGGGGGAAAGGATCTCAGACCATCAAGGGAAGCACCCCGAAACTGAACAGGCTTGGGATTGATCATCGGGCCAACTATACAATATATTGTATAACTCTGCAAATACTAGCCTTGTCCAACGTGGTATGAGCCTGACGGGGGCACGTATTTCCAACCAGAAATGAGCCTGAGGGAGCTGATTCGCAGTTGAGCTGATGGCTTGATCATCCAAGGATGGTGATCAATATGGACGAGACCAAGCTGCG